>JACOSX010000016.1 GCA_016178625.1 Ignavibacteria bacterium
AGAGCCTCAGTAGCGAAGTAAGTTTCGGAAAGTTTGGTATCTCTTACGAAACATATCTTACACCGTTACCCCGCCACACGTTCAGACCGAAGATTACATTTGGATTTGCCGATCAGACGCTCCCCATCGTTGATCAATACAGTCTCGGGGGTTTACATTCGTTCTTCGGATTGCGTGAAGACGACAGTCGCGGCAGACAACTTTTCCTTGTCAACATGGAGTATCGTTTTTGGGTCCCCTTCAAGTTCATTTTTGAAACGTATGTGAAGGTGCGCTACGATGTGGGGACAATCTCCCAGATTCCGGAGGAACTGAAGTTCAACAGTTTTCGGCACGGGATCGGGGCGGAAATCGAACTCGATACACCGCTCGGTCCGGCATCCTTCGGTTTGGGAAAAAGCTTCTACTTCCGTCAGGACTTGCCGAATTTCCCTGTGAGCGTTGGTCCGCTGTTACTGTATTTCTCGATTGGGCCACCTCTTTAAGAATCGGTTAGATGGTTTGGCACTCGAATGCAAGCAAGTTATACCATACTCGATCATCCTGCTGATCTCGGCATTGAAGCACGAGGTGCTACGCTTGCGGAGGCATTCCAGAACGCCGCTCGTGCATTGACGTCTATTATCCTCGATGTCTCGACGGTCGAACCTCGAGAGCCAAGAGAGATTATCGTGACTGCTGCCGACGTCGAACAACTTCTCGTGAAATGGCTCTCGGAGATTTTGTATCTGTACGATGGAGGGAAGTTCGTCGGCAAGGAATTTGTCGTCACGGCACTAACCACTCGATCACTACACGCGACGATCCACGGGGAGAATTTTTCTAAGAGCAAACATCGAACGCAATTGGATGTGAAAGCGGTGACATACCATCAACTCGAGGTGCATGAAGACAAGAGTGGAGTGGTAGTGAGAGTATATCTCGACATTTGATCCGATGCTCAAGAAAGTTGACCAATACCGATATCTCATTCCGACCTCGTACAAACAGGGGATGCGGATTGAAGGGTTGATCTATGCCGATGATGATCTCATACAGCAGATTGACAAGGATCAGACGAAAGAACAGGTCGCGAATGTTGCAACGTTACCGGGACTCGTAGGTCGATCACTTGCGATGCCTGATGCCCATCAGGGATATGGGTTCTGTATCGGTGGCGTTGCTGCCGCGGATCTCGACGAGGGCGTTGTCTCCGCCGGTGGCGTGGGGTTTGATATCAATTGTGGTGTCCGTCTTCTTGCCGCTCCGTTCGAGTTGAAGGAGGTCAGAGAAAAACTTAAGCAGCTTCTTGATCAACTCTTTCGCGATATTCCTTGTGGAACTGGGAAGAAAGGTCTTCTTGATATCACGAAAACGGAACTCGACGACGTTCTTCGCGACGGTGCCCAGTGGGCTGTACATAGGGGTTACGGAACTGAAACTGATATCGCTCGAATCGAGGAGTATGGAAAAATCTCGAACGCCGATGCGTCCTTGGTAAGCTCTCGGGCAAAAGACCGCGGCCATCATCAACTGGGTACGCTTGGGTCGGGTAATCACTTCTTGGAGATCCAAACTGTCACGGACGTGTTTGAGCCTGAAATCGCCAAACAATTTGGTCTCCATAAGGATCAGATTGTTGTGCTCATTCACAGCGGTTCACGAGGGCTCGGGCATCAAGTATGCACAGATTATCTTGACATCATGCAAGATGGAATGAAGAAGTACGGCATCTCAGTCGTCGATCGGCAGCTCGCATGTGTTCCAATTAGATCGACTGAAGGACAACGATATCTAAAAGCAATGGCGGCAGCCGCAAATTTCGCCTTTGCCAACCGACAGATGATGACACACTGGATAAGGGAAGGATTTCAGCGTGTGCTCGGGAACGGCAAATTAACAATCGTGTACGACGTATGCCATAACATTGCGAAAACTGAAGAACATGAGCTCGATGGATCGAGAAAACAAGTACTCGTTCATCGCAAAGGGGCAACGCGGGCGTTCCCGAAAGGTCATGTCGCGTTGCCGGAAGAGTTGCGCGGGGTTGGTCAGCCGGTGCTGATTCCCGGCAGTATGGGTACGTGCTCGTATGTTCTCGTTGGCACCGCGCAGGCTATGAAGGAAACATTCGGCTCGAGTTGTCATGGTGCCGGACGGGCAAAAAGTCGGACCCAGGCAAAAAAAGAAACCACCGCCGATCAATTGCTGCAAGAGATGAAAGAGAAGGGGATCATTGTTCGTGGGGAAACACGTTCCGGTTTAACTGAAGAGAAACCGGATGCCTATAAAGACGTGAGTCGCGTTGTTGAGGTGATGCATGGTGCTGGTCTCGCGCAGAAAGTCGCGAGGCTCGTACCATTGGCGGTCATGAAAGGATAACACTCGACAGAGTTGAGTTTCACCGGGATAGCTGTTACATTCATTCTCATTCTGAGGGGAATACGATGATAGCACAGACTCTGAAGTACATAACATTGTCCATACTCTGTTGTTTGGTCGTGAGTAACGTGGTGGCAGGGGAGAAGGAGGGTTCGACAATGATCTACGATATCTATGGTAGATATCTTGGTTCGACGCGGCTTCTTCCGGCGCCAGGAAAATTGACGGCGCGTCTGCTGCAACAGATGATGATTACCACTGCAGATGGTCATCAAGCCACCCTCGCTACTGGAGTGTATTTTCTCGTGTCGTCGAGTCACTCGAACCGAACGATACCTTTCTCTCATGAGGGAACATTTTCCTTTCGCGACGTCACATCTACCACATTGCCGATTGAGCAATCTAAGCCCAGCGACATTGAGGTTGCTGACGTCACCGGCGATGGGAGGGATGATATTATCTTCTCGATCTATTCGACTCTCTGTAATGATACAGCGGATGCAAGACCACGGCTGTGGGTCCAGACTGCTCAAGGCAATTTTGTGGATGAGACTGCATCGAGGATTCCGCCGGGACTACACTCCGCTCAGGATGTTGAGGTCTTCGATTGCGATGGTGATGGTGACCTGGATATATTCCTCGGAGGTTACGGGTGTGGAAATCCATATCCAGCAGCCAATTTGTTGATCAACGACGGGACGGGTTTTTTTACTGATCAGAGTAACTTAAGACTTCCGAATGTTTCTTCCCAGACTTTTGTGTCCTTTGCTAAATCCGCTCGTCTCGACACGGGCAATTCGAATGACATAGCAGTAATTCTGTTTGGAGTAATAGATCCACAGGATTCGATCCAGCGACGATTTTCGAAACCAGAAATCTGGCTAAATAACGGTGCTGGATACTTTCGACGCGACTCTCTCGGAAGGATGCCGGATACGGCGAAATACGGATTCTTCGATCTCTTCATCTCCGACTTGAACAAAGATACGCTTAGTGATATTGTATTCTCGAATTTCTATACTCTTATAACAAGGCCAAGTGATCCAACTCCCGTCGATTCGTTGAGTGGACAAACAGCGTTCTTCCGCAATGAGGGTAATGGTTATTTTGTTGATGAAACGATGACGCACATGCCGGAAGGGTTCCATAGGATGACACGGGATCTCGCCTTTGCAGATATTGACGGGGATGGCGATCTTGATATTCTTGAAGTTGGTCTCTCCTTCTCGCTGCAATCTCCACTCGTGCGCCTGTTTCTGAACGATGGAACAGGCCGCTTCTCAATATCATCCAACAGTGGTTTCGAAAATCTCGCAGGACATTTTAATGGTGCAAAGTTCGGCTTACTGAACAATGATAACCTTCCGGATCTCTTCATGACGAAAGTGTTCCCCGGCGTACCCGACTACGATGTGTTGATGATTAACAAGGGTGATGGATCATTCGCCGATTCATCAAGTCTTCTCCCTCAGATTCAAGATTTTAGTGTCGCGTGTGCTTTGTTTGATCACGAGCGTGACCATGATCTCGATATTGTTATCGCAAATAGTGGTCCGAGAGCAGACACAACCGGCCAAAATGTTCTCTATCATAACTTGCTTTATGATATTACAGATGGAATTGGTGACGATCCAACGGTGGCGGGAGTATTCTCTCTTTCTCAGAACTATCCCAATCCATTTAATCCATCGACATCAATATCCTATACGTTAGCAAAAGGGGGAAATGTAAGGCTCTCAGTATACAACTTGATGGGTCAGCTTATTGGAGTTTTGATCGATGGAGTGCAGGAAGCTGGAAGTCACTCAACGCTGTGGCGGCCCGATCATGTGTCGACAGGAATCTATTTCTACCAAATCTCCGTTGATGGACGCGTGCTCGATCGGAAGAAAGCAATTTATGTTCGATAGGACGATGGGACAAGTTCACGGTGTTATCATTGGGGTGAGGGTGTTGTGCTACCACAGGTCTCCGAAGTAAAGGATGTCATTCCGTGTTAACTGATAATCAAAAAAAGGCACTTGATTTCCGCCATCATATGTCGGTGACGGCGAATGCGGGTGCAGGGAAGACAACTGTTCTTGTCCGGAGGTTTGTTGAGATCTTGCTTCAGACGGAGGCTCGAGTCAACGAGATAGTCGCGATTACCTTCACGGAGAAGGCTGCAAGTGAGCTCAAGAGTAAGATAGCAACGGAGGTGGAAGAAAAAATTCGGACAGCGGAACAGACCAGAGAGAGGATACAGCTTGAACAAATCCGAGATCAGCTTGTCTCTGCCAACATCGGGACGATACATTCCTTCTGTGCGCAATTGCTGCGGGAGTACCCAGTCGGAGCTGATGTCGATGCCGCGTTTACCGTACTGGAAGGTGCCGACCAACAGCTTCTCGAACATGAGGCTCTGCGAGAAACATTTGAAAAGATCTTGAATGATTCTGAGAAGTCTGCAGAGAGCGAAAACGTTCTTAATGTTCTGAGGATGTTCGGGAGAAGAACCGTTGATGAATATCTCGCCCTTTTTCTGCGAAAGCGGGAACAAATTGACCGTCTGTTGAAGGAAGACGGATGTCTTGCGGAGAATCTTTCTGAAGAGAACATCCTTGGAGGATGGCACCGGATGATTGAGAGCGCCATCATCCGACAAATTGATACATGTTCTTGGAAGGAAAGCGTCCAGCACATTCTTCGTCTTGCATCAGGCAAGAGCGTGAGCGAGGTTTCGACTCTCCTCAAAGATTGGCATCATCAACTTTCGCCGAAACAGAAGATTGACCGTTACAGCAAAATCGCAAATCTTATTCTTACGCGGAAAAGGACTCTACGGAAAGAGTTCATTGGAGCAGACACCGATATAGTTCATCTCGATGGAAAAGTCCAGAAGATCACCGATCACTTGTCGTCGGTTTCTGACCTCATCGAATCCATGACGAGCGATGAGGGGGCTAAAGCGAATAGAATACTGCTCCGAACGATGCGAACGTTACTTCATGTATATAAACGCATTGTTGATGCTTACGAAGCGAAAAAGGCAGAATATGGCCAACTCGATTTCGAAGATCTACAAATGAAGACATGGAAATTGCTGCCTAATGACGAGTTACGTCGGGTGATTTCTTCAAGATTCAAATTCTTCATGATTGATGAATTCCAGGATACCAATCGGTTGCAGTACGAAATTTTAGAACAATTGCTTTCCGGTTTTACGTCGGGAAATCTATTCATTGTGGGTGACCCAAAGCAGTCCATCTATGGTTTTCGCGATGCGGAGGTAAAAATTTTTGAGGATATAAAACGATCCATAGGAGCCTCCGATGGCGGAACTGGAAAAGAGATCATCCTGGGGGAGAGCTTTCGGCTGTTACCCAACCTTGTCGATTTCGTGAACCGCGTCTTCTCGCGGATTCTGTCTGATGATTCATGCGATTACGATGTTGCGTATGATGAGCTCATCCAGGGAAGAAACAATCGGGCAGAAGGCGGCGTGGAACTCCTTCTCATCCCGACACAGCGGGGTTCATCCGACCAGGATGACGAGAATGGTGATACACAGAGCTGCGATGCAATCATGCGCGAATGCCAAATGATCGCAAGCAGAATTATGACACTGGTAGATCAGCAACACATCATTTACCATGGGAAGTCGGAAGAGCGAAGGCCTTTTGAATTCAAGGACGCCGCGATACTTTTACGCACGCGAACGCACATCCGCGCAGTTGAGAGAGCATTGCTCGAGCAACAAATACCGTACGTTCTCTCCGGCGGTATTGGATTTTACCAGACACAAGAGGTGTATGATTTCCTCAATTATTTCAATTTCCTGCTTAACCCTGACGATGACGTTGCGCTAACGGGAATTCTTCGTTCACCGTTTTTCGTCATTTCTGATGCAGAACTATTTGAAATTTCTCTTCATAGGGGTCAATCGTTTTGGCTGAAACTACAAGCGTATGCGAAGGATCGGGATGCTACTCCTGAATTAAGAAGAGCACTTCGCGTGCTAAAGCATCACCGCGAAATCGTTCACCGACTGCCAATTCAATTACTCGTCCAACGAATCTTCCTTCAAACTGGCTGGCGGGGAACGGTTACGGGATTGCCGTCGGGGGGTCAGAATCTTGCAAACATTCAAAAGCTCTTCAGACTCGCACAGGAATTCGAAGGAAAGGGATTCACTACGATCTATGATTTTGTCCGGCGATTGCGAACGCTTGCCGAAACTGAGGACCGGGAGGGTCAGGCGGCATCGACGATCGATGGAAACTATGTAAAGGTAATGACTATCCACGCGGCGAAGGGATTGGAATTCCCCGTTGTATTTGTTCCGTTTGCTCATCAAAAGTTCCGGTATGACCGGACACCACTGTTAGATCCCCATCTTGGCATTGCATACAAGGTTCGAGACGATGATGATTTCGATCGAGAACTTACCCCATCACTTTTTCACCTTCTTCAACAACGATCCAACCAGAAGCGAGAGGCGGAAGAAAAGCGCATTTTCTATGTGGCATGTACTCGCGCCCGCGATGCGATCATTCTTTCCGGTCAATGGGATGTTGAGTCAAGCTATCCCTCCTTTCTCCGTTGGACATTGGATTCTCTTCGGCTTGATGTATCTACTGTGCGTAATGGTGAACATCTCTTTCCAGAATCAAGCCTGAAAGTGCTTGGGGGTTCCGACGGGCAACTCGACGTTGTTCAAACACGTCACAGATTGAGAATGAGTATCAGCTTCTCGGAGCCTGCCCAACTTGTTTTCCCACAGGTACAGAGTGAGTCTGCTGGCGTATTCCGGCCGAGGAGGATTTTTACTGATCATCTCGTGGGTCGATCATATGGTGAGGTTGTATCAGCAACACAAATAAAGACCTTCCTTGAGTGCCCGACGAAATATTATCTGAAATACCATCTCGGAGTTCCGGAGAGAAGTAGCTCCCCGTACGATTTTGATGAAGAAGAAGAGTCAAATGATTTGATTCTCGGCGAGGTGGAAGGGCTACTCACTCATGCTCTCCTGCAAACCATTTATGATACTTCCCTGGCGGAAGAACACATCAGGGAAAAAGCCAGTCAATTAGTAAGAACGAATTCCTTGGGCAGCTATTCCCCCAATGAAAGTCTCGTAGAGGCGGTCGCTCAAAATGCCTTGGGTTTTATCAACTCGTCGTTCGGGCGGACCGTTTTGGATGCCTCTGAGACGAGGACAGAATTATCCTTGAGTGCAGCTTATGCGACAGACTATCTGACGGGAACCATTGACCGATTGTATAAAGACAAATCCGGTTGTTGGTGTATAGTTGATTATAAGACCGACAAAGTGAAACGCGCGGAGATCAGAAAGTCGGCTGAGATCTACAAACCCCAACTGTTGACGTATTCTATTTTGGTGAAAAAACTTTATAGACAAAACAGTGTGTTAGCTACACTGGTCTTCCTGCGGCATCCGTCCGAGCCGATTCATTTTAATTTTAATGAGAGTGATCTCGAACGTTTCGAAACGATAGTTAACCAAATTATCGGTAATATCAAGACCTATGATTTCAATCGCGAGCTTGATATCTGTGAAAGTTGTTCCTACCGAAAAGCAAATGAGTGTTTGATTCCTCCCTCTCTGACCGCACCTAAAAGGGATTAAAATCTCAGATTACCGGTTGTTGGGACAAGAACTAACTTTACCTTTACTAGGCATTCCATGTGGATAACCTATTGAGAACACTCAAAATCTGTTAGATATTAAAGGTTTTCCCCCTTGATAAGTTGTGGATAGAAACCCTGTGTAAGGAATATCAGGGATTAATCCTTTTACCTCAAGCCTTCCTTAAGAAACCGCTTGCATCTTATTGAAAAATTGTGTATGCTCCAAAGGTTTATCTGCTGTGGGTACCCCTAAACCCAAAAATATTATCATAACATTATAGAAGAATCGCTATGAATTCTTCCACCAATTATGTCGAAATCCTAGAGGGTATATCGGGCGGCTTCTTTGCGCTTGATGGTGAATATCGTTTTACCTACTGGAATCGGGCAGCAGAGGAAGGTACGGGTTTGAGAAGAGCGAACGTGCTCGGGAAAAACGTATTCGAGATCTTTCCTAATGCAAAAGATGCAGAGCTTGGAGAGAAGTATCGGACTGCCATGGAGAAAAAGAGTTTCCAAAGCTTTGAAACTTCATATCGGGACGAGAGATTCGAAGCGTGGTATGATATTCGAATTTACCCAACAGAAAGCGGCATCTCCGTTTTTTTCCAGGACATAACAGAACAAAAACGTCAGCAACGGCAGAAGGAGATGTTGATGGAGGTGTCTCACGTTATCAATGTGGCGCCTCATCTCGATGATTTATGCCTCAATGCTGGTGAGCGGATCGCACAGTTCATGGAGATCCCGTCTAAATTTGTCTGCATCTACCGTTACGACCAACGATCATCCCTCTTGCATCTAATGGCTCCGTCACTTGTTGATGTTAGGGTTGACCCTGAAGTGGAGCATCAAATTGTTGATGAAAAATCTCAGACGATCGCTGTGCGCACGGCGCTTGAGCGGAAAGTTATTGTATCCGATGAACTCTCGAAAAGCTCGATAGCGGCATACTTCCTGACAGAGACAGATGCAATCAAGTTGAAAACTCTCATCTCAATTCCACTGATGGTGCAGAACGAACTGCAAGGGGTGCTGGAAGTTCTCTCACCGAAGGTCGACAGTTATGTCCATGAAGACTTAAAGCTCTTGTCGATCATTTCTAATGAGCTCGCTATCGGAATGAGCCGCAAGAGGTTGATGGATGAGATAACCATTAAGAATATCGAACTAGAAAATGAGAAGAAAAGAACCGATGATGCAAATGAAACCCTAAAGCGTTTCCTGGCGACATTCAGTCATGAGCTACGCGCACCGCTCAATGCGATCGTCGGTTTTTCGGAAATCCTCACCTCCGAGTTGACGGTACTACCGGCAGAGAAGGTGAGCGATTTCATGAAGAATATCAATGAAAGTGGGAAACATCTCCAAGGCTTGATCAATGATATTCTCGATCTCTCAAAGATTGAGGCGGGGAAGATGGAATTGCACATTGAGGCGTACCCGATTTCATACTTTACAGAGAGCGTCCAACGGGTAATGCAAGCTGCAATGCAAGAAAAACAAATTACCCTGACGTTCGAGGTTGCACCGGAGATTGATCAGCTTGTCGTGGATCAGACACGGTTCAAACAAATTTTGGTCAACCTTGTCTCAAATGCAATTAAGTATAGCCACGTCAATGGGAGAGTGATGGTGAGCTGCCGCCGTTTTGTTAACGAAATCGAATTTCAAGTCAAGGATGAGGGCGTAGGCATCAAGCCCGAAGATGTGACGCGCCTGTTCCAAGCATTCACGCAGGGCAAGAATGCAAAGGGTGCGAAGGAAGGCACGGGCTTGGGACTTGTCATTACGAAACGCCTCGTAGAATTGCACGGCGGACATATTGCTGTTGAGAGCGAATGGGGAAAGGGCGCCACATTCCGCTTCAGGATCCCGATGGTTGTTGCGGGCGAGGTGATCGATTCAGCGGACCAGCTTTTACGGATCGTTAGTGAGCAGCCGGTCACAATGCCGGATGGGGAAAAGCCCCTCGTGCTCGTGATCGAAGACAACGTCCAGGCGAGCCAGTTGATTCAAATGTACTTGCACGAGGCAGGCTATCGCACGGAACTTGCTCGTGATGGAGCCGAAGGGCTTGAGAAGGCAAAGCATCTTAAGCCAAGCATCATCACGCTCGATATGATTATGCCCATCAAGGATGGATGGCAAGTATTGAAAGAACTCAAGCGGCATCCCATCTGTAAGAACATCCCCATTATTATCATCTCCATCACTGACGAGAAGAAGCTTGGTTTTAGCATGGGAGCTGTCGATTATTTTGTCAAGCCTGTGAATAAGGAGGAGCTCGTAAGTGCTCTCCGCAAGGTTCCCCTGCGAATCCACAATCACAAACAGCATCCGAAGGTGCTGATTATCGATGACGACCGGACTGCTGCGGAGCTCATCCAGGTCATGCTCGAAGCTGAAGGCTATGAAGTCATTAAGACGATGAATGGCAAAGAAGGCGTCCGACTTGCAGGATCGGAAAATCCCGATTTGATCATCCTTGACCTTATCATGCCGGATATTTCGGGCTTCAATGTCGCTTACCAACTCAAGCAGCAGCAGAATACCCGCAATACCCCCATCATTATTCTAACCTCCATGGAAGTAGACGATGACACCAAGGAACAGATGCAGGGATTCATCTCTACAATCATGAGTAAGTCGCGTTTTACAAAGAAGGATTTGCTGAGAGAGATCAATGCAATCGAGAAGATGAAGTAGAGGATTGCAAACCACAGTTACCCGGATATGTCTCTCTCATAAGACACTACTCTAGTGCATCTTCAGCTGTGGTGAAGATTATCGTAGGATCACCATTTTCTTTGTCTCAGTAAATACAGGCGTTCTGATACGATAAAAATAGATGCCCGTGGCAAGTCCGTTCGCCTCCAATGTCACTTCATATCTTCGCGCATCCTGGAATCCATCGACGAGTTTCGTAACCTCCTGTCCGAGAATATTGTACAGGGTGAGCGTTACATATTCAGGATAGGGAAGGTCAAACTTGATTGTCGTGGTTCCATTAAAGGGGTTGGGATAGTTCTGCTTCAATGCAAAGAATTTTGGACGAACATCTTCAGTCAGACTTCCTTTTTGGTACATGATCTCACCGTTCCTATCGATGACATCCGACCACACCAGATGTACTGCTTTGTTGCTAATTCTTATCGCAGGCTCTGTCGCTTGTAGGCTCGTCGTTGGTGTGTCGATTTCACAAAACGATACAGCCTCGTCATTGCTCGATCGGACGCGGATACCACGACTACCACCGAAGTCATTATCCCATACAGCGAGAACGAAGGAGGTGCTTGCTGCAAGATCACCGAACACAGCCCCTTTCTCATGAGAGAGTGGAGCCTCCGGATCCCATGTCACTTCACCGTCTCCGTTATAGCCGATGCTGCGACGCATAACGATGGTTCCCGTATCATTCCACAGGACGAAGATCGTCCCTTGTTCATTCACAGCAATTTCCGGAAGAAGGGAGGTCACACCGTCTACTCGAGAAACCAGCTCTGGCCCAGACCAAATTTGACCGCGGCTTTCACTATGATAGTAACCGATTTCCTGATGAAGGCCTTCTTCAAACGTTCCCACCGCATGAAGAATGTCGCGTGATACGGAGATGTCTAAGAGAGATGGGACACCCACCGTAATGGTGTCCCACTGCTCACCGTTGCTGCCGCTTCTCAGGATGCTTGGTCGACCGTTGCGCTGATCCGTAACATGTATGTAAACATATGCATCATGGGCGACGATAAACTTCGGAAAGACATTGTTCACCAAAAGGCGAACAGACTCCCATGTGGTCCCCGCGTCCGAGCTTCGAGTGAATGCAGTCCCGAAAGAACCGTTGATCAACCCTGTAAACGCAATGTAGACGTACGACCCTGAGCTCGCAATATATCCGAAATTGAGTGCGGTGTCAGGTGAGATGAGAGTAGATTGGATTGAGAACGATTGTCCGCCATCGTAGCTGTGAGCATACTGAATGCCATCGTGCGATTCAGTGCCAAGCGTATCGATACCGAACCAAATAATATGAATCGTATCCCCGCTAACGGCAAGTTTAGGGGTGGTAGAGATAACCGAATCGAACGACAAGCGCAGAGGGTTTCCCCAGTTGATCGTACAACTGTTCGGTTGTGCCCGTAGATCTAAGAAGGGGAAGAAGACACTCGAGAGAACAATCATCCACGGCAGCAGAGGTTGAATTCTCCATCGGTATTTCATCGGACGAATTGAGCAAACGCGCACAAGCAACCTCAGATCCCCCATCATTTGAAAGATTATACTGATAAAGAACGAGTTTAGCAAGTTATTGAGGCAATTTTCTTGACTACTTCCCGCGATCTTCTTACATTGGGCGCATGCTTTAAGTGACGAAGCCCGCTGGTTATCCACCCGCATTCACGTAGAGCTATAGTACGGTAAATCCCCATTACTCAGTTTAGGAGTTACAATGAAATCCTCCTCCGTTCTCGCATTGTTGTTCGTCCTCTTGAAATCTGCGATTGCTCAACCCATATTCTCCCTGCATGAACAGGGGGAAGCCCCCAGCCGTTCATACAATGTTCTCCATTATAAGATTGAGGTTTCATTGGATGAACAGCAAAAGACGGTGAAAGGTAAAGTCGCAACGACACTTCTCCCGTTTATTGATGATTTCAAAACGATTGAGTTCGATGCGGAACAGATGAAAATCGACAGGGTGACACTCGCACAAACCAAAGATCTGAGGTTCGAGACGGGAGAGAAAAAGTTGACGATACATCTCGATCGATCATATTCACCCAAAGATACGCTGATTGTTTCCATTCTATACTCGTGTTCTCCGAAGAAAGGAATGTTCTTCAACGAACCTGACTCCGGCTATCCGACCAAGCGATGGCAGATTTGGTCACAAGGGGAAGACATGACCAATCATTTCTGGTTCCCGTGTTATGATTTCCCGAATGACAAAGCGACCTCTGAAGTGATTGCAACCGTGAAGAATAGATTGACAGTTCTCTCGAATGGGAAACTCGTCAGCGTGAAGGAGGACAAAAAGAACGGAACAAAAACATTCCACTGGATGGAAAACAAACCACACGTCTCATATCTTATCATGGTCGCGGTCGGTGAGTACACGGTTCTCCGTGATAACGCTGGGAAGCTTCCTCTCGAGTACTATGCCTATCCCGACGACACGCTTAATGCGCGAATCTGTTTCAAGCAAACGCCTGACATGATCAAATTCTTCAACGACAAGATCGGTTTTGCCTACCCATGGGAAAAGTATGGTCAAATTCTTTTACAAGATCATTTCGGAGGGATGGAAAATACAAGTGCGACGACATTGTCGGATGTTGCTACGGTGTATGACGCTCGAGTACGAGTCGACAACTCTCCGACAAGTCTGATTGCTCATGAACTTGCCCACCAATGGTGGGGCGATGTCGTCACGTGCAAAGACTGGAGGCACATTTGGCTCAACGAAAGCTTCGCAAGCTATTTCGACCCGCTCTATCATGAATACTGGCTTGGTCGCGATGAATTTGACTACTCAATGTACAACAATCAACAGTCGGGCATCAACGTCGACACCTCGCGTGGTCGGAAACCGATTGTCAGCGTCCAATCATATGGAGAAAACATTTACCCCCGCGGTTCCGCGGTATTACATATGCTTCGGTTTGTGCTGGGAGACCAGCTCTTTTGGAAGGCGATCAATCACTATATCACAAAATATCAATTTACACCAGTTGAAACAAATGATCTTAAGCTTGCCATCGAGGAAGCGACTGGACAGAACCTCTACTGGTTCTTTGATGAATGGGTCTACAAAGCCGGACATCCGATCTTCGATGTCTCATATATCTGGAGCGATTCGGCGAAAGCCATTTTCCTATCGGTCAAGCAAACCCAAACGATAGATAGTCTCACCGGAGTATTCCGCATGCCGATTGACATTGAGCTCACCTCACCATCCGGGACATCCACGCACAGAGTAGAGGTTCTCGGCAAAGACACAACCTATACGATTCCTTCACCGGCAAAACCGGAGCTTGTCATTTTCGACAAAGGCAACTGGTTGCTGAAGGAGCTGAAGTTTGAAAAACCACCAGAAGAGTGGAAGTTTCAAGCGCGGAATGCAACAAATCCAATCGACCGCATTCGCGCACTGCAGCAGTTATCGAGCCTCTCCGAATCCGTGGACGTTATAACGGTTGTTGCAGATCGTGCATTGCACGATCCCTTGTGGGCAGTCCGTCGCGAAGCAGTAGTGCGGTTAGGAAAGATCGACGCGAAGGCCGATTCGTCAAAGGATCAAATAAAGCGCACGTTGATTGCGGCATATAAGGATGTGAAGGCATCCGTGCGCGACGCAGCAGTATCCCAGATGAGCAAGTTTAAAGGCGCTGATGTTGTTGCCTTTCTCCACGAGGCGTTGAAAGATTCAAGCTATAACGTCATGTCAAACGCGCTACGGTCGATGGCGAAAGCCGACTCGATGAATGCTCGTGAATTGCTTAGAACCTATCTTGATTATCCATCGTTCCGTGACAGGGTCGCCAATGCTGCCTTGAGCGCACTTGCGACACTTGATTCAGTTCAGGTCATCCCGCTCGCGATCTCCAAAGCGAAGTACGGTCAGCCCGTGACCACGCGGTACAGTGCCTTGGGCGTCTTGAGCAAGTACGGCAAAGGACGAGAGGATGTCCTCGCGTTGTACTCATCGCTTCTCAGCGACAAGAATGACGGAATAAAATCGACCGCTGCGCGAACACTGGGGGATCTTGGAAACGAAGGGATCATCCCCACGCTCGAAACCATAGCGAACGATAAAGACAATTCCGCCTCCGAAACTGCAAAAGGAAGCATTGAGAAAATCAAAAAAAGAACGTCGGGGAAATAATAAGGGGCCAAATCACATATATTAATTTTCATAGGAGGATTTCCAATGAAACTTTACACGGTTGTATTGATCATCGTCATCGCGGCAGCACCCCTGCTTGCAGGAAACCCACCAGGTGGAACTAAAGGCGAAGCCGGCTTTGATAAGCTCAAGTCACTTGTCGGGTCGTGGAAGGGGAAAGACAGCGAGGGGAAACCGGTCACGATTTCTTACAAGCTTGTCTCAGCCGGTACATCGGTCATGGAGACACTCGACATGGCAGAAAACCACGAGGCGATGATAACGATGTATCACATGAACGGTGACAAGTTGATGATGACACACTATTGTTCGTTGGGAAACCAACCCCGTATGCGGGCGGAAAAGGCGGCTAAAGACGGGAACACGATTGCTTTTTCGTTTATGGACGTAACAAATCTTGCGACCAAAGATGATAATTACATGAAGAAACTCGTGTTCACGTTCAAAGACGATGATCATTTCTCTCAACAGTGGACAATGCGCATGAAAGGAAATCAGGAACATCCCGACGTTTTCGAGTTCGAGCGAGTCAAATAAGGTTTTCTGTTTTTGTTCAACGTAATCCCGGGTCATCGATCCGGCATGTGTGTTTATGGGGATGGAGATTTCTCTCTTCGCTCAGGTGACAATCAAAGGGAGTTTGCTCCTTCCCCATTTTTTTCCTATCTTCTAATCGCTTCAACTCATTGATTTTTCATCTATTTGAGAGAATCCTGATTTCATGTCCTATAGAAAACGCACGTGCACATGTGGTGAATTACGTGAAGGAGACATTGGCAAGAACGTAACGCTTACTGGGTGGGTCGACACACGACGCGACCTTGGAGGTGTCGTATTCATCGATGTGCGAGATCGGTACGGAAAGACACAAGTAGTGTTCAACCCTCAAACAAACGAACAAGTCCACAAACTGGCGGGTGAGCTCCGCAGCGAATATGTTATCTCTGTGAGCGGCAAGGTGGAACGCCGTCCGGACGGAACTGAAAACGCAAACCTTCCGACCGGACAGATAGATGTCATGGCGGATGACGTAACGATTCTCAATCGTGCTGATACGCCCCCATTCCCCATCGAAGATGATGTGGATGTGAATGAAGAAACCCGGTTGCAGTATCGATATCTTGATTTGAGGCGATCTCCGATGCAACAAAATCTTATCACTCGACATAAGATGTATCTCATCACGAGAAAGTATTTCGACGAGCTGAATTTTGTCGAAGTGGAAACCCCCGTCCTGATGAAGAGCACTCCTGAAGGCGCTCGGGATTACCTCGTGCCCAGTCGCGTTCACCGCGGCAAGTTTTATGCGCTCCCCCAATCGCCTCAGACCTACAAACAGATCTTGATGGTCGCAGGAATGGATCGCTATTTTCAGATTGTAAAGTGTTTCCGCGATGAAGACCTTCGCGCCGATCGGCAACCGGAATTTACGCAGATCGACGTGGAGATGTCGTTCGTTGAAGAAGAGGACGTGAGGAAGGTTGTAGAAGGATTGATAGTGCGATTCTTCAAGGAGATCAAAGGGGTTGAGATACCGACTCCCTTTCCGCGCTTGACGTATAAGGAAGCTGTGGAAACGTACGGCTCGGATAAGCCGGATACACGGTTCGGTTTGGAGTTCACCAATATCAATGAGTTGATTAAAGACTCAGGATTCAAAGTGTTCAGTGAGGTGGTAAAGAAGGATGGGGTTGTTGCTGGCTTTGTTGCTCCTGACTGTGGAAATTTCACGCGCAACCAGCTTGATGTTCTTACTGACTTCGCGAAGAGCCTCGGGGCTGGTGGGTTAGTCTGGATGCGGGTGACTGATGCTGGTGTCGAGACCCCGAGTGAGAAGTTTCTCGGAAAGGAAACAGTCAACGCTATCCAACGAAGAATGCAGGCAAAAACCGGAGATCTGATTTTGTTGATTTCGGATTCATGGTCGAAAGCGTACACGATCCTCGGTGGACTGCGGCTCGAAATGGCGCGAAGGCTGAATCTCATTGATGAATCCAAGAATGATCTGCTGTGGGTGACCGATTTCCCGATGTTTGAGTTTAATGAACAAGAGAAGCGCTACGTTGCGATGCATCATCCCTTCACCTCACCCAACGGTGAGGATGCGTCGTTGTTAGACACGGGACCGCTCAAAGCTCGCGCACGTGCATATGACCTTGTTCTCAACGGAAACGAGATTGCCGGCGGCAGTATTCGGATCCACGATCGAGCCCTACAGAGCAAAGTCTTCAATCTGCTTGGCATCAACAACGAGCAAGCAAAAAAGAAATTCGGCTTCATGCTGGATGCGTTTCGCTACGGCGCACCACCGCACGGTGGAATCGCTTTCGGGTTCGATCGTATCTGCATGTTATTGACAGGTGAAAAATCCATTCGTGATGTGATCGCCTTCCCGAAGACCACGAGCGCCATCTCGTTGATGGATGATTCTCCATCAGAAGTTGATCCGGCACAATTGAAAGAGTTGCATATAAAGATTGTATGAGCGGCTCGTTGTCATTCTGAACGAAGTCTTGCTCGCAGAGTGAGACGAAGAGAAGAATCTGATCTTTTGCTGCTCTCAGGATGGCAATAATCGAACTTGATGAAGGACAAAATTAGAATAGCATCAGGACAAGGTTTCTGGGGAGACCTTCTCTCCGCGCCCGTCGACCAAGTAACGAAGGGTCCGATTGATTACATGATGATGGACTACCTTGCCGAGGTAACCATGTCCATCATGCAGAAGCAGAAGATGAAGGATCCCACTCTTGGCTATGCCAAGGATCTGATTCCGCTGATGGAGCAAATCCTACCTGCGTGTGTCGAGAAAAATATCAAGGTCATCACAAATGGTGGCGGAGTCAATCCCCAAGCATGCCGCGATGCGATCTTCAAAGTCGCAGGCAAGCTTGGCATCAAAGGTCTGAAGATAGGTGTAGTCTCTGGTGATAACATCCTCAACTGTCTTGATGAGCTGAGGCAGAAGGGCATCGACCTGAAGAATATGGAAACGGGCGAGAGTCTCGACGCTGTCCGTGAAAGGATTGTCAGTGCCAATATCTATTTTGGTGCGCGCCCCATTGTGGAAGCCCTTCGTCAGGGGGCACAAATTATTATTACCGGTAGAACAACCGATACAGCGCTAACGTATGCACCGATGATTCACGAGTTCGGCTGGTCGTGGAATGATTGGGATAAACTTGCTGTCGGTGTTGTTGCCGGACATATTCTCGAGTGCGGTGGACAGGCAAGTGGTGGAAATTTTTCCGCCGACTGGAAGGCCGTGCCAGATCTTGCCCATATTGGCTTCCCCATCGCTGAAGCATACCCGAGCGGCGAGATGATCATCACGAAGCACGAAAAGACTGGTGGGATGGTGACCGTTCAAACTGTGAGTGAACAACTCTTGTATGAGATCGGTGATCCAACGAACTATATCACGCCGGAATGCATCGCTGATTTCACTACGATCAAACTTGAACAGAGTGGCAAAGACCGCGTAAAGCTTTCGGGAGTGAAAGGGAAACCAAACACGAACCTCTACAAAGTGTCGATGTCGTATTCGGATGGGTATACTGCCATCAGCACGCTGACGTACGCGTGGCCCGACGCACTGGAGAAAGCGAAGAAGTCGGATGAAATTCTTAGAACGCGTCTTGCCGATCTGGGATTGAAGTTCGATGAGATTCGTACGGAGTTTCTCGGTCTCAATTCCTGCCATGGTCTGATTGCAGACATGCCGAACATCATCAATGAAGTAGTTCTCCGTGTTGGCGTGCGAAGCCATGACTACAACGCGGTCGAGCGCTTCGGAAAAGAAATCGCACCGCTGATTCTCACTGGACCTCCGGCTGTCACAGGTTTTGCCGGTGGTAGGCCAAAGCCGAGTGAAGTCATCGCCTACTGGCCCGCGTTGATTCCAAAAAATGCTATAAATCCTCAAGTCGTTGTGACGGAAGTGTGATTGAAATCTATGAAGATACAATTGTTGCAGTTGTGTCACGCGCGTTCCGGTGACAAAGGAGATACTGGCAACGTGGGGCTGATTGCCTTGAAGCCAGAGTTTTTTCCTCTCATCAAAAAATATGTTACTGCCGAGCGAGTGAAAAAATATTTTGAAGGAATTTGTTTGGGAAAAGTGGAACGATACGAGCTCCCCAATCTCAACGCACTAAATTTTCTTCTGCACAATTCTCTCGGCGGCGGCGGAACGGTCTCGCTCAAAAACGATGCGCAAGGGAAAACGCTGAGCAGTGCGCTGCTGAGAATGGAGATTGAGGTTCAAGAAAAGATAAATATCGAATGATGAACAAGGAATGATGAAGGAGGAGAATCAAGCTAAGAAATTTGATTTGGAAGACAGACTTGTTAATTTTGCTGTAAGAATTGCACGAATTGTAGAGTCATTGCCAAACACAAGAACTGGAAATCATATTGCGGGTCAACTCATTCGGTCGGGAACGTCGCCAGCGCTCAATTATGGAGAAGCACAAAGCGCAGAATCAAGAAGTGATTTCATTCATAAAATAAAAATTGTGCTCAAAGAACTTCGTGAATCAAATATTTCATTGAAAATTATCAAGCGACTGACATTGATTAAGCCGACCGAAAGAATCGATCCTGTTATGGATGAAGCGAATCAACTCATAGCAATCTTTGTGAAGAGTATAAGTACAGCACAAAGAAACAAAATTAAAAAATCACAATAACTTCTAAATTCGAAATTCCTTGTTCGATATTGGAGATTCCAAATGTTTGAAGATATTAAAGAAAAATTAAAAGAACTTGAAGGCAAGCTCACCCTCCTCCGGGGGTATCTTTGACCTTGATACGAAGGAAAAGGAAATAACCGAACTCGAAGCACGAACCCATGCCCTGGATTTTTGGAACGACAACGTCGCCGCGCAAAAAGTGATGCAACAAATCAGCCAGCGAAAGGTGTGGGTCGAACGCTGGACCTCAATCCAACGGAAACTGCACGATGCACAAGCCCTTCTCGAATTAGCTATTGAATCCGCCGATGAGTCTCTTGCCGGTGAGCTTCAAACAGAACTTACCACAATCGAACAAGGCATTGGTGATCTCGAATTCCGCAACATGTTGAGTGGTGAGGATGATCCGAAGAATTGTGTCTTGAACATTCATGCCGGCGCAGGAGGAACTGAAGCGCAAGATTGGGCGGAGATGTTGTTCCGCATGTATCTGCGCTGGAGCGAAAAAAAAGGGTTCAAGACGTTCCTGCTTGATGAACAGGCGGGAGAAGGCGCAGGCATCAAGAGTGCAGCGATCGAGGTTCAGGGTGATTATGCGTATGGATATTTGAAAGCAGAAAATGGTGTTCACCGGCTTGTCCGCATCTCGCCGTTCGATTCCAACGCCCGTCGACACACATCGTTCGCGTCGGTGTTTGTTTATCCAGAAATCGAGGATGACGTCGAGATCGAAATCAATCCAGCTGATATTGAAGTCGCAACCTACCGCTCCGGTGGCAAAGGCGGACAGAACGTCAATAAGGTTGAAACGGCAGTTCGGATCAAACACATTCCGTCGGGTGTTGTGGTCGCGTGCCAGCAAGAGCGTTCGCAATTTCAAAATAAGGAACGCGCGATGAAGATGCTTAAGTCCCGATTGTATCAGATGCGGAAGGAGGAAGAGGAGGCAAGGCGGGACGCACTCAATAGCACGAAAAAGAAAATCGAGTGGGGGAGCCAGATCCGATCCTATGTGTTCCATCCGTACAATATGGTGAAAGATCATCGGACGGACGTGGAAACAAGCAACACGCAGGCGGTGATGGACGGTGATCTTGACGAATTCATCAAAGCATTTCTCCTCGAGTATGGTCAGAAGAATCGTTAACGGTTTCGTGTCCATATCTCACGACGCAATCCCCGGAACGTGAGCATTTCTTGGTTCATAGCAAAGCGTTACATTCAGGCTCATCGCCGAACCGGATTTCTTTCCTTCATCACTACCATCGCCATCCTCGGCGTGATGCTCGGAACAGCATCGCTCATCATTACCCTCTCTATCCTCGATGGATTTGAACGCGAAATCAAAGAGAAGGTTGTGGGATTTACGTCGCATATCGAAGTGCAGGGTTACCAAAACCGGCCGGTTGAAGACTATGCGAGTTCCGTCCGCCGATTGAACCAAGAAATTGCCGGGATTCGAGCGGTCTCTCCATTTGCAGCACGTGAAGGAATGATTCGATCCGGCAACGCTGTCGACGGAATTTATCTGAAAGGGATCGACCCTCTGATGAACGTGTTGACTTACTCTCAGCATCTCGTCGAAGGATCGTTCATCTCGGCAGACCGGAAAGGGCTGCCACAGCTTGTCATCGGTCGCAAGCTTGCAAACCGATTGAACGCGGCAATCGGACAGAACCTCGTTGTCTTTGCGCTTCCCCAAGCGACAGCGGAAAGCGTGCAACCGCGAGCAATGCAGTTTCAACTTGCCGGAATCTATGAATCAGGCATGGCAGAGTTTGATGACATCTATGCCTACGCGAACTTGTACGATGCACAGAAACTCTTCCAGATGGGGGATGCTGTCTCCGGCTTCGATATCCTTGTGAAAGATATCAACACGATTGACGAGACGTCAAGGCAAGTCCAGAAGCTTCTCGGCTACCCATACTATGCGCGGACTGTCTTTCAGACCTACAGAAACCTGTTCTCATGGGTCGAGCTGCAGAAGAAACTATCTCCGCTGCTCTTGAGTTTGATTATCATTGTTGCGACGGTCAATATTATCGGGACGCTGCTGATGTTCGTCCTTGAGAAAACTCAGGCGATCGGTATTCTCAAATCTCTTGGCGCCGGACCGAAATTGATTCAGAGGATCTTCACGCTGCAGGGTCTTGCGATTGCACTGGTTGGAATTATCCTCGGTAACCTCGTTGCGTATGGGTTCTGTTGGTCGCAGTTGACGTTCAAAATCCTCTCGCTTCCTTCCGATATCTACTACATGGACACTGTTCCAGTTCTCCTCAGTCCGGTAAATTTTATTCTGGTCACCGTCATTGCATTCAGTTTATGCATGCTTACAACGCTTCTTCCATCTCGCGCCGCGGCGCGTTTGGATCCCGTATCTGCATTGAAGTTTGGATAGTCAATGGCGTCTGTTGAAACATTTATTGCAAGGCGGTATCTCACGTCGAAGCGTAATGTCCGATTCATCAACATCATTGGATATATCTCTGTTGCCGGAATTACCATCGGTGTCGCTGCACTGCTGATTGCTCTGTCGGTGTTCAACGGCTTCAACTCGGTGGTAACGTCGGTATTGGTGGGATTTGATCCACACATTCGACTTGAAAAAAAAGGCAGTATGACTGTTAACGAATACTTTACCGTGGAACGCGTTCTACAATCCAATCCAAGGATCGCTGCGTATTCACCGTTCGTTTCCGGCAAGGCGATGTTGAGCACGAAGGCATTCAACAAGGTTGTCTATGTCCGAGGCGTTGATGAGCAGCGGGTGGCAGAGGTTTCAGGCGTAAAGGGAAAAATTATCTTCGGCTCGCTGTCGTTGCGTGACACTGATGCTGTCGCTGGTATCGTCATTGGGTTGTCGTTGGCTGACCGACTTGCTGCGCTGATTGGTGATGAGATTATTGTGTACAGTCCCGCTGGAGTTCAAACCGCACTCTCCGGCGTGAGCATGCCCCCGAGCCAGAAATTTCGGGTCGAGGGTATTTTCGATTCCAATAATAAAGACTATGATGCCAATTACGCGTACGTTTCCCTGCCGGCGGCGCAGCATCTGTTCGAACTCGACAACAAATACAACGGCGTGGAAATGCGGTTGCATGATTTTACGATGGCGGACGATGTGAAGAAAGAACTTTCGAAGCAACTTTCCTCCGATATTTCCATTTCAACCTGGTACGATCTCCATCAAAGTTTATATTCTGTCATGAAGATCGAACGGTGGTCGGCGTTCGTGTTGTTGACCCTGATTATCCTCGTTGCCACCTTTAACATGTTGGGGTCATTGACAATGGGAGTGATGGAGAAGCGAAGAGACATTGCAGTCCTCAAATCGTTGGGCATGACCCCGCGTCGCATCATACGGTTGTTCATGCGAGAGGGGATGCTGATCGGCGCGGTCGGTACGGTTGCGGGAATTCTCATCGGACTGGTTGTGCTGGTCATTCAAATCACGTATCACATCTTCCCGCTTGATCCGACTATTTACATTATCCCCGCGATACCGGTTGAGATTCGTTGGACGGATTTTTGCGCGATCGCGATCGCTTCGCTTGGACTCTCGTTTCTTGCAGCGTATTATCCTGCGCGCCGCGCTGCATCAACCATGCCCGCCGAAGCACTACGATGGGAGTGATGAAGCTATGACGAATGTAATTCTTCGCTGCACGAATCTTTATAAGTCATTCTCACTCGACAAGAAGGGACCATCAGCGTTACACGTGCTGAAAGGCATCGATCTTGACGTGCAAGAGGGCGAGGTCGTCTCCATCGTGGGCGCTTCAGGCTCGGGAAAGAGCACCCTGTTGCATATTCTCGGTGGATTGGATCGACCTTCAAGGGGAGAGGTGTTCTGGGGCGAAACCAATATCTTGACGTTGACTGATGAAACACTCGCAAAGCGTCGAGGGACAAATGTTGGGTTTGTGTTTCAGTTCCATCATTTACTGCCTGAGTTTACTTCGATCTAGAATGTGATGATCCCGATGATGATTCACGGCAGATCGATGGATGAAGCGGAACCCCGGGCGAGGGAGCTATTGGAGAAGGTTGGTTTATCGGAGAGACTCAACCACAAGCCGGGCGAGCTTTCCGGCGGTGAGCAGCAGCGTGTGGCTGTTGCGAGGGCGCTCGCGAACAATCCTAAGATTATTTTCGCCGACGAGCCAACCGGAAACCTTGACTCTCTGAACAGCGAGCAACTTCATGAGTTGTTATGGGAGCTGAACAACGCCGAGAAGCAAACCTTTGTCATCGTTACACACAACGAACAATTTACCAAGTCCTCACATCGAGTCTTTCGAATGGTAGATGGGAAACTACAAAAAGTTTAGTCGCTCAATACTTTTCGGGGTCAAGTCCTTTTTTCTGTGTAAAACGTTTCAGAGGCTACGCTGCCAGTTGGTACGATATGAATTTTGTTAATTCATCATTGGGACACAAGAGCGCCCGGATATTCCTCAGCTGCGCGAGTTCCAGTAACGACATC
>JACOSX010000006.1 GCA_016178625.1 Ignavibacteria bacterium
GATGAATCGGTTCACCAAGAGAAAAGGAATGTATAGCAATGCCGATATGCAATCGAAAGACATCCAATCGTTCTGTAAACTCGACGCCGCAGGGGAAGAACTATTGAAGATGGCGATCAACAAGCTCGGACTCTCCGCACGTGCGTATGACCGGATATTGAAAGTTGCGCAGACGATTGCCGATCTCGGCAATTCACCAGAGATCCGACCTGAACACATCAGCGAAGCGATTCAGTACAGAAGTTTGGATAGGAATCTATGGGAAGGTCAGCGATAATCACTGACTTGGATAGGATTAAGAATGGGAGCAGGCACAGGAGGGCTGGTCAGCAACCATAGCCGGCTCCTCCCGATTTGACAATAGCTCCCCGAATTCTTACGTTGAGTCCTTAATTCAACACCACGTTCTCCAACAATCTTGCGCTTGAGCGCGTCTAAGTGTTGATTCTCTTTCCAGCCCGTGATTTGAAATATTCGCTGGAATGTTCCGGACTACGGGTTTTGCATTTTTAGGCGGCAGGCCGTGAGGACACGCTTCAAAAGCCGGCACCTATTCATCAATAACCAGCTTCAAGAGGAAGAAATACTATGAAAGAATCCACAACTTCAGCTGGCCGATCCATCAAAGTGGGAGTCATCACGGACCAGACAGGTGCACTCTCGTTTGTAGGTATCGCCAACGCAAACGTCGCCACGATGGTGATTAATGACATCAATGCAAAGGGCGGCTTGTTGGGGCGACACATAGATCTGTATCTTGAGGATAATGCAACTACAGATAGTGTAGCGGAAGCCAAAGCTACCAAGCTCGTTCTGCAAGATCAAGTCGATGTGATATTTGGTGGCATCTACACATAAGGAGAATTGATATGATACTCGCAACGACCAAGGTTGAGGATTTTGACCGCTGGATAAAAGTATTTTCAGGCAAAAGCGCTGAGAAGCGAAAACAGCACGGTGAAGAACATCGGTATCTCCAAGAGCCGGTGAGGATTCCTGAATCGAATCTACGTCATGTCCGGATTGACGCAAATACATTACGCTATCGATCGGAAAATTTTCGTCTGCGAGAAATTGCACTTAGGAGTGAGCTATAGGCACGAAGTTCTCCGACATGAGACCTTCTGCAGCGTATGCGAATACGGCATGAACTGATTCGGGTGTAAGCCCGATGTAATTACGGAGAACCTGATCTTCAGTCCATCCATTTGCAAAGAGTTTTAGGATGAACACGACTGAAAGCCTAGTCCCTTTAACGACAGGCCTTCCTGAAAGTATCTCAGGATCAGAGTGTATATAATTATTCCATTCCATTTTTCTTTAACAATTCAAATGAGGAAAGTAGTGCCGTCGCCGATAGCCTTGGTGATACCGGTTCGGTCAGGTTTCCATAAGTAACTTTCCCTGCGACCAACTAACAACTGCCAACTAACAACTTCCCTTCGTATCTTTGCATATATGAAACGCTCGACCTATTTGTATGCGCTTTCGATGGCAGGATTGCTGTTTCTGCTGAAGCTCGTGGACTATAAATATCTTGTCTATGACCTGAAGATGGAGTACTATGTTGCCATCATTGCGATCTTTTTTACTCTGCTTGGTCTTTGGATAGGGCGAAAGTTGACGGCAACTCACCGGCCGGAGCCAATACTTGCTGCCGGGACTTCCGCCGTTCGGATATCGCTAGCCGATCTCGGTATCAGTCAGCGTGAAAGCGAAGTTCTTCACCTCATCGCTGCCGGTCATTCCAATCAGGAAATTGCAGACACTCTGTTTCTTTCACTGAACACCATAAAAAAACATACTTCGACCTTATTCCGGAAGCTCGAAGCCGAACGACGCACTCAGGCAATCGAAAATGCCCGCCGAATCGGGCTGATCGAATAACCCGAAAGTGCTAATAACCATTTTTTTGCAGAAATACACTAAAGTGCTATTGACATTTCAGATGGAAATAGCTATTTTTGCTGCTGTTCAATTCACGTACTCGAAATAAACCTATAATCATTACGCTCTATGCGTAAAGTCGTTTTAACCTATGGCGTTCTTGCCGGACTGATCATTGTCGTCTTAATGGTCGTCTCGTTTTCCGTGAGGTCTGCTTCCGAAGGCGATTTCTCAATGTCTTTGGCAATAGGCTATGCCACGATGATCGTTTCGCTTTCGATGATCTTCTTCGGAATTCGGAATTACCGCGATAATTATTCAGGCGGCAGCATGACCTTCGGCAGAGGATTTCTCATTGGCCTCTATATCTCGATCATCGCTTCGGTGTTCTATGTAGTCGGCTGGAAAATTTATTCCTCCATTGCCATGCCCGATTTTGCGGATAAATATGCAGCACAAATGATAAATGATCTGAAAAAGAGCGGCGCCACTGATGCGGCGATCCTCGCAAAAACGAAAGAGATGGCTGAATGGAAGCAGTGGTTCGCTAATCCGTTCATCGAAGCGGGGATGACCTTTCTCGAGATCTTTCCCGTCGGCCTCATTATCAGCGCTATTTGTGCGCTCATCCTAAAGCGCAAGCCGAAAACCAGCGGATGATACGTAGCCAGTCAGGTTTGGGAAAGTAGGTCGTCGCCAGGGGTTTTTTATATTGCGTATATTTGCAAGGTTGACTAACTAAAGGGGTATTTCTATGAAAACTTTTAGCACTCCCCGCACCGGAATGATTGCCGGATGGCTCACGCTTGCCTCAATCATTATCTTTCTATTATCGGACCGAATATTATTGCCGGCGAGCGTGTGAGCGGTACGACAGTGCAAACATATACGAATAGAAAATAGAACAGGATGAAAAGATTATTGACAATAATCTCGCTTGTAACACTTCTTGCAAGCTGTGATTCGACAACTAAAAGGACAAACAATATGGAAAACCAAAAAAATCAAACAGACAACTCAACTTCACCTGTTGACACAACACCAAAGGTGACAGGAATTGGCGGCATTTTCTTTTATTCAGACAATCTGAAGGAAACGAAAGAATGGTACACCAAAAATTTAGGGATTGAAATAAATGATTGGGGTTCTTCGAGTTTTGAATCCAGAAACGTTAACAGACCTGACGAGATAAATTCTCTTCAATGGAAACCTTTCAAAAAAGGGGATGAATATTTTTCCCCATCCAAAAAGGATTTTATGATTAACTACCAAGTTCAGAATATTGAAGGACTTGTAAACAAACTCAAAGAAAACGGAGTAACTATACTTGACAGTATTGCAACTTACGACTTCGGAAAATTTGTACATATTATGGACACAGAAGGCAACAAGATTGAACTATGGGAGCCTGTTGACAACAAAGACAGCCACTAACAGCAAGCAAGCGCAAGCGGGCAGACTCGGGTCATCGCTCAAGCCATTTGCCTGCTGCGCAGACAGAAAATATTTTGCGGCTTTCGCTAAAAAACATTTATCTTTAAGTAACCTTTTGTCGGTATAGACAGGTGATGCTTCGGAAGCCCGCCTGCGTGCGAAACGTTTGGCGCATGCCGTGGGGCCTTTGCCGAGTACGTGTGTGCTACTGAAGGGAAATTGGCATTGAAGCCAGGTAACATCTCGTTTGAGGACGCAGCAGCCGTGCCAGTGGCGCCAATCACTGCCCTTCAGGGCCTTCGTGACACCGATTCCACCTATAAGCATAGTGTCTCAAATCATTCTGTGAGGCATCATCTTCAATCTTTAGAGAAGTAAGTCAAAGAAGCCCGTCAGTCGGTTTCTTACTGACAGGCTTGGCAATGTTTTCCTCCGTTCCCACTTCGCAAGTGTCGCCGCATCAATACCCATTTCCTTTGCCAACTTTCTCAAACTCAATCCCTTCTGAATTCTATACTGTTTGATCTGCTCTCCAAGGCTGCTTGCGTTGCCCAGCAGCGGATTATATCCGAGGAATCTGAATACTCCGGGCAGGAGGCTAAGGCGTGGGGCTGGTTCGGTTCTTTTCCCAGTTGGTAACACTTGAGGTGGTTGCGTTGACTCTCGCCGCCACGTCCTTCTGATGTAGACCAAGGTCAAGCCTCCGCTTCCGTATATGGTCCCCGAGAGTCCGTAGGTCTCTGGGATAAGCTTTATTACACGGTTTTCGAGTTTTAAGGGTAAGGTAGTAACATGACAACGCAACCCTGTTTGTGCGGATATTTCACAGATCCTTCAAAAGAGTGTACATGCACACCACTTCAAATTCAAAAGTATATGGCAAAGATATCCGGTCCCCTGCTTGATCGAATTGATCTACACAACGAAGTTCCCGCTGTAAAATACAAAGAGCTTGCGAGTAAAGATTCGGGAGAATCTTCCCATCAAATTAGAGAACGAGTTATTGCTGCGAGAGAAATCCAAATGAAGAGATTCGTAGGAAGGAAAGGGATGTTCTGCAACGCAGATATGCTGTCGAAGGACATTCAAACCTACTGCAAGCACGATTCGGCGGGAGAAGAATTGCTGAAGATGGCGATTACAAAGCTGGGACTATCGGCCCGCGCCTATGACCAAATATTGAAAGTGAGAAGAACAATCGCCGATTTAGCCAACTCCGAATCCATCAAGCCGGAGTATGTGAGCGAGGCAATACAGTACCGGAGTTTGGATAGAGGGTTGTGGGAGGGGAAGTAGAAAGGTCGAAGAATCATTATTCTCGCTCCCACGCTACTGCTTGCCAACCTTGTTTTTGAAGGGCGTGGAAGTGTTTTTGGGGACGCTCCCGCGCCCCATCGACGCAGAGCATCGAAAGATCGCAAGCTTGTTGGTTCCATATTAGCTGAGTAGTTACCTCCAATTATTTATTTTCACTCAACTAAAGAACGACCGGGATGAGGGGCCGTAGGTATAACGATACTTCCTTGATGCAATCCATCCGCCTGTGCGTTGAGTTTAATCTCACCTGCGACTTTCCCTGATTGCACAATCACTTGAACCAATCCGTTAAACGCACTCCGCTGCCAATTCGTAGCGATCTGTTTCTTCGTTACCTCCAGCGTAACACCGTTGTTGAGTCCTCCCGGACCACCATTGTTCTTTACAGCAACAGCAATAGTGTTATTGCCGGTATGGAGAAATTTCCGGATGTTGATCGAAGGATCCGCAGACCAATCGTGACTTTCTCCTGCGAATTGTCCGTTAACATATACCCAGCCATCGTCATCAATCATTCCGAATTGAACAACGATATTGTCTGCTTCAAGCTCTTTTTCACTTATCGAAACATGCGTTCGAAAAATTGCTGACTTGTCGGGATCAAGTTGAGAAGCTCCCCCGCGTGTATCCACTTTTTGCCACAGACTATCATTAACATCTTCCGCAATTTCAGGACGGTCTTTAACCGTCGGCACACTTAGAATTCGCCAATCACCCAGTGTTGTGATGCTAGATGAAGGAAGGTCAAAGAAAACATCCGGCTCATGACAGATAGGGTCGCCGTTTCCAATCCCTATAATTTTTCCCGGACCATTCAATTCAAATTTAATATTGTTGCTCGCCGTCGGCACTACACGCCCTTTGCTATCAACAACAGCAACGGTAACAATGCTGAGGTCTTCCCCATCAGCGTTGATGGCTGAACGACCCGGGATAAGTTTTATTCCAGCAGGAGCGCCTGTGGTTTCAATTTTGTCTTGGGAAATTAATTTACCTCCTTTGAAACCTTTTGCCGAAAGCATGCCTGCCGCAGGCGGGGATCCCGCTCTTTTCAGAGCGGGATGAAACCCCGATGCTTTTGCGTTTTCGGCATCCCCATGTCTTATATCGGGACTATCGAAGAGCGACATGATGTTACCAAAAAAGAACCTCCCGATTATGTCTATTAATGAGTCTCTAGTCCAACAACATTCACAATCTCAGACAAACCCTGATCCACTTCAGGCGCAAAAGAAGATTCCCTATATATTACTCAGATATCGATTTGCATTCTGATAATTGCCGTATCACCGCAGTCGATAAGGTCGACATAGTCATCAAGCACCAACGCGTTGAGAATATCAATGAACATATTCTCGAAACCTCCGCAATTCCGGTGCATGACTCCGCACGGCGATCTCCGTTATCAGGATTTTTACCAATTAAATTCCACATTCTCTCCCATGAGTTTCCAACGCCGAGGGAGGAGAGTTTCCATCCAATCCAAGGGCTCGGCCAAGGGCTCGGTCATGGACTGGGGCTTGGCGGCGATGGCCATTGCTTCCCGCAGGGCTTCCTCCTGTTCTTTATTGATGGCCGCACGCCGCACGGAAATGAAGAGAGGCATTCCGCTCCGGGCCGCGAGATTGAGCCATTGTCGATTTTTGCCCCAGGGAATCGCGTCCGCTTCTGCGAGCCCGAAGCAATCGGGATCCGCCAGATAGAAAGTTCCGTGCTGGGGAGCCCGGAATGCGAGGCAATTCACACCCATCTTGCGGGTGCGATCCCACTCCTTTCCGCTGGTGTCGTCGCCGATACGGTCGAGTTCGAAGATCCCCGCGGAGAGATGGCTAACGGTATTGCATCCGATGACGACGGCTTCTTCGGATGCTTCCCGGATACAGCGATAAAGCTCAAGGATTACTTCGGCGGTGGTCACTCCTCGATTGGCGAAGGTCCACCCATCTGCAGTGAAACGCTCGCCCATCTTGAAGCCCCATTGGCCACTGATGTCGAAAGTGCTATAATCGTGCTTTATCAGTTCGAAACCCCACCGACGCAACAACGCAATTTCCTGAGCCACTTGTTTCAGGACCCCCGGGACCGTAGGATCGAGCACTTTCGAGTTCCGGCTCAACCTCCATGACCGAGGATCATCCTTCGCTGCTTCCAAAGGACGGTACCAAACACCCGGACGGCATCCAGCCTTGCGGATGTCGGCCGCCAAATCCGGCATCGACGGAAACTTTGCATTCCCGCGATCCCAAGGTCTGGGACCGTCATCCGGATTCGCCTGCCAACCATCATCAATCACCATGAAAGGCTTCGTGCCATCCTTGGGTGAGACTGATGCCGTGAACTTAGCGTCTTCCACAATTCCAACGGCAGTATTCTCGCCATAGATATAGTACCAATCATTGAACCCGTACACGGGCTCTTGAGGCAGCCGGGGCTTGGGACACATCATCCGACAGAAGGCTCTGGCAGCTTGAAATGCCGATTCATCCGGCTTTCCTTTCCGACTGACGACGGTACAAACCGGTAGACGGCGCGTCCCCAATTGTACACCCATCCCCCCACACCGAACATCCGCCCAGAGACTCATGCCTTCAGGATCCACCTTCCAATAGCAGAGAGAGGAAGACCCGGTCATCACCCCATAGCCATGGGTGGAGTGACCATCATAGACGAGGAAATACCAGGGCATCACTCGCTTGGGGTCAGGGGCGGCCCATTGCAGATCACCATAGGCACGTTCCCATGCATCTCCGAGAAGTTTCCAGGAAGGATCGATCTCGGCTTTCCACTGAAGTTGGATATGCTTCACGGCGACTGATGGGGATGCCAGTTCGATGACAAGCCCTGTTTCATTCACTTGGGTTTTGAGAACCGTAGTGCCTTGCTTCCATATCCCGCGTTCCATCTGGATCATGGGAGCTGACCCTGCGTCCGTTATGAGAATCACCCGGTCAGGGGAACGAAGAAGTTTCAGAAAGGTTTCAGAGTTCTTATCCACGGGTTGTGCTTCGAGTATATGGCAAAGAAAAATAACGAAGAACAATCCGAGAACTACCCGAGCAGTAGTCTTTCTCTGGAATAAAAATATTGGAAAAAATTTCATCGCTCAGCCCTTTCAAAAGGAAAGCCGTGAAGAAACAAATGGATTATTTATTATTGTCAACACTTTTCATTTTGATTGTGACCGCATGTCGGCCCTTCAGAGAGCTGACCACAAACGGCAGGCAATATGTATTTGGTCATTTGTTTTTTTTGGCTTTATTTTCACTCAACAAAAGAACGGCTCCCCTTTGCTTCAGTCCGAATGATGATACTCCCTTGCGAAAGTCCATCCGACTGTGCTTTCAATCGAATCTCTCCGCCGGTTTTAGACGACTGCACAATCACTTGAACCAGTCCGTTAAACGCGCTCCGCTGCCAATTCGTAGCGATCTGTTTCCTCGTTACCTCCAGCGTAACACCGTTGTTGAGTCCTCCCGGACCACCATTGTTCTTTACAGCAACAGCAATAGTGTTATTGCCGGTATGGAGAAATTTCCGGATGTTGATCGAAGGATCCGCAGACCAATCGTGAGATTCACCTGCGAATTGTCCGTTAACATATACCCAGCCATCGTCATCAATCATTCCGAAATGAACAACGATATTGTCTGCTTCAAGCTCTTTTTCACTAATCAAAACATGGGTTCGAAAAATTGCTGACTTGTCGGGATCAAGTTGAGAAGCTCCCCCGCGTGTATCCGCTTTTTGCCACAGACTATCATTAACATCTTCCGCAATTTCAGGACGGTCTTTAACCGTCGGCACACTTAGAATTCGCCAATCACCCAGTGTTGTGATGCTAGTTGAAGGGAGGTCAAAGAAAACATCCGGTTCGTGGCAGATCGGATCACCATTCCCTACGCCAATAATTTTTCCGGGTCCGCTCAATTCAAAGTTTATATGATTGTTTGCCGTCGGCACTACGCGCCCTTTGCTATCAACAACAGCCACGGTAACAATGCTGAGGTCTTCGCCATCAGCATTGATGACTGAACGATCCGGGATAAGTTTTATTCCAGCAGGAGCGCCTGTGGTTTCAATTTTTTCTTCGGAAATAATTTTATCTCCTTTGAAACCTTTTGCTGAAAGCATTCCGGCAGCATATCGTACATTCCATTGCAGATGTGAATTTTTCGGCATTGCTTTTTTCCCGAGCGATTTTCCATTGAGAAACAGTTCCACTTCATCGCAGTTGCTAAAACAACGTACATCAATGTTTTCGCCTTCTTTTCCCTCCCAATTCCAATGCGGCATCAGATGCAAAACAGTCTTGTCGCTCCACCAAGATTGGTAGTAATAAAAAATGTCCTTTGGAAAACCACACATATCCATGATGCCGAATTCCGAGTTGATATTCGGCCAGCCGAACGGTGTAGATTCGCCGCGATAATCAAATCCGGTCCATACAAATGTGCCGCTCGTCCATGAGCGTGCAGCGTGGTATTGCAAGCATTGTTCGGCACGCGCGCCATTGCCATTGTAATTCTCGTCGTACGCTGATTTGTACGTTGATGTGTTTGCGTAGATACCGCGCGTGAAAAATCCGCTCCCTTCTTCAGAGCAGATACATGGTTGGCCGGGGTTCGATTTATGAAAACCGTCCATGTCTCCATTCCTGAAATAATTGAAACCCTGCACATCAACACCAAGGGAAATGCCCGCTGGTTTTTCGGATGACCAACTACTCATTGCGAATGTGCAGAGACGTGTCGGGTCTAGCTTGTGAGCCAGTCTTCTCATGGTGACGGCAATCGCGGCATCCGCATCCGACAGTTGAAGGGGCTCCTCATTGCCCAACGACCAAATGAAAACGCTCGGATGGTTGCGATCACGGCAGATTAGTTGTTCGAGATTGGCAAGACTTTGCGGATCGCTGGCGAAGTTCCGGGTTTCGTCCATGATCAAGATACCGAGGCGATCACAGGCTTCCAACAACTCCGCCGTCGGCGGATTGTGCGATGTGCGAATGGCATTGCAGCCCATCTCTTTTAATTTTGCAACTCGAAAATATTGCAGCGCATCAGGTATACCTATACCGACGCCAGCATGATCTTGGTGATTACAGGTGCCTTTGATAACGTAATGTTTCCCATTCAGCAAAAATCCGTTCATCGTATCAAAGCCTACGGTGCGAATACCAAATTCGGTTTCTTTCCGATCCACAATTTGTCCGCCGCTCTCCACTGTCGTGATGAGCTTGTAAAGCTTGGGTGATTCCGGTGACCACAAAATGGGGGAAGAAACTTTTGTCGTTCCCTTTATTTCCTTTGCGCCCCAGGAATCAACCGTTTCCCACCCTGTTGTTTCATCAACGACTTTCCCGTCCGGCGCGAGCACTTGCCAATTTACTTTGGCATCAGCATGTCCGTCCTGTGAATTGCGTAACTGTGTTTCAAAATAAATTTGCGCAGCGCCTTGGGGCACGTTGTCTTTGAACCGGCTATAAACAAAAATTCCATCCGGCGCGATGGCAATCGGCGCAGTTTTCACAAGCCAGACATGGCGGTAAATGCCAGCGCCTTCGTAGAACCACCCTTCAAATTCCGAAGCATCGACACGCACAGCCAGCACATTTTTCCCGCCACAGTCAGCTACGTCGGTAAAATCACAGCGAAAACCATTATAACCACCCTCATGATGCGTCAGTTTGTAGCCATTGAGGAAAACCTGGCACTTACGATAGACTCCATCAAATTCTACCCAAAGCCGCTTTCCTTTGTCGGCTTTGGACAGCGTGAATGAACGGCGATACCAGCCGATACTGTTTGAAGTAAATCCGGGACCTATTGGTTTGTATCCGTGTGAGCGATCAGATTTTTCATCAAACGGCAACTCAACTGCCCAATCATGCGGTATATTGACTGAGCGCCATGCATTTTCATTGAACTTCATGCCGGCAGGACCCTTATTGACTCCGGCATTGATTATATTCTCTTCAAAATGCAAGTCATCACCCATTCTGAACTTCCATCCGAAGTCCATTGACAATCGCTCGCGCGAAGAACCTGCATAGACAACAGCGCTTGTTGAACATAGTATCGCAACCCATGAAAGAATGAGAAGAAAATTGTCTTTTTGTAGTTTTAGAGTTTTCATATCTTCTTTCGCTAATTGTGATGCATTCAGTGGTTGACTTGCACAGGAATCCGAACGCTGGAGGACATCACGCACAAAATTTTGTTTCTACCGCCAAACCTCTCCCGCGTGATATTTTGCCTTGTCGGGAGGGTAAGTCGGGATGTTGTCTTGACCCATTAGAAAACGTAGGGAAGTAGAGAAGTTCTTCATAGGTTTACCGTCCTTTGCAAAACAACTTCGCATAACGTTGCGCGGGAAGTACGGCAGTGAATATATGCAATCCCCTCGATTGAATCAAGCCAATTACCTTTCAAGCAAGTCAGTGATCCTCTTCCGTATCGCTTTATTGCGTACCCTCTTCCCCTTCTCCCACATCGCAAGTGTCCCCGGGTCAACGCCTAGCTTCTTAGCCAACTTCCTCAGACTCAAACCTTCCCGGATTCGGGATGCTCTTATTCTCTCACCAAGGCTGGTTGCGTTGCCTGGTGGGGATTGTAGCCGAGAAATTCGAATACTTTCGGCAATAGATATAGCCGAGGACTCGACCTCCCCTTTTCCCAATTGGTAACTGTTGAGGTGGTTGCGTTGACTAACGCCGCCACATCCTTTTGATGTATGCCAAGGTCAAGTCTCCGCTTTCGAATATGGTCACCGAGGGTCCGTACGTCTCTCGGATAAGCCTTATTGCATGGTTTACTGGCTTTGAGGGTCAGATAGCAACAAGGCAACGCAACCCTGTCCCTGCGGATATTTCACTGATCCCACCAAAGAATGCACATCCACCTCACTCCAAATCCAAAAATACATGGCGAAGATTTCAGGACCACTTCTCGACCGCATCGATCTACATATTGAAACCCCGGCAGTGAAGTATAAGGAGTTGGTGAGCAAAGACGCAGGCGAACATTCCGAGGGTATCCGCAATCGGGTCATGTGTGCACGTGAGATTCAGATGAATCGGTTCACCAAGAGAAAAGGAATGTATAGCAATGCCGATATGCAATCGAAGGACATTCAATCGTTCTGTAAACTCGACGCAGCAGGGGAAGAACTATTGAAGATGGCGATCAACAAGCTCGGTCTTTCGGCGCGGGCATACGATCGCATTCTGAAAGTCGCCCGGACGATTGCCGATCTCGGCAATTCACCAGAGATCCGACCTGAACACATCAGTGAAGCTATTCAGTATCGGAGTCTGGACAGAAATTTGTGGCAATCATGAACAAGCCGCGACCTCAGCAGTGTTATTCAAAGATGAAATTCTCAATCATGATTAAACTTCAATAGGTTATCCGATTTCTGCAAGAAGCGCTTTGAATTCCGGATCCTCATGATAGGGGGAAAAATCCGGATCACTTCTTACCCACTCACTGCCGTATTTGTATCCGTTTTGACTCGCATTTCGCAAACAGGCGTATGCTTCTTTTTTGTCCCCCATCACGGCGTAGCAACATGCACAATTGTAGAGGGCAAGGCCATCGTCCGGATCCAATTCAAGGACCCGCTTAAGAGCCCGATATGTCTTTTCTTTTTCACCAAATTGTGCGTATGGGCCTGCCACCCGACTTAACACGATAACATCATCGGGATTAACTTCCAATTTCCGTTCAGCGACTTCGATAATTTTGCGTCTCGCCTGCTCAGAACCCTTCTCATCTCCTTTTCTTCGATACGTCATTTCGATATGCATCCAGGGCTCTTCGCTATAGGGCTTGAGCTTTACACAGTGCTCATACCATTGGAGAGCAGCGTCGTAATCTTTGAGAATATCGGAAATGATACCTAACCAGCGATACGCATCATAATGATCAGGATTCTGCTGTATAACCTTCTCTAAGGTACGCTGTGCCTCGGCATATCGCTTCTGATGAAAATATACCGTACCGATGCCGAATTGCGCTTCTATAGAGTTTGGATCAAGAGTGAGCGCTTTTTGGCTGCTCTCGATAGTTTTCCTAAGCCATTCGGGGGTGCCATCATAAAACGTAAACATATTGTACGATGCTTCTGCGAGCGCCGCATAGGCCGAGGTAAAATTCGGATCGAGCGCAATAGCGTTTTCCAGCATCTGGATTGCAGCCACCGTGTTTTTCTTTCCCCGCTTAAACAACGATTCCCTTCCGCGCATATAAAAATCATACGCACGAAGGTCGTCCGTCGGCTTCTTAGCCAGCGATTGTTTTTCCGAATCCGTGAGAGATAATTTGAGCGCCTTCACGATGCTCTGCGCGATTTCGTCCTGTAAATCAAAAATATCTTCGATGAGACGATCGTAGCGCTCCGCCCAAACATGGAATCCTGTCTTCACCTCAATGAGCTGTGCTGTAATCCGAATTTTATTTCCGGCTTTCCGAACACTTCCTTCGAGGATATATTTCACTCTCAATGTCTCACCAACCTGACGCATGTTCACTTCTTTATTACGGTACGGCTGGACGTCACTGCGCGAGACGACTTTGAGCTCTTTAATTTTCGAAAGATCCGTTATGATATCTTCCGCAATGCCCGCACAGAGGTATTCACTTTCCTTTTCTGAGCTCATGTTGTCAAAATAGAGGACTGCAACAGACTTCTCGGTGTTAACATGGTGCGCCGCAGCGACAGGTTGTTTCAATTGCTTGATGATTTCCGCTGCTGAAGAAGTTAGTTTCCAATAATCTTTTTGAAGCAACTGCATGATAAGTGACTGAACGCGATCCGGAATATCGGAACGCACCGATGGAATGGGCTTCGGTTCGATATTCAACACTTCATACATCAAGGCTGCCTCATGTTCGCCCCGGAACGGAAGAGTTCCGCTCATCATTTCATACAACACGACACCGAATGCCCACAGATCTGTGCGATGGTCAACCTCCATTCCTTGAATCTGTTCCGGCGCCATATAGGCTACCGTCCCGATTGTCGTCCCGGTTTTTGTTAACCCATGATCGCCCTTCAATTTTGCAAGACCAAAGTCCATGATCTTAACCTGTCCATCCTTCGTAATCATGATGTTATCCGATTTAATATCGCGGTGGACGATGTGTTTATTGTGGGCAGCATTCAGACCCTGGGCGATTTGCAAACCGATATCTGTAATTTGGTCCAGGGTTAATTTTTCCTTTCTGATTTTTGTCTTGAGATTTTCACCTTCCACAAATTCCATGATGATAAACTGGCGGTCTGCAACCTCCTGAATGTCGATGACAGAACAGACATTCGGATGGTTGAGTGCCGCGGCAGCTCTCGCTTCCTGGATGAAGCGTGCTTTATCCTGTTCAGATGCAGCGAGGTGAGAAGGAAGGAATTTCAGTGCAACAAGCCGATCCAGTTTCGTATCCTCAGCTTTGTAGACGACGCCCATGCCGCCCTCGCCAAGCTTCTCGAGTATCTTGTAGTGTGATATTGTTTGTCCAATCATAGGACATAAATATAGGAGAAATTCAGCATAGTACCAAAAATGTGATTCGATTCATCCAGCCAAGATGTTAAGAAATGAATTTATTCGCTTTTGAGTTTACCACATGGCTCACTCTCACCCCTCTCCCACCTCGCTAGCGTCCCGGGATCAATCCCTAATTCCTTTGCCAACTTCCTGAAGCTCAACCCATTCTGTATTCTATACTGTTTAATCTTCTCTCCAATAGTGGTTGCGTTACTTTCGAACGGGAAATAGCTGAGGAATTCAACTACCTTGGGCAACAAGTAGAGCCGGGGTGTCGCTCGTCCTTTCTCCCAGTTGGTAATAGTTGAGGTGGCTGTGTTGACTAACGCCGCCACATCTTTCTGATGTGGACCAAGGTCAAGCCTGCGCTTCCTGATATGGTCACCGAGGGTCTTAAGGTTTATCGGATACGCCTTATTGCGTGGTTTTCGAGCTCGAAGGGTCAGGTAGCAACATGGCAACGCATGGATGCCCCTGCGGATACTTCACTGATCCCACCAAAGAATGCACATGCACCTCGCTCCAAATACAGAAGTACATGGCAAAGATATCGGGACCATTACTCGATCGAATCGATCTCCACATCGAGGTCCCGGCAGTGAAGTATAAGGAGTTGGTGAGCAAAGACGCAGGCGAACATTCCGAGTGTATCCGCAATCGGGTCATGTGTGCACGTGAGATTCAGATGAATCGGTTCACCAAGAGAAAAGGAATGTATAGCAATGCCGATATGCAATCGAAAGACATCCAAACCTATTGCAAACTTGATTGCATAGGAGAGGATTTATTGAAAATAGCAATCACAAAACTTGGACTCTCAGGGCGGGCGTACGAGCGAGCACTTGAGCTCACGCAGCAGGAACCGGAGCGGCGGTTTCTGGAGAAGAGGTTGGGTGAGTTGGTAGGATGAAGCGGCAAGTTAGTGATTACCTATGACCCATGATCACGGTGATGGGAGCTGCGAGGATTTATTTCCCGAGAGAGTGGCTGAGAGAGCTTGTGGCACTTTTAGATGGAAGGCAACAGCAATCAGTTTGAAAATGACACTCGGTAATCTTGCTCTATCTGTTTCATCAATGGTTCGACTGCCGTGCTAACGAGAAGATCGTGAGTATGATAGAAACTAGTTTGAATACCAAAGAGAGAATACTCCGGCGCATCATCATTCTCGCTTTCAGGGTTAAATATCCATATACCAGCACCACTCAGACCTCTTGGATCCACAGGAGAAGTAGGAGCTTGGTGCTCATTGAGCGTGAAGGTAGATTGTTTAGGTCCATGCTTTAAAAGAAAATTGACTTTCGGGTTCTTACCGTTTGGATTCTCCGGGGTGGCTTCAATACCAGGAGGCCATTGTTCATAAGGTAGAGGTGGCGGTGAGGTAACCAAGCATGTTGAGGCTTCGATGATGTTATCCGATTTTTTGTAAGAAGCCATCTTAGAGGGGAAGCCACAAATCGCACATCTGAAGGGCTTGTGAGGAGCGTTGAGCGGCGTTCCCTTGTGAGGTTGGAAAAATTTGACACCGTCGCCTTGGAAAATTGTAGTTTCAAAAGGATTCAATTGAATGTAGGCGAGATCAAGTGCAAGATCCTGCCAAACTTTCTCTTTCTTCATGGTATAACTTTGAGAACTGATCCCCAAGGAGACGAGCAAGTCGGCTGGATCCGCTCCTTCGAAAATATGTGCGACGGTAAGGACAAGTTTTGCTACATGAATATCGAGCAATAAGCCGGTGGCGATGTCTCCAGTTTGCTTATTGAACAAGGGTATCGAGTGGCTGTTCAGTCTTCTGTGGAATTGTGTGTAAGATATCATGTGTGTCAAGGTCTTTTCTTCTCGAAGATACGAATTTACCTCGTGGACTCAAAGTACAAAACATGATATCCTCATACTTATTCAATGTTATTAAGCGGTACAATCGATCTCTTGACGTGTCCAGTGGACGTGATAAGATGGCGCCATTAAATAGTTCTTTTAAAGAATCCCTATATTGAAGATGATTTGCCAGGATGGGTCTGCTTGCATAGCAAAGGCCGGCTCAGTAAATTGAATTGAAGTCGAATACCCTTGTCGATTTCGGGCACCGCTCGACGAGTCGAGTCGTCGACCGAACGACTATTAATAGTTAATAGTACACAACTGTTCCATCGTACGAAGTGAATATGAAGTACCTATGTCTTGTTTACAGCGAAGAGAAGAAACTCGAAACCATGTCTGATGACGAGTGTATGGAATACGATGCAGCGATCCGGAAGAGCGGTCACTGTTTGGCTTCGGAGGCACTTAAGCCCGTCCAGACCGCCACAACAGTTCGGGTCCGGAACGGTACGGTGTCCATCACCGACGGTCCCTTCGCTGAGACCAAAGAGCAACTCGCCGGGTTTTACCTGATCGATGCGAGAGATCTTGACGACGCCATTGAGATCGCCTCGAAGATCCCGCCGGCACGCGTGGGCAGCATCGAAATACGTCCGATCAGGGAACTCATCAGCACCAGCGGCGAGCGGAGGCATACGTGAATTCGCGCCAGCAGGTTATTGAAAAACTCGTTTGCACGCTTCGAACTCATCCTCTCGTCCCTCTCGTCCCTCTCGTCCCCTTCCCTAAACCTCAGGGAAGGGGATGCAATGGCATTATGAACGCGGTTGTCCAAAAAGTAATTATTACAGTCATTGCGAGCGAAGCAATCTCAACCTTTGAATTTCCCTCGGGATGTCAGATTGCTTCGTCACTTCGTGACTCGCAATGACGCGTTCGGGGACTTTGTGGTCAGCCACTATAGGGTGAGTTCGTCGTGGCCAATGGTTTTTCCTGATAGTTCGCCAGAGGGAGTTTTTTTCGACGCGTTGTCGATTTCGGACCTCGCCGAACGACTATCTGGTGTAGTAGGATTACCCCGGTAGGCGCACCCTTCACGGCTGCGATTGTCCGGAACCGCAGACATTGCTGAAGGCATCGCGTGGGGAGAAGTCTGCATCTGCCGAGTTGAAACAATCACATAAAAGGAGATACTACAATGCGATTCATGATCATAGTGCCAGCTAATGCGGAGTCCGAGGCAGGCAAGCTTCCGGACGAGAAAATCCTCGCCGCGATGGGGAAGTTCAACGAGGAGATGGTGAAAGCTGGCGTGATGCTCGCCGGGGAAGGGCTGCACCCGACCTCCAAGGGCGCACGCCTCCGATTCGCCGTGGGCCTGACCGCCGGTCAGGCGGTCAAGGTCAGCGTCACCGATGGACCCTTCACTGAGTCCAAGGAGCTCATCGCCGGGTTCTGGATGATCCAGGTCAAGTCCAAGCAGGAGGCGATTGAATGGATGAAGCGCGCTCCGTTCGGCACCGGCGTCGTGCTGGAGATTCGCCAGGTGTTCGAAGTGGACGACCTCGCGCCGAGCGATCCGACGGGCGAAGTCCGCGCGCGCGAGGAGCGCCTGCGCACAGAGATAGCCGCCAAGACGAAACTGTAACCGCAACCCTCCGGATTGCGAAACATCTGATTGAGCGACGCTCGGCAAGTTAACAAACCAACCCTTAACAACAAATCTTTTTAAGGAGACAAGACAATGGCAACAATCAATCCTTACCTCAACTTTGCGGGTAACACCGAGGAGGCGTTTAACTTTTACAAGTCGGTGTTTGGTGGAGAGTTCATTTCAGTGCTGCGTTTCAAGGATACACCTGAGGCTGGCAAGATCCCGGAAAACGAAAAAAACAAAATCATGCACATCTCTTTGCCCATCGGGAAGGGGAATGTCCTCATGGCAACCGATGCACTCGAATCCATGGGACAAAAACTGACGGTCGGGAATAATTTCTACATTACCATCCAGCCCGAAAGCAAAGAAGAAGCGGAACGACTCTTCAACGGACTTTCCGCTGGAGGGAAAGTGGAGATGCCGTTGCAGGATGCCTTCTGGGGGGCGTACTTCGGCATGTTCAGGGATAAGTTTGGAATCCAATGGATGGTCAACTACACTCAGAAGAAGTGAGAGGGTTGAACATTCTCAAAAGCATCGGAGCCGTCCTCGCTGGATTTGTCACCGTTGTTGTTTCATCTGTTGGGACAGACTTTATACTCGAAACATTTGGTGTTTTCCCGCTTCGTGTGATCTCCGAAAATTCAATGACAAGAGGTTGACATGAGAACGCTAACCGTATTCAATTTCATAACACTTGATGGCTACTTTAAGGGACCAAACGGAGATATCAGCTGGCATAGGCATGGCGCGGAAGAAAATGAATATGCTGCCGAGGGGCTCAAATCCGAGAGCACTCTTCTTTTTGGACGCGTGACTTATGAGATGATGGCAAATTATTGGCCGACGCCGAATGCGATCAAAAATGATCCGATCGTCGCTGAAGGAATGAATAATGCGGACAAAATTGTCTTTTCAAGAACGCTGAAAAAGGTTGAGTGGAACAATACGAGGCTGTTGAAAGACAATATTGTAGAAGAAATAAAGAAGATGAAGTCCGCCTCAGGCGGACCCGGGAAGGATATGACACTGCTGGGCAGCGGAAGCATTGTAACTCAGTTTGCAGAACAGGGTTTGATCGATGAATATCAGTTCATGGTGGATCCTGTGGCTATAGGCAATGGCACACCGATTTTCAAAGACATCAAGCACAAGCTGGACCTGAAACTTACAATGACACGAACATTTAAGAGTGGGGTTGTTCTTCTTTGCTACCAGCCGATGGAGAAGTGAGTTACAATTCCGTTTAATAGAAAGGAAAAACAACATGAACGACATTGATAAGTATATCGCCGGTTTTCCAAGGGACACTCAAAAACTTTTGGAACAACTTCGGGCAACCATTAAAAAAGTTTCTCCACAGGCAGACGAAGTAATCAGTTACGGAATGCCAGCGTTCAAATTGAATGGTATGTTGGTTTGGTTTGCAGCCCACTCAAAACACATTGGCTTTTACCCGAGAGTTTCGGGAATAAAAGCATTTAAAAAAGAACTCTCAATATTTAAAGGAGCAACAGGTTCTGTTCAATTCCCATTGGATAAACCGCTACCATTAAACTTGATAAGCAGAATTGTAAAGTTTAGAGTGAAGGAAAATTTACAAAGAGCTGCCAAGGGTTGAAGTCAAACTGTTCCACACCAAAAATTGAAAGGACAACTCTATGCAAAAAATCACCCCATTCTTGTGGTTCGATAATCAAGCTGAAGAGGCAGTGAATTTTTACATCTCCATTTTCAAAAATGATTCAAAGATCCTGGGCATGAGTCGATACGGTGAAGCAGGTCCCGGACCAAAAGGTACGGTCATGGTAGCGAAGTTCCAGCTTTTCGGAGAGGAATTCTTGGCACTCAACGGTGGCCCAATGTTTAAATTTACAGAAGCCATATCGCTTGTAGTCAATTGTGAGACGCAGGAGGAAGTAGACGAATACTGGGAGAAACTCTCGCAGGGCGGACAAAAATCACAATGCGGTTGGCTGAAGGATAAATTTGGTCTGTCGTGGCAAATCGTTCCGACTGTCTTAGGAAAGTTGATGCAAGACAAAGATCCTAATAAATCGAAAAGAGTCATGGAGGCAATGCTTAAGATGACAAAGATTGAGATCAACAAACTACAGCGAGCGTATGAGCAGAAATAACCCCGCACAGGTCTCAAAGAGGCGAGCTGGTCTTGAGACGCCGGCTTTCTGATTTGCAAAGAATGAAAAGGTTCAGTAGATCTCACGAAGATGGGAGAATTAAGTTTTACAATGACCTTGCATTATTGCCGTAATCGTCTGATATTGCCACGACCTTCAGGTCGTGGAAAATAGTACTAATAAACGATGGGGCTTTAGCCCCTAAATCAAGTGAAGGGAGGAACGCTTATGCCATATGTGAGAATATGGGTTCATCTAATTTGGTCAACAAAAGAAAGAATGCCGCTTCTAAATGAAGCACTGCGCGAGAAGGTGTTTTCTCACATGAAGGAGAATGCGACAAAGAAAGAAATTTACCTCGATATTATTAATGGTGCTGCGGATCATGTTCATAGCCTCGTGTCCCTGAAATCCGATCAGACAATCTCTAAGGTTGCTCAGCTTCTAAAGGGAGAATCGTCGCATTGGATTAATGCTCGGAACCTCAGCAACGGTAAGTTCGAGTGGCAGGATGAATATATCGCCGTATCAGTGAGCGAATCGAATGTCGATACCGTTCGGCAGTATATTCGAAATCAACAGGAACATCATCGGGTGAAGTCTTTCAGTGAAGAGTACAAAAAATTCCTACGGAGCAACGGGTTTCTTGTAAGGGGTTAAAACCCCATTTTTTTGCTTAGCTCTCATCCACGAGCTAAAGCTCGTGGCAATTACTAATGGCAATGCTTAAGATGACAAAGATTGAGATCAACAAATTACAGCAAGCATATGAGCAGCGATAACCCGAATGGGGCAACAATGAAATATCTGTGTCTCGCATACGAGGAGGAGAACAAACTGAATGCACTCTCGAAGAGCGAGTGGGATGTCCTCAGGGAAGAGACTCTTTCTTACGTCGAAGAACTCAGGAAAAGCGGTCACCTTATTACAGCAGAACCCCTCCAGAGCGTGCATACTGCTACAACAGTGCGGGTCCGTGGCGGTAAGGTCTCCGTGACCGATGGACCGTTCGCCGAGACAAAAGAGCAGCTGGGTGGAATCCTGGTGCTCGAAGCCACGGATCTGAACCACGCCTGCGTGCGCTCCGTCGCTGAAGCTTTGGAGCGTAAGTGACCGAAACGCCTTTCTTTGCAGAAACTAGCAGAAACTAATTGTCGTTAGGACACTACGGCGTGCAGGCACGCCATCCAGCTGATGTCTAAGCACCCGGGTGTGCGCGGAGGACCCTTCGAGATTCGGCAGGCTGCGGACTTGTCCGAAATGGTTGTGGAAAGTGAGCGACGGCGTTCAAACGCACGAGCAACTTAATTTGGAAAATGATATATTGAATTCCCTAGAAGCTATCTCATAAATCGATTTTCAATACCGGTTTCGGGCTCATCCCCCTTCCGTCGTCGTGAGTTCAGAGAAGGTAGGATGCATCCGAACTCTTCACATCGTAAATCCTATTTATAAGATAACTTCTAGGAAAAAGACTTGAAACGACGGGGACGTTTGAAGAGCATGGCGGTGAGACAACCACTGCAATCACCGACAAGTCTATAAAAACAACATGAAAAACCAAAGGAGAAAAGAAATGAGCGGAGTACGAGTTCTTGTTGGTACACGGAAGGGCGCGTTCATCTTGACGTCCGACGGCAACCGCCAGCGGTGGGACATCAGCGGTCCCCATTTCAGTGGCTGGGAGATTTACCACGTGAAGGGCTCACCCGTCGATCCGAATCGTTTGTATGCGTCGCAAACCAGCGGCTGGTTCGGGCAGATCATTCAGCGCTCCAACGACGGCGGCAAGACATGGGAACAACCTGGCACAAAGCCAGGCGAGCCGACCAAGACCCCGGATGGTATGCCCATGGGTGAAAGTAACAAGTTCGTCTATGACACATCCACTGCAAGCGGCAAGCCCCTCACCACGCACCAGTGGTACGACGGCACGCAACATCCGTTGGAGTTCAAACGAGTCTGGCATCTCGAACCGTCGCTGACCGACCCGGATACCGTCTACGCCGGCGTTGAAGACGCAGCACTCTTCCACACGACTGATGGCGGGCAAACCTGGCACGAACTCGCCGGACTGCGCGGCCACGGCACAGGATCCAAATGGGCTCCCGGTGCGGGGGGTATGTGCTTGCACACGATCCTTCTCGATCCGACCAATCCGAAAAGGATCTACGTTGCCATCTCATCTGCGGGCGCCTTCAGGAGCGATGACGCCGGCAAGTCGTGGAAACCGATCACTCGCGGCTTGCATTCACTCTATATCCCCGACCCGAACGCCGAGATCGGCCACTGTGTTCATCGCATCGCGTTGAACCCGTCGCGTCCGAATGTGTTGTTCATGCAAAAGCACTGGGACGTCATGCGCAGCGACGATGCCGGCGAATCGTGGCGCGAGGTCAGTGGAAACTTGCCGACCGACTTCGGGTTCGTGATCGACGTTCACGCCCACGAGCCGGACACCATCTACGTCGTCCCGATTAAGAACGACTCGGAACACTTTCCACCCGACGGGAAGTTGCGCGTCTACCGCAGCCGCACAGGCGGGAATGAATGGGAGGCGCTCACGAACGGTCTGCCGCAACGCGACTGCTACGTCAACGTGTTACGTGACGCGATGTCCGTCGACTCGCTCGATCCGTGTGGAGTGTACTTCGGCACTTCCGGCGGACAAGTCTACGCCTCGGCCGATGCCGGCGATCATTGGGCACCGATCGTACGAGATCTTCCGGGAGTATTGTCTGTAGAGGTTCAAGCACTGCCATGATGCGAGTCGTGCTACCATATCATCTGCGAACACTGGCGCGTGTTGACGCCGAGGTACAACTCGAGGTCGATGGTCCAATCACGCTGCGTACAGTCCTCGACGGGCTCGAGCTCCGTTATCCGATGTTGCGCGGGACGATCCGCGATCATGTCACTCAACAACGCCGACCCTTCTTGAGATTCTTCGCCTGCGAGGAGGATTTCTCCCTCGAGTCACCGGACACGCTGCTGCCCGAGGCGGTCGCCTCAGGAGTTGAGCCCTTTTTGATCATAGGAGCCATCGCCGGTGGCTAACCGGCCCAAATGGGAGGCAACCACAAGAAGTACATGCTAATCGTTCAGAGAGAAAAAGTATGACCACAAGAAAAAATATTCTCAGCGAGAAAACCACCGATCAGGATCTCGTTCTCGCACGCAACTTCGACGCGACGCGCGAGGCCGTCTTCAATGCATGGACTGATCCTGAAGCCTTGAAACGTTGGTGGGGACCGAAGAGTTTTACAATGCAAGAGGGCTTTAAAGGAACCCTCGATCAGCTTGCCAATTATCTTGCCAATGAACTTAGAAAGTGAGGGACAAACTATGACTACATCAAACCTTATGGCGAAATGGGCAGCTTGGGCTCCGCGCTTGCAGAGCGTGCTGCGCATTGTTGCGGCGCTCATGTTCATCGTTGCCGGCACGGTGAAGCTTTTTGCATTCCCCGCCGGGATGCCCCCGGACGGGAGTACCGCCCAACCGTTGTCACAGATCTGGATTGGAGGCGTGCTCGAAGTCTTCGGTGGTGCTTTGCTCCTCGTCGGTCTTTTCACTCGCCCCGTCGCGTTCCTTCTGGCTGGTGAAATGGCAGTAGCATATTTCCAGTTCCACGCCCCCCCAGGGCTTCTGGCCCAACATGAATGGTGGCGTAGCTGCCGTACTCTACTGTTTCGTCTGGCTCTACTTCTCGGCCGCGGGAGCGGGACCATGGAGCCTGGATGCGAAACGGGGGAAGTAATTATAACAAAGAACTTTAGTTCAGTGGTCGTTATACTCTTACCAATTAACAACTAAGAGACATCTGAAAAATCCACTTTCTCGGTAGGACAGGCATTCTCTACGAGTCTCCGACTCGATAGAGTCGTTCTACGAATCTACGATTCGTAGGATCGTAGATAGACCTGTCTGTCGAAATCTTACTGAAATACAATTATTATATCAGACAAGTCCTGAAGGGATGGCTTCGCCAAATGTCTGACCTACTATAATAAATCAATTTTTCAGACGTCTCAACGTTTTGCAACTGACGAATTTTTTCCCCTCCATCCTTCCCGAACATCTCAGTGAGGCAATCCAATACAGAAGTCTCGATAGGAATTTGTGGCTTGCGTGAGCCAACAAACGTTGCACAACCTTGATAATGGATTCGAAGTTCTTTACTTTATCTTGTGAAGGATATTACGCACGGCACTCATTACTGTCTGTAAACGTATCGTTTCTCCGAACTCATCCCTCTCCCTGGGGGCTGGCCAAAAAGAAGAGGTTGTCATTCTGGACGAAGTGTCCGAAGTCCCGAAGGTCCGAAGGACTCCTTCGGAGGATTCCTTCGGAAGACCCCTTCTGGCGAAGCCATCCCTTCGGGAGGGGAAGAATCTGAAATGGGAAGCATCTGAAATTAAAATTGAAAAGAGAGATTCTTCGGTCGCTACGCTCCCCCAGAATGACATTGAAGGGACTTTTTGGACAGCCACTTGTTGAAAACAGCACGGCTTTTGATGGACGGGTCGTCCGATTACCCCGAAGGGGTGGCTGCGCCACAAATCGGTCTACGACTCTTCGAGTCGTTAGACTCGTCGAGACTCTACAGTCTTGGACTTTTTAGACAGCCCGGATTTGTGTAGGGGTTGAGTTCAAGAGGTGCCGAACAGAAAACACTGGGACTTCCGACAGTACATTGTGCATGATATCAGTTACGAAATTGGTGAAGACTAAAATATATCGCCCATTGCTATGCGCTTAATGCTTAGAAGGTGTTATCCTGCCCTTTTCGGATTTCTCGTTCCTGCTGTTTTACTACACGCTCAAGTTGAAACGTTCAACGAGGAGTGGCGCTGGGTACACTTCACCACGGAGTCTGGACTGCCCTCAAATCATGTTACGGACTTGGTGGAAACAAAGGATGGGACTGTCTGGGTAACTACATCGCAAGGATTAGCATGGTACAATGGTTTTCAGTGGAATGTTGTCAACGGTTCACATGAGATAGCAAAATGGAACATACACAGGCTGGATGTTGTGTCAAATGACACCGTGCTTATTATAGCAGGAGATGGATTATTTATAAGCACAAAAAATAGTTTCCATAGGCTTCCATTGAACGAGATCTCTGATGCTGTTCCTTTTCTCGAACAAGGTCTCATGGTTGCGATATGGAGTGACCCCATTAAACCGGACAGGCAGTTAGGCTGCTCTGTGTGAATGAAATTTATCTTCGAACTCAACCGGTGAGCAGTAGCCCAGCGATGAGTGAAGACGTTTTTTGTTGTAGATTGTTTCAATGAACTGTCCGA
>JACOSX010000001.1 GCA_016178625.1 Ignavibacteria bacterium
ATCAGGCAGATTTTAGAAGATTCGAAGCTCAACATCCAGACGTTAGGCATTGAAGAGACAACACGATACTTTGTCACCGAGGGAATCAGTCTTGGCGACACATCGGTCTCGGTCGTGAGCGGTACGCCAGTCGCTGCCGGATGCCGCAGTGTGAAGTCGGCACACGAGATCGAGCTGATGCAAATCGCCGACGACATCACGGCAGAAGTCTTCAAGTCAGCGCTCCCGTCTTTGAAGGAAGGAATGACAGAGAAGGAGTTCGGAAAAACAGTCTCCAAGCTGTTCTCAGATTTCGGCGTGAGCGGCGGTGCATTAGTGCTATTCGGGGAAGCCTCCGCTTATCCACATGGACTTGAAAGAGAACACACGCTCACGGAAAATTCAATCGTTCTCATCGATGGGGGGTGCTCTGTAGAAGGCTATGCCTCAGATATTACACGCACAACAGTCTTCGGCAAACCGACCGATAAGATGAAGAAAGTCTGGGAGATCGTCCGCAACGCGCAATCTGCCGCGCTCGCATCAGCGAAGCCCGGAGTTTCAGGAGAAGCTATTGACTATGCCGCGCGGAAAGTGATCGTCGAGGCAGGGTATGGTCCTGTGTATAAATACTTCACCCACCGCCTAGGACATGGGATCGGGATGGATGGACATGAATGGTATTACTTAGTACCGGGAAACAAGCGCCCCGAACAGGCTGGCAACATGCACAGCAATGAGCCGGGCATTTACATTCCGGGTGAGTTTGGGATCAGACTCGAAGATGAAATGCTTATCACCGAAACAGGAGCGAAACTTCTTCTGCCCCAGGCAGAGAGCCTCGAGAAGATATTTTCCTAAACTGTAGAGCCAATTTCATAAATCGACGTCTGAGCCATGCTATCTCGTCCGATTACGAATCGAACTCTACTCTCAACCATGGAGAAGTTATGCATCTTAGCGACATCCACACACTGTACGAATACAACTACTGGGCAAACAGTAGATTGCTTGGCATCGTGGAGACACTCACGATGGAGCAATTCACGAAAGACCTTGGCTCCAGTCACGGCGGGATCCACGGGACCCTCGTGCACATCATGGCGGCTGAAGAAATCTGGCTGAAGCGATGGAAAGGAGAATCTCCCACGATTCTGCGCACCACAGCAGAATTCCCGACATTCGATACAATGAGCGATCATTGGGATATGGTCGAGCATGAGATGATGGGCTTCTGTCACATGCTCAAGTCGGATCAAGACATCATGAAGGCGGTATCATACAAGGACACGAAGGGAACGCCTTACTCGCAGCCGCTCTATCAGATGATGCAGCATCTCATCAACCACTCAACGTATCACCGCGGACAGGTGGTGACCATGCTCAGGCAACTCAGCGTGAAGCCCATCGGAACCGATTTAATTATGTATTATCGTTCACTTATTCAACCAACGTAGCCAAATCAAATCGACACACTATAGAAGGATAGTCCCATGAGAAAACTTCTCGTAGTCATCGTTAGTCTTGAACTCGTTTTCCTGCTCACCAGCACCCAGTCTCTCTTTGGAAAGAGTGGCGGTGGAGAGAGGAAGCGGATCTCCGCGATACGCCTCGATTCCCTCTTCAAGAAACCACACGATCTTTATCCTCAAGAACTCCTAAAGATGTTCCCTTCAACACACAACTCTTTTCAAAAAGGGTTCAGCCCCACAAGCATCTCACAGCTACATCCCAACATCAATGTTTCGCAAGACACCTCACCTCAAAATGAGCCATCGGTCAAAATCAGCCATAAGAATCCGAATCGTGTCGTTGCAGCCTGGAGGGATTTTAGAACCGGCGTCCAGCCGGCGGTGCGGAGGGTTGGTTATAGCTTCTCGACCGATGGAGGGACTTCGTGGTCTACGAGTAGCCTCCTCCCTTCGTTCAGCTCAGCCTATCCGAGGACGAGCGATCCTGCGGTTGGCGTCGACACGGCAGGCAATTTCTACATCGCTACGATCTCGATCAATTCGTCGGATGGCAACGGAAAAATCGTCGTGTACAACTCGATAGATCAAGGCGAAACCTTTACCAATGCCACTGTCGCACCTGCAGATACATCTCCTGCATTCTTCGATGATAAAGAATATATCACGACTGACCTTAGTCCCTCCAGTCCATACGCGAACCGGATTTACATCAGTTGGACACGTTTTGGCTCACCAGGGGGAATGTTTCTGACCTATTCTTCTGATGCCGGCACAACATGGAGCCCTCACATCGTCATTAACGATCCCGGTTTGAGCGGACAAGGATCAGACCCGTGCGTGAGACCGAACGGGGATGTGTGTGTCGTCTGGGCTGGCGGACCGGGTATTATGTTCGATAAATCAACTGATGGTGGAAATAGCTTCGACACGGATGTCGTCGTCGATACGACGTTTGGAAGCTTCGGAGGGTTTCCATCCGTAGAGGCGGATCTCAGTAGCGGTCCGCGAAGCGGATACCTCTACACGGTTTACTCCGACGGGAGAAACGGTGACCTTGACGTCTTTCTCAAGTCATCGTCCGACGGTGGTGCTACGTGGTCGTCGCCTGTTCGAGTGAATGACGACTCCGTCGGAAATGGTAAGAACCAGTACTGGCCCTGGATTGCTGTGGATGACCGTGGCACAATCACTGTTGTGTACTACGATACCAGAAATACACCTAATAGCACAATAACCGAAACATATTTCGCCCGATCGAACAACGGCGGAGCTACGTTCAGCAACGAGTTGGTGAGCACGGCACAATCACCGCACAACACACCCAACGGCGCCGTGCGCTTTGGCGATTATATTGGCATGGATGCATGGGGCGGAAGAGCAATTCCCGTTTGGACAGATGAACGCGCGGGAGGATATAATATGGATATTTACACAGCCGCAATTGATCTAAATCGCACCGTAGCATCCTCTGTGAAAAAGGGATGGAATATCGTCTCATTACCAATGACCGTTCCCGATCCACTCAAAACAACGGTCTTTCCAACTGCGATATCGAGTGCGTTCGCGTATGAAGGGACGTACGTTCCGAAAGACACACTCGCCCTCGGACGCGGATACTGGCTTAAGTTCGGATCCGATCAGGACATCGTTTTCACCGGAGATTCCCTAAACCTCGACACAGTAAGTGTAATGGATGGTTGGAATCTTATTGGTTCGATCAGTTCCAGCCTGCCCGTCTCATCTATCGTTTCCGATCCGCCATCGATCATGACTTCACAATTCTTTGAATATAAGGATGGTTACACAATCAGCAGCACCATTCTTCCGGGCCACGGATACTGGGTGAAAGCAAATCAGAGTGGAAGTCTGATCTTGTCGTCGAGTAGCTCACTTGCTAATGAAAGGAGGATCAGGATTATCCCAACGGCCGAGCGACCACCCCTTCCGCCGGACGGGGCAATAGCACATGAAGAGCGACTGCCTCAAGCATACTATTTATCACAGAATTACCCCAACCCCTTCAACCCGACGACAGAAATTGGATATGAGGTTCCCGAATTGAGTCGTGTGAAGATTGCTGTCTTCGACATCTTGGGTCGCGAGGTTATAGCACTTGTGAATGGTGTGAAGGAACCAGGCAGGTATTCAGTAACGTGGGACGCGAGCACACTCCCAGCAGGCGTCTACCTGTATACCCTGACAGCTGGAGCGACCACTCGAACAAGAAAAATGCTCCTGATCCGATGAGACGGTTGCTGGCGATTCTATTAATCGTTTTCGAATTTCGAGGAGAGAAATTCTTCGCGCAGGGATCGTATACCATTCAACCAGTGGAAGTCGGGCTGAACATCCCCGTGCGATTCGCTTTTGCTCCGGATAGCACGGGACGAACCTTCTATCTCGAGCTCCAGACAGGCAACGTGAAGGTCATCAAAGGCACTGTCGCGCAGAACGGGACGTGGCTGCACGTCGATGTTGCCACCCAGGGCGAGCGTGGCTTATTGGGAATCGCCTTCGATCCGGACTTCTCCAATAATCGCTACGTGTATGTGTACTATACCGCTCCGTTTACCACTCCTCGCAACCGCGTTGAGCGTTATACAGAAGTAAATTTTCGTGCCGACACTTCGAGCAGATTGCTGCTCTACGAACAGAGCGTTGCGACGCCATGCGGAGTGTACACCAACCATAACTCCGGCGCGCTCGTCTTTGGCACAGACAGAAAACTCTATATCAGCGTCGGTGAAAATTTTTGCAGCCAACTCGCGGAGGACCTCTCAGACCCACGCGGAAAAATTCTTCGCATCGAGCCGAATGTTCCGTCTCCCAACAACGCGGTTACAACGAATCCGTTTTATGATGATGGCGATCCGACCACGGGTTATGACGACAGGATTTTCGCATTCGGACTACGCAACTCGTTTGGGATGACGCTGAATAGCTTTGACAGCACCATCTATGCAACAGAGAACGGACCTGATTGTAATGACGAGGTCAACCGCATCCTTGTAGGTGACGATTATGGTTGGAGGCCCGAGTGTCAGACAGGTCCGACACATTGCAGTTGTGCGCAAGACTCACCGTATAAGCCACCGCTCTGGCAGATCACACCGACCATTGCACCAACGGGCATCGTCGTTTACCATGGTACTTTCTATCCGGAATTAGATGGGAAAATTCTCTTCGTGGACTACAACTTCGGTTCCTTACGCGCAGGAACATTAACTCCCGCGAAGGACTCTCTTAATGTAACGATCATCAGTCAACCAGGACTTGGTTCCCTCTTTGACATTGTCGAAGGAACAGATGGCTATATCTATTTCTCCTACGCGAGCGGAATAAGTCGACTGAATCCGCTTAGCACGGGTGTTGCAAATGGTAATTCACCATCGACGTTTTTCCTCAGACAAAATTATCCCAATCCGTTCAATAACTCAACGGTCATCGAATATGAAATCCCCCAAGAGTCCTATGTCCGTATCGCCGTCTACGATGGGATAGGAAAACTCATCACCACACTTGTCGATCAGCATCAACCTGCAGGTGTATACCGCATCCAATTCGATGCGAAGTCCTTAAGCAGCGGTGTGTACTTCTACACGATAAAGGCAGGATCATTTACAGATACCAAACAACTCCAATTGATTAAGTAATGGAAGATGAAACGATGAAGAAGATACATACGATCATGGCTCTCGTACTGGTGTTAGCGTTCCAGGCATACTCCCAGCAATACGTCTGGAAGGTGATTGCAACACCGAGACCGGGGTACCAGATGCACGCGGTGGAGTTTAAAGACTCGCTTCATGGATGGTGCGAAGCAGGGGGTTTGATTTATTGGACAACCGATGGAGGTTACACTTGGACTCCCGCTGCCGGTCATACTACCGACGGCGGTCGGAATTGGATTGATCAAGTCTACGGTTTTGACAGGCAATATAATGACGTCAGTGCCTTATCGAGACAAAAGGTAATCGTTGCAGGAATGTCACGGCACTTTGCCATTCGAGATACTGGGTTAATCACATCCACAACCAGCGGAGGGTCACTGTGGACTGAGAGTACTTATGCCGATAGCATAGCAGGTTTTAATAAGGTACAATTTTTCGATTCTCTCCATGGGTGGATGAACGGAAGAGTCTGGGATCCGATAGGATTTCCTGGACGACCTGTTTTTTTCCAAACAAATAACGGTGGAAACTCATGGCAGCTCATCGAGAAAGCTGTAGGATTTTTCTCCTTTGTTGATACACTCCATGGTTTTGCTTATGGAGGCCGCAATACAGTTGGTGAGAACAGTGGACTTTTTCTTTTACGAACA
>JACOSX010000002.1 GCA_016178625.1 Ignavibacteria bacterium
AGGGCGCTAGGTTCTTCGGCCCCTGTAATCCCAATTCGTATGCCATCTCATCTTGCGTTGGGTAACAAATTCCGTACTTGCTAGAACGAAGGTGCAAGTACACTAGCACTCTAAGTTCCGGGGCTGACAGATGCCGCATCAGTTTGCGCAGGAGAATCGGCATTGGCACGAAACCCTTGCGCGCTGTGTTGAACACCAAGTAATCGGCGTTCGGAAAATGGAGCTTCCTGTAGCGCAGATCTTTGGGTTCTCTGGTTGCTGGGTTGGGAAGTTCCGCTGCTTTGACCATGTTGAATGCCTCAGGTGATGATCATCGGCGGGTGGGCTCATAGACTCTATCGGCTGCATCCCAGTGCGCAGCGCATTGAGTATGTGCCTCTGACGACTCTGGATACTGACATTGCCGTTCCTGCGCGCTTGAAGGTCATAGACACAGATATGCGGGAACGCCTGATCGCCCATGGATTCGAAGAGGAACGATTGGGGAGCGACCAGCCTCCTGCAACATACTACCGTTTGGGGGATGCTAACACCGGTTTCTACGCCGAGTTCTTGACTCCCTTATATGGCCCTGAACACGGACGGGATGGAAAAGCAAAGGCAACGCGCCGCGTTGCCGGTGTTGTTTCTCAACAACTCCGCCATCTCGAAATCTTATTGCTGAATCCTTGGACAGTAAGTCTCAGCGGTTCGAACGGATTCCCATTCGAAGACCCAAAGGAGCTCCGAATTCCGAATCCTGTAAGCTTCCTTGCACACAAAGTATTGATTCACAAAAAGCGTATGCGGGCGAAATTCGCAAAAGATGTTCTCTACATCCATGACACTCTCGAAATATTCGGCGCGCGGCTCGATAATTTGAACCTTGAATGGAGAAGTGAAGTAAAGCCGAAAATTCACCTGAACGCCGTCCGAAAGGTTCAGCGTGCAGCCACCGACCTCTTTGGTCAACTGAATGATCCGATTCGTGACGCCGCACGAATGACGGGCGCCAGAAAGCTTTCGGCAGAAGCCGTGCGGGAACGTTGCAATTTCGGTCTCGCTCAGATTTTCAATCGAAGCTAACGTGCCGTTCAATTCCTCGATTCACACGGGGTACTACTCACAATTCAGAGTAGAATTGCCATGCCATCGAAGTCATCCTGAAGCATATAAAGGCAATGCATGTGGGCATGGATATGTTAGACATCACCGTTTGCGGCGCAATTCCACCCTATAACGGAATACTCGGTGGCAAGCTTGTCGCAATGCTCCTCACCAGCCCAGAGGTCGCACTGGCTTACGAAAGGAAATACGCAAGCTCTCACAGCATCATTGCTTCTTCCATGGCCGGCAAACCAGTCATTCGAAAACCGAAGTTAGTAATGTTGGGGACCACAAGCCTATACGGAGTTTCGTCCAGTCAATACAACCGCATAAAGATTCCCATTCGGGACGCGGGGGGAGCGGGCAACTCCGAAATATCGTATGAGCTCCTGGGCCGCTCTCTTGGCTATGGTTCATATCATCTCTCAGCTGCAACCGTCGCCGAAATACAAGTGATGCTCGCCCAGAGCCAAAACGGCCGCAGAGTCAACAGCATCTTCGGTGAAGGCGTGAATCCAAGGCTTCGAAAGATACGCGACGGACTAACGGAAGCAGGACTACCATCCGACGTGTTGTTATTACACGGCAACCCGCGATTGATCTACGGCATCCGGCTAGCCACGAATTTCCGAGAGATACTTCTCAGACGTGCAAAACGGCCCAATAATGCATTTTCGAAATCCAACCCAATTAGGATTTCTCGCGGGATTGTGAACTTCTGGATGAAACGATGGCTCTCAAGGCGCATTCAGCGGGAAGAAGTTCTCAGAGAACTGGAATCCCATTCCGTAAACCATCCATTACGGCACGGAGCGCGAGTGGTGCTACCCCCCATCGAAGATGAACGTCCCTTATTTGCGGTTGCAGGTGACTCAGCTCCTGGCCCCCAAAGAGTGAGTAGGTCGCATTCATCCGCGCCCGCGCGTCCGCCCAGAACCCGGCCGTTTTCTCGCCAGATTAACCATTAGGACCATTACTGGTGTAACATTCGGCCCGTCTTCCGTAGTCGCAACTCTCAAATGATACATTGTAGAGGCTTTATCCGGCGCGCTCAGAGGCACATCGAGGCTCTACGTAGATGCCAAATCGCACCAGCACAACGGGGAGTGAGCTCTTCATCGTCGATAACAGTGATCTCGACTGGAAAGTGCTTCGTTACCTCCATGATTGGTGTCAGATTTCGAAATCCATCGACTGTGCTACCGGCCACTTCGAGATAGGCGCTCTGCTCGCGCTGAATGAAGAGTGGCAAAAAGTAGATCAATTCCGAATTTTGATGGGCAGTGAGGTTTCCTTTCGAACGAAGCACGCCTTCGTAAAAGCCTTCCAACAGGAAAAGAACCGGCTCGATGACAGTATCGAAGTCGAAAAAGAAAAGAATGACTTTCTCAAAGGAGTAGCTGCAATTGTCGATGGGCTTAGGTCAGGCAAAATCGCCTGCCGTGTCTACCTGAAAGAAAAGTTTCACGCCAAAGCCTACATCACCCATGCACGAATGGAGGTCGTCGGTTCTGCGGCACTTGTAGGTTCGTCCAATTTCTCGTACCCAGGGCTAACGGAAAATATTGAGCTCAACGTTCAGATCACAGGTCGCCCGGTAACCGTACTGCAGGAGTGGTATGAGGAACACTGGGAAAAAGCGGAGGATGTAACACCCGAAATCTTGAGTGTGATCGAGCGGCAGGTGAAAGAGTATTTGCCGTTCGATGTCTATGCGCGCTCGTTGCATGAACTGCTTCGCCGCGCGGAGATAACGGAAAAGGAATGGCTTGAGGAGAAGTCGCGCATCTATCCGATCCTGGACCAATACCAGAAGGATGGCTTTCATGAAGTCATGGCGATTGCCAACAAGTTTCAGGGAGCTTTTCTGTGCGACGGCGTGGGTTTGGGCAAGACATTCATTGGATTGATGGTCATCGAGTACCTGACGGAGCGCCGGCGAAAGCGAGTGGCTCTCATTGTTCCCAAAGCTGCCCGAAAACCAGTTTGGGAAGCAGCTCTCAACAAGTATGCCCCTCACCTGAAGGGGCGTTTTAACACGCTGGAGATCGTCAATCACACGGATTTGCTCAGAAATGCAAACCCCGAAAGGGACTATCCAGCAATAATGCAGGATCTAAAAGCTAATGCAGATGTCTTCGTGATTGACGAGGCCCATCATTTTCGAAACCCGGGAATTAGAGGCGAGGAAGGAGCAAGGAAGTCACATTATTGGCAGCTCTACGACCTCGCAGCAGGAAAGACCATCTTCCTTTTGACCGCGACGCCAGTGAACAACAGGCTCATCGACCTACAGCACATGATCGAACTGTTTTCTAGGCATGAACCAGCGAAGTTCAAGGACCCCCCGCTGGGTATCCACTCGCTCGCCGGCCACTTTCGGAAGATGGAAAAGGACCTGGAGAAGCTGATCTTCACCAAGGTCCGCAAACTGACGACCGAAAAGCTGGAAGACGTTGTCACCGACGAAGTGGAGGCTGAGCAAGTTCTGTCCAAGGACGATCTCTTCCGCGCTCTCGTCGTTCAGAGGAGCCGAGCCTACGTCAAGAAGAGTCAGGAGCAATATGGGGGCTCTCATGCTCTGTTCCCAGAGCGAAAAGCGCCTCAAGTAGTACCGTATTCAGTCAAAAAAACGTACGGAAATCTTCTGAAGATGGTCGATCAAGCCTTCAGTAAGGAGAAGCCTCTTTTCTCCCTGGCTCTCTACTACCCGCTTGCCTATTACAAAGGACCGGACAGCTCGATTGATCCTCTGAAGCAGGGACGCCAAAAGCAAGTGGTAAGCCTCATCAGAATCCAGTTCCTGAAGCGCTTTGAGAGTTCGGCCCATGCGTTTGTTATGTCCTGTGAGACGCTGCTCTTAAAGCTCTTGGCCTGGATTCAGAAGAACGAGCCAACGGGTGAGGAGCTGAGGCGGCTTGAGCGATGGAAAGCGAAACATGGTGACCTGATTGACTATGTCGCTGCCCGACAACGACAACTTTGGGGCGAAGAAGAGGACGAAGAGCAGGATGACGACATAGTTCCGGTCGAAATGGTGGAGAAGGCCGAAAAGTTGCCGCGGGAACTGTACAAGGTCGATGAAATCATCAACGAGACGATAGACGATCTCCATCAAATCGCAGAATTTCTCGCCGAATTGCGAAAATTCAAGCCCGCCCACGACGACAAACTCAAAGCGCTGATCAAACTACTAAGAACTGATTCCGTCTTGAAAAAACATAAAGTGCTGGTCTTTACGGAATTCATGGCGACAGCTCGGTACCTCAAAGAC
>JACOSX010000003.1 GCA_016178625.1 Ignavibacteria bacterium
GAACAGCTAACAGTGCGGTCTTCCCGCCTTGCGGGATAACCCGCGAATACTAGTCTGATCATCGTCGACATGCGGTCTCCTCTCGACATTTTATTTTTTAAAAAATACTACTTGACTTTCAGCCGTTTCCATACTACTTCATCAGCATGAACTTCTTTGTCGCAGTAAAATCTCCAGCCTGCAAACGGTAGAAGTAGACGCCACTTGGGAGGTTCGCCGCGTTGAATTCCGCTGTATAGGCTCCCGCACTTTTCTCTTCAGCTACTAATGTCACCGCCTCTTCGCCAAGAATACTATAGACTTTCAGCGAAACCTTGGTGTCCTTTGGAAGATCGTAGCGGATCTTCGTCGTTGGGTTAAAGGGATTCGGATAGTTCTGATAGAGAGCAAATTCCTTGGGAATCTCACGCTCAATGTCGTATATCAACCGAAGCTTCGCACCAAGGAAGTTTTCTTCCTTAATTGTTACGATCCCTTTTTCGCTAAGCTCGATTCTTTTCGGTTTCTCCCCGTCGTAGAAGATCTCGAGAACCGCACCCTGGTTATCACCCGTACCATCCCAACTAACCGTAAGGGGGAACTCTCCACCCGTGATCGCAATAGGATAATTCTGGTTTGCCCCATCTGCATCCTTCATCACGGCTATCCGCTGCGAAGCAAATCGAACATCAAGAACCTCACCCGGAGGTGTGGGGGGAAGTTCGAAGTCTTTCAGGTCGATCTCCTTAGGTTCAGTGGAATAGAATAAGCTGCGTTCCCTTCCCTCATGATCTCTGATGACAAGACGAGCAAACCTCGCTGCAGCAAGAGCTTGCAACGCTCGTGGTCCCACGACCTTTTCCCTATTCCTCATGATGTTATCGGCAGAGGCTCCCGGAACCATCGTTGATGTCTTGAGAATGAGGGATCCATTCTGATTCACTTTCACCCAATAGCCAAGACCCGGTTTCAGCGTATCTTCGAAATAGAATCCTCCGATATTACTGTAACCGAAATATTGAGATCGAACGACCACAGGCGGAATGGGTGCGATGGCAGAGGTAGGCATCGGATACGACAACGCTCCGATCATATTCCATCCGGTATTCACATGGATTGTTTCGATCGGCACAGTTGATCCGGTGAATGCAACCGATTGGATCGAATTAAACTTGACCCAGTATCCTATGCCGATTTGCAACGTATCTTTTCTGACGTACCCAATGATAGGGTCAAATGTAAATGCGGAAGAGACTGCCGTTGGATACACTGATGTCTTCCGGAAGTCGCTGGTAATAAGCGGGACCGAGAGTATATTCCATAGACCCTCGACAAACAAGCTCGCGTTTGCCGTTGTACCACCTTGCTGCCTCAATCCGGGAATGAATCCTTCTTCCAGAGTGAAACCCGGCGCGAGAGTTTTCTGCACATTGGACTGACCGATTGAGGCGGAAAGAGTGAGGCTTGCACCCGAAGATTTCCCTCCTCCGCCATCCGTGACCCACCATGGATGGGTCAGGGTCTGCCCAAGCAGTGCACAGGGCACAGCAACAAGCATGAGACTGAGTATACACGTTATCGTTTTCATTGATTCACCTGATTGGTATTCATTTATCATTCGGTGACTGGTTATCTTGTTTAAGCTGTTGTAGTCGCGCGTTTAACAAATCACGCTCCGCCTTCTCCGCTTCCAAGCGTGCCTTCGATACCTTCAATTCAAGTTCACGGAGATCAACCTTGTACGCCTGCGTTTGATTCATACCAGATGCCTGTTCTCCATTAACTTCCATAGAACTCGAGTTCTGAAAATCGGACACTGTTGACGGAGATATAATGGTGCTCACCGAGCCGTAGGCTGTTGGGAAAAAGCTCGCAGTGATCACCGGGTTCCAAAACCATTTCGACCCAGCACCGGTGTTATCGAGAGCTTCAAACCGGAAGGTGTATGTGCCTGCCGCCTTGTAATAAGTACGACGCATTGATACTGGAATCCACGTGGATCCACTCGGTGACGCAGTCCCAAAACCGACGTTGTACTCATAGTTGATGTCGTACGAACCTCCTGAAGTTTCGTCGATCTGACAAATCATAGAGTTTCCGCTGGTCGTTGAGCTGAAGCCAGCTTGAGCTGACGCCTCAACCACAATGTATCCAGCTGTTGGAATAGTTAGTGTGGTGGTGACAACATCAATCATTGTTGCCGTATTACCCGTAATGTCAACTGTTGTGGTCTTTTGGATTCCTTGTGAAATACCGGGCTCATCGAGTATCTCGTTAGCAGAGATAGAACTGTCTGGCAGCACCACAGAGGCATTACCCGTTTGATCCATATGGAATCCAACTGAGCGGCTGTTGCCATAGATATCGACACGGGGTTCGCCTGTTCCAAAAGCATTACCGTCAACCGCAAATGCCGTCGAACCGATGTCCTTGTAAACACCAAGATAGCCACCTCTGCCATTAACATCGGCTTCGATCTGAACCGCCATGTTGCTGCTGTCATCATAAACTCGGACTTGACCACCAACAGAGGCAGAGTGATGCGACAATCGAACAACCGGAGAGGATGATCCATCTTGAAAGACGTGAACCGCCCCAGTCTGTGTAGAGTTACCCACTTGTACTGTGTCACCCGTGTTGATCTTGAAGTATGTGGAGAAGGCAGGCCAATAAAATACTGTGAGATTATTGTCGCCTTGTGTACCTATCGACCATTCGTCTAACCCTGCCGTCCGCAGTACGAAGTAAGCATTCTCCGCGGCATCTGACTTATCAGCCCAGAACCCTGCATACCCTCCACTCGACTTCGCCAGGACTTCGGCGAAGGAGCCCTGTACCTCAAAATTGAATCCATTGTTGGGGGGAGCCCCTACACCGAGGTATCCACTGGGCAAATAATAGTTGCCTGTCCCTGTGGGTACTAAGGGACCCAGCGAATAGGCCGAACTCGCAAGTTCTGAACGAGGTGTAAAGGTGATCGGAACGGAAATACCCGGTCCTGCTGTCGCAGTGACTTGAACCCAGAGTGGTTGATAAAAGATTGCCGTTAGAGGTGTAACGGATCCAAGGAGGACACTGAAGGTTCCGCGTTGAATACTAACACCGGTTTGCGTCTCTGTCCAGATTGCAGAACCTCCGCTGCTTATGCTAAAAATCTCAAACTTTAAATCGTAGCTGCCATCGGTTGCCGGCGCACCCGAGGGTGAGGTGAGGAGTCCCTGATACGACATCTTGTTCGGGATTGAAACAAATCCCCCTACTTTAGTTACTCGGTCCGGAGTACTACCACCACTCGTACTCACGCTCCGTGGCAAAGATGTCTTCGGGGCTTGGGCGAATGCCGTAATGCCGAGAAGGAAGCTGCCCGCTGCAAGCACTATCAAGAATCGTTTCATTATCTGTCTCCTTTATGAATGATGTAGTGAATTAAATACAAAAACCCCTTCCACTCCTGATGAAATGAAAGAGGTCTTCATTGTTTGAAAATATTTTGATCCCCCCCTTACCTACCCGAACACAACTCAAATGATTACTCCCCCTCATGTATGTTAGACTTTGTGTAGGCACAGAGTTAATTTTCCTCCGTGCAAGTTCGCACACCCTTCACCCTGCAGATACAGAGAATTACCCTGTCGTAACATCGGCAAGAAAATATGAAACTTCAATGATAATGTCAAGTGAGAATCGAAAAAGGGTGGGAAACCTTGCATTTCGTCCACCCCCTTCGTACATTAATGAGTGGAAAACGATAATTTCATGCGATTTGATCGAACGGTACTCACCCTCCTCTTTGTGGCAATATATTCATCGATAACGTTCGGGCAACATGACGCGCCCTTTCGTTCTCAGTCGCCCGGCGTCTTGATCGAAGTCCATAACTTTCCTTCCCATGCAGAAAGCAAGAGCCGGCTCGATGTTCTCTTCAAAATACCTGAAGACTTTTTCATCTTCGTCAAAGACAATTCTGAGGTCTCACAAGATCAATTCATCGCCGAGGGAGAGGTAAACATTGAGATCCTCTCGATGAAGGGTGAGTCACAAGCGCACACACGTCTCAAAAAGAGATTAACAAGAGAACAGTCTCAAGACCCTTCTCCAAAGAACAACGTTATTGAAGGAATGAGTACGTTTATCTTGCCCATGAGTGAATACTCCATTGCTTTCGAAGTCGATGACCTTCATTCAAGCAGAAAATATTCTAAGAAACTCTCGAACATCTCGTTGCAAGATTTTTCGAAAGAACATCTTTCACTCTCCAATCCCTTCTTCGTTCAATCACAACGTCTTGACCCGGGATACACATTGAAGGCATTCAACGACGGTGGGGATGTTCCGTTCGGTCAGAACTTCGATGTCTATCTCGAATTGGCCGGCGAGGTTCCCGTCGAATCAGTCAAAGTGAAGTATTTCCTTTACAGATTACTTCAGGAAACGGACGAGAGATCTCTTGTAACAGGCGACTCGATTCGTCAGCTTTCAAAGACAGGCTCTGTAAGTATCAGCGTGAAGATGAACAACAACGAATCTTCTTATGTGATCGACAGTACGCCGGTCGCGAGCAAACACCCTTTGTGGCTCCGGTTCAAGGGGGATACGCTGGAACAAGGAAACTATGAATTAGATGTGACAGCATCTTCAGGAACAGATGTTGTCATGAAAAAGGAGAAGTTCTCCATCCGATGGTTCGATATGCCCTTCTCACTTCGTTCGCTTGACATGGCGGTCGATGCCCTTGAATACCTTGCCACGGAGGGAGAAATGAAATTCTTACATGGCGCTGACGAACACACACGCCGGCAGCTCTTCGAAGAATTTTGGAAGAAACGTGACCCGACCCCACATACGGCTTCCAACGAAGTCATGACAGAATATTATCGGCGCGTCGACCATGCGTTTCGTGCATTCAGTACGGTGAGAGATAATAATGGTGTGAAGACAGACCGCGGTAAAGCATATATCTTGTATGGACCTCCTGCCAAGATTGATCGTGAGCTTACTCCACGCACCAACCCGCGTGAAGTATGGTCCTACCCATCCCTGCATCAGCAACTGGTGTTTATCGACGAAAGCCGCGTTGGTGACTATAAGCTCGCAGCCGTACAAGAAAAGTAACACATCTCCTTCGGTTACGTCCAACAACACTCCGTGAAGCCTACCATTGGCATAACTCTCGGGGACTATAACGGGATCGGTCCTGAAGTAACGCTGAAAGCGATTTGCTCGTCTCATGTGCGACGCATGTGCTCACCCGTTCTTATAGGTTCAATTGACGTGTACGAGTATTACGCACGAGTTATGCGGTCGAGGGTTCAGCTAAAGGAGATCAATGATCTGCCCCTCGTGTGTTCAAAGGGTGAGGTCCCTGTCATTCAGGTGAAGAAGCTTCATCATCCACAGGTAGAGCCCGGGAAACATTCAAAGGATGCAGGAACCCAGGCAGGCGCGGCTATTGAGGAGGGGGCCACATTCTGTCTCAAGCATTTTATTGACGGAATAGTCACAGCACCCGTCTCAAAAGAATCGATGCATGCAGCAGGCTTTCCTTATCCTGGCCAGACCGAGATGCTCGCTGGCATTACACACTCGAAGAGAGTGATGATGTTGTTAGTCGCCGGTACGATGAGGGTTGGGCTCGCAACCGTCCATACCCCTCTTCACAACGTTTCCAATAGCCTTACGAAGCGAACAATCCGGGAAAAGCTCTCCATTCTCCACGAATCGTTGCAAAGAGATTTCGCGTTGAAAGCGCCGAAGATTGCGGTTCTCGGCCTCAACCCACACGCCGGCGAGAATGGATTGATCGGCCACGAAGAGCGGTCGCGTATCCAACCCTCTATTCATCAAAGTAGACAAACGGGGATCCACGTCGATGGTCCGTTCCCCGCGGATGGTTTCTTCGGATCGAAGGCGTACACACGGTACGATGCAATCCTGGCGATGTACCATGACCAGGGATTAATCCCCCTGAAGATGAAAGGGTTTAATGTTGGCGTGAATTATTCCGCCGGGCTATCGATTGTGCGGACATCGCCCGATCACGGGACTGCATTCGATATCGCCGGCAAAGGGATTGCAGATGCAACAAGCATGATTGAAGCAATTAAGCTTGCTGCTATGATTATCCACAATCGAAAAAAGTATTCTCTTAAGAAATGATAGAAATTTGATGTTGAGATGACAACCGAATGATCGATTTCAAAAATGTATCAGTGACGTTCGATTCTCAGCCAATCCTGATTGATGTGAGCCTCCATGTTCATCGGGCAGAATTTGTCTCCCTCGTCGGTGAAACGGGCGTTGGGAAAACAACTCTCCTCCGGTTGATCTATTTCGATGTATTGCCGGATGAAGGAACCGTGACCGTTGGAGAATTCAACTCGCTTACGATTAGAAAGAAAGAAATTCCAATGCTGCGTCGCACGATCGGCATCGTCTTCCAGGACTTCAAACTTCTGGAAGACCGGAATGTGTTCGACAATGTTGCTTTTGTGCTGGAAGTGACCTCTGCAAAACGAGGGGAGATCGGCAAGCGCGTTCTTCGTGTGTTAGCCGATGTCGGTCTAAGCCACAAACGAAATAATATGCCTGACGAGTTATCAGGCGGTGAACTGCAGCGGGTGGTGATCGCGCGTTCTCTCGTCAATGAACCGCTGGTTCTGCTCGCCGATGAGCCTACGGGCCATCTCGACCCCTCAACATCGATGGAAATCCTTCACCTTTTAAAGTCGATCAACGCGAGAGGCACTGCGGTAATCCTCGCGACTCATAACTACGATCTCGTGCGAAAATCTGGAAGCAGGATCGTTCAGATCAAAGAAGGTCGCGTTGCTGAGGTAGAATCTCTCTGATACATTGTCGATCGAACCTACCACATTATGCAGAAGGTGTGATTGCCTCCACTCTTTTGATCTCTGGCGCATGCCTAAGAACTGTGCGCTCCACTCCTGCACGCAAGGTCATCCTTGACATTGGGCAGATGATGCACGTGCCCTTGAATTGCAGCTCAACAATTCCATCAGGAGTCACGTCAACCAGCTCGACGTCGCCACCATCGGCTTGAAGGTAGGGACGGCATAACGCAAGCGCCTGTTCGACACGTTCCCGAACCGAAGTCACTGCCGGAACTTGCACCTTACCACCTACGCATCTAAACTAATCTCAATCTCCGGTTTCGCTGCACCAGAGAATTGCTGGATACTTACTTGCGCTGCCATGTTGCGCGCGATCTGTCGGATCATTTTTGATTGTTCCGCGTTTGGCTCCATGACCACGATCGGTTTCCCGATATCCCCTCCTACCCTGATCGGGGTATAGATCGGAATAGCGCCGAGGAACGGCGAGCCTAATTCCTTTGATGCTTTTTCGCCACCGCCAGTGGAAAAAATCTCTTCGCGGTGGCCACAGTTTGCACAAATATGATAGCTCATATTCTCAATGATTCCGAGAACAGGCACATTGACCTTCTCAAACATCTTATGAGCTTTCCGTGCATCGGCGAGAGAAATGTCTTGCGGCGTTGTTACAACAATAGCGCCGGAGAGCGGGATCGTCTGCACAAGGGTAAGATGAATGTCTCCCGTACCCGGAGGTAGATCGAAGATCAGGTAATCCAGCTCGCCCCAGTTCACATCCGACATGAATTGCTTTACTGCACCACTCACCATTGGTCCGCGCCAGATCACCGCTTGCATCGGATCAACGAGAAATCCGATTGACATGACCTTGACACCATGGGCATCTAACGGAAGTAATTTCTGATTCACAAGCTGTGGCCGATCGTTCACTCCCATCATCAATGGAATGCTCGGACCGTAAATGTCGGCATCGAGGAGCCCGACCTTTGCACCGTCCATTGCGAGTGAGACGGCAAGGTTCACAGCAACAGTGGACTTTCCGACACCCCCCTTGCCGCTCGCAACGGCAATCGTATTCTTGACTCCGGGCAGCAAACTCGCACGCTGCTGCGTTGGGTTGGTACGCACATTCGATGTCATTTCGATCGCGACATTGTTGACACCCTCGATCTGGTCCCGGACAGCACGTTCAGCATCTGCCTTCAGCTCATCTCTTACTGGACATGAAGGTGTCGTCAATTCAATCTTAAAGCTTACGTTTCTGTCGGCGATAGATATATCTTTAACAAAGTTCAATGCAACGATATCTCGATGTAAATCCGGATCCTTCACTACGCGTAACGCATCAAGGACATTCGATTCAGTAAGTGATTTTTTCATTGATCCTTTTCGTTGTGAGAAAAACATAGTTAGCAGTCGGTGGTTTCCTTCACTGAAAGAAAGTAATAAAAGTTCGATGCAATCTCAAATCACCTTCATCTTTTTGCCGACTCTCTCAAATGCGCCAAGCGCTCGGTCGATATCTTTTTTTGACAACGCTGCGGAGATTTGCGCGCGCAAGCGTGCTTCGCCTCGCGGAACAACAGGAAACCACAAACCTTTGATGAACACGCCCGCCTTCAGGAGCGCCGCACTCATATCTTGCGCAACCGCCGCCTCACCGAGCATAATCGGGACAATGGGGTGGTCGCCTTCAAGAATAGTGAAGCCAAGCTTTTTGATTTCTGTCCTGAAGTATGCCGTGTTCCCGTGGAGTCTCTTCACCACCGACCGGTCTTTGGATAGCAGATCAAACGCCGTCATGGCACCGAAAATAATCGATGGAGGCAACGAGTTGGAAAAGGTATAGGGGCGAGATTTCTGTCGCAGGTAAGCGATCATCTCCCTTTTGCCACTGATATAACCACCTGCCGCGCCGCCGATGGCTTTTCCCAACGTACCCGTAAGCACGTCGATTTTCCCCAACGTCCCGCTCGCTTCCGGAGTGCCGCGTCCGGTCTTTCCACATACTCCGATCGCATGAGAATCATCCACAAACACAATCGCGTTGTACTTCTGAGCCAACTCGACTATGTTGCGGAGAGGGGCAAGGTCACCCTCCATGCTGAACACACCATCTGTCGCAATGATGCGAAAGCGATATTCTTTGTTCTTATCTTCCTCAAGTTGACGCTCAAGATCGACCATGTCTGCATGGTTGTAAATTTTCTTATCGACCGCCTCGGATTTGCACAGGCGCTGGCCATCGATGATGCTCGCGTGGTTTAGCTTGTCGCTATACAGAACGTCTTTGTAGTTTTCGAATCCGAGTTTTTCATTAATGAGTGAACCAAAGAAACCTTCGTTCGCTGAGAAGCAGGATGAAAAAAGAATAGTATCTTCACATCCGACAAACTTTGATATTTTCTTTTCAAGCTTGTAGTGGATCTCCTGCGTGCCGCAGAGAAACCGCACCGATGCAACACCATAGCCATACTTCTTGATGCCTGCAATCGCGGCTTTTTTTATGGCAGGATGGTTTGAGAGACCGAGGTAATTATTGGACGCGAGCATGACAATCTCTTTACCTCCCACCTTGACCACCCCACCTTGTGGTCCCTGCAGTGCGGTCTCGTACTTATAGGTCTTCGTCTCTTCGAGCCGGTGCAGTTCTTGTGTAATAAGTTCTAACGAATCAATCATGTTCCGCCTTTGATAAAAGAGAGAGTTTCATTTTGTTCGAGATCGTTATTCCTTGAGACGGTTCTTCATGTTAGGGTCGCAGGAGAACTTTGAGTGCATCTCCGCTTGCAATCGCGTCAAAGCCTTTTTCAAAATCTTTGAGGGGGAATTGATGCGTTATGAACCCAGACTTCAAGAAACGCTTTGCCAGCCCACCCCTCAGAATTCGGATCATCATATCCCATGTAGACCAAACGCGTCTTCCAATGACGCCATGAACTGTCACTCCAGGAAAAATAATGTTCTTGGCAAAATCGATAGGCATCGTCCCATTTGTGAGTCCAAGGAGAGCAATCTCGCCACCCATGCGAAGAATTCTGAAAGCATCTTCGTATGCATGGTAACTGCCCGACATTTCGAGAACTGCATCAACACCAGCCCCATGATTCTGTCGCTTCGCGCTTTTATAGAACCGCTCTTTGTCCTTAGGGATAGATACATCAAAACACTCGTCTGCCCCGAGAAGCCGCGCAATCGTGAACCGACGCCCTTCTAATTTCTCATGAGTATTCTCTCCGTGAGAGGCATCAGTCACAAAAATCGTTTTTGCTCCTGCAGCCTTTGCTATGGCGACCGACATCAAGCCAATCACTCCAACACCAAGCACGGCGACACTTTTCCCCCTGATGTCCGTCAGTGCCTGAACAGTATGGGTTGCATTTCCGATCGCGTCCATGAACGCAACAATCTCTTCGGGGATTTCTCCGTTCTTAAAGATCAACACATTGCTCACCGGAAGCACCACATACTCAGCGAATGCTCCATCGGCGTGTAGTCCGCAAATCACAGTGTTCGCGCAAACGTGATACTCTCCAAGTTTGCACTGCGCGCAGATACCGCAGGTGATATGCATTTCCGCCGTAGAGATAAAATTGTTGTTCACAAATTCAATGAATGTCTTGTCCTTAGAAAGCTGCAGCGCACTTCGATTCTTTACGTACCGCTTGACATCAGCATAGTCCTTTGATCTCTGGATGACAAGTTGAGCCAAACGTACTTTCGCTTTCGGTCCGGCATCTGTAATCCTCCCGCAGAATTCATGACCGATGGTGACGTCATGCGTCTTCAATGAAGACATGATATTCTTCAGTGAATCTTTTGAATTATAGATACCAACATCGGTGCCACAGATTCCTCCTGCAACTACTTTGAGTCGGACGTCGTTGGCATGCTCGACGACAGGAATTTCCTTTTCAACCAGCGAAAGCCCCTTTGGCCATACAGTATATAGCTCAGGTTTCGGTTTAACGACTGCCTTCATTCTCTCTCAGATTATTTTCAATAAGACTTAAGGAGTCTTGCAGCAAATGATCCATCGATATGGTGACGATGGGAAAAGGTTTCGATGAATCCCTCAGCAGTGACAACGGCCTTATTGACAAAACTCCCCGCATTATCAATACGGAACTCGGGATGTGCCTCGATAAATGACCGCACGACAGACGAATTTTCTTCAGGCTCTGTCGTACACGTACTGTACACGAGGACACCGCCGGGCTTGAGCAACCGCGCACCGTTCGCGAGGAGATTGATCTGTTGTTTGGCAAGCCGGAGGATATCTTCCGCCTCTCGCTTCCATTTGATGTCCGGTTTTTTCCGTATGACTCCCAGCCCCGAACACGGCGCGTCAACAAGTATCTTATCGGCGGGAGTTGTCTCCAGCCCCAAAGCATCCGCAACGGTCACGCAGACATTATTGATGCCCAAGCGAGCACAACTTGATTTGATAAGATTCAATTTACTTTCATATTTATCGACTGCGAGGATCTCTCCTTGGTTCTGCATCAGTTCGCCAATGAATGTCGTCTTCCCACCGGGCGCAGCACACATATCGATCACTCGTTCTCCAGGTCGCGGATCTAACAATAAGATTGGGAGCGCAGCACTTTCATCCTGAATGGAAAAATATCCATTCTGGAAAATATTCATATGAGAGATACCAGATAAGCTTTTCACTTTGATAAAGTAGTCTATAAAACTTGAGCCCTGATACGGTATCTGTTGTCGATCGAGGAGAGAAAGGAACTCCGCCGGCTTGATTTTCAGTTTATTGATTCTGAGTGTCAACCACGGCACTTCATTGTTGGCAGAGAGAAGTTTTTCCAATTCTTCCCGATCAAAACGCTGCATCCACCGTTTGACGAGCCATTGTGGGTGTGAATAATAGACCGAAAGAAATTGAAGAGGATCCTCGTTATCTTTTGGGTAGTGTATTCCCTCGATGCTGCGGATAATATTACGCAGCACAGCATTGACCATGTTGGCAGCTTTCTCACCGCGGATGCGCTTCACGAACTCAACCGCCTCGTTAACCGCCGCATAATGCGGCACATGGGTCAAGAACAAGATTTGGTATACGGCGACGCGCAGTGCATTCCGAACATTAATTTCTGATTTAGGGAAGTTTCCATGGGTAAACCCATTCAATACCCAATCGAGGCGTCCTTGCCAGCGAGTAACTCCATGAACCAATTCGGCGAGTAAGCTCTTATCAATATCAGCGACCTCTTTTAATCGTAACTCGGCATCAAGGAGCTTATCGAGGTATGAATCGGTGCGCTCAATTCGGTTAAGAATTTTCACCGCTGTCCCGCGGGGTCCGCTGTAAAGTGTCGGTATTTCTGCAGTCTCCATAACCTCTTACGCAATGCCCATGTTCCGACGTTCAACTTCTGTCAATCGATACACATCGCGAAAAAGGTTTTCATATGCGGAGGTCATCTCAACGTCTCTCCGCGCCATTACACGACGTGCCGTCTCCAGACTTTTGTCAATCTGGTACGTCGTGAACCGACTATCCCCGCCCCAAGAGAATGAAGGGAGAAACTTTGGTGACAGTCCTGCACCGTAGATATTACACGCAACGCCGACAACTGTTCCAGTGTCAAACATAACGTTGATGCCTGATTTGGAATGATCGCCCATCGTTAATCCTACGAATTGCATACCGGAGTCAATCAGCAATCCGCCCACCTGCACTTTGACCGTCCCATACGTATTTTTTAGATCGCTCGTATTCGTATCGGCGCCGATGTTGACCCAACTACCGAGATAAGAATGTCCAAGAAATCCTTCATGCTGCTTGTTCGAGTATGACTGAATGATCGAATTTTCTACCTCACCGCCTACTTTGCAGTAGGTGCCAATCGAGGTTCCAGGATAAATTTTCGCTCCTGCCTTTATAATTGAGTGATCACCGATAAACGTCGGTCCTTCGATAACCGCATTCGGCATGACTGTCACGTTCTGTCCGAGAACGATGGGACCATGCTCTGCGTCGAGCACCGCGCCCGATTTAATCGCGCTACTCTTTCCAATGAGAACATTCTTTTTGTTAAGGAGATGAGCCCCAGGATAGACCGTACCTCTCATGGCGGCTCCTCTTGCAGTTTTCTTGAGAAGCGCGAAGTCTTTCTCAATCTGGGCAGCCGTATGATGAACCAGTTCCCACGGATACCGAACCAGTGTACCGATGTATTCTTCCTCCACACGATCACGCGCGAAAGCACTGTCATTTATCCCAATTTCAATGAGTTGTTCTGCAAACAGTTGAACGTTTTCCTTTTTTACAAACGCCGCAGCAATCTCACTACCCTGTCGAAGAATTCTCTCCCCAGATGTGCGCTTCTTGATCGTCCTCATAATCGTATCATCGGCAAGGATGCGTCCATTAATAAACCACGTCTCTTCATCGGGTATGGCGTTGATCGCGCGACGAGGGTATTTTTCCGCATAGCGTTCGGCGAGATTCTTACGACTGTGGAAAACAACCTTCCCAGCGGGAACATTCATTTCTATTTTCTCCCTAAGGCTCATTACTCCGCAACGCAGCTCATAGACGGGGCGGAAATAGGTGAGCGGAAGAAATTTTGTAGCGTGCGTGTCTTCGAAAATACAGAATTGCATAGGGTCAGGTTGTAGCAAAAAACGGAATGTAGTTCGTACATTCCGTCTCTTGATGATAAACAGAAAAGCCTTTGTCCGTTACGTGGTGGTGGCTTCTTCTTTAGGTTTCTTCGCGTACTTCTTATTGAATCGCTCAACACGTCCGGCGGAGTCGACAAGTTTTTGCTTGCCTGTGAAAAACGGGTGGCACTTCGAACAGATTTCAACTTTCAAATTACCTGCCGTAGACCGCGTTTCGAATGTGTTTCCACAAACACATGTGACAATCGAGCGTTTATATGAGGGATGAATACCTGGTTTCATTGAACAATCTCCAAATCTAAAGGAATTTGTAGAATCAATATACAAAGATTTCCGTAGAAGAGCAAGGTGTTGAGGAGTGAATACGCATGACAACGAAAAATAAAATTGTATAGTTTGCCAAACGTCCAGCTACTGCAGCATTCCAATCCAATATCCATTCTCAAACGCGTCTTTCAACTCTTCAGCAGTCTTACGAGCTTCACTCACGCCAGAGTACTGTCCAAGTGCTACACGGAAATGCCCCATCGCCTCGACCACAGATGCTTGGTACCCTGCTTCATTCCATCGGCCCACTTCCTCTTCAGCAGAGGCTCTGTCGGTGAGCGACGCGATAAATATTGTGTATCGACCGCTGCTCATTCGCTGTTGAGAAAGGTTACCACTGGAACTGTCTGACGAACTAATGGCCGATGTTCCCTTTTCCGTTTGGGAAGATAACCCAGAAGTCTCTTGTTCAGTAACTTTCGTAGTCTCGGCCTGTTGAGCAAGCCCAGTCTTCGTCACAGGCTGATTCTCTGTTTTCAGCGATGTAAAGACATAGATTAGAAAGCTTGCCGAGCCGAGAACCGCGATTACAAAAAAGGCTAAGACAATTTTCCTGACAAATGATTTCCGCTCTTCCGGTGTGTGGAGAATCGGCTGCGGGGTGGAACCTTCGTCACTGGGTATTTCGTCAGTGTCTTTAAGATTTAACGGCATTGTTCCTCATCTGAAATATTTTTAACATTGGAATGTACAATAACGATTGGTTTATGTCAAGCGTACCTCTGTAGCGCATTGATTCATAAAAAAGATAACCCAGGATAGTTGGGAAATGGGTAGTTGCCTGATAATACATGACCGAAAGCGGAAAGGGCCACCGTATGATGAGCAATCGAGCAAAGGATGAGCGCCTTGAAGACATCTGCAGCTTCAATGATCAGGCTTCTTTACTTTGGCTTTCTGTTGGAGCATCTGCACCTCTCGCTGTACACGTTGCAGGGAATCTTTCCTTAAACTGTCAGAAAGTGCTGATGAATGTTGTGATTGCACAGAATAGTTATATGTACGTTGTTGGACGTGCTGTTTTTTCATTGGTACCGTTATGTCCTGTGCGCCAGTTTGCTGAAGCATCTGAGTGGGCGCCGCTTTCTCGACCTGACTACCACTTACTTCCTCTCGCATCGGTGCAGCCTGTTGGGCTTCCGTTTTCATTCTCTTATCTTCAGGTCGTTCAGCTTCATCACGCTCTTCTACTGGCTGATCAATCTTTCGCTTATACTCCTGAGAGACCTTTGATTGAGTCTTGAGTGGTATAGCGAGATCGGGTTTGTACTCTAGTTCCTTGTCCTTAAAGATAACCTGCCCAGTTGAATGCGACTCATCAATACCCTGTTGCAGTTGTGGTACCGCAGGAACAGTTGGTTTTGCCTTTTCATCCACACTCGGTATCTGGCGGATTTGATCAACGGAAGTTACATTCGTCCTGAAAAACATATAATAGGAAAATACACCGACAACGATAACTGTGAGAAGCGAGTAGGCAAAGACAGGAATACGTCGAGGCGCTAATAGTTGTCCGAAGATGCTTGTTACCTTCTTGCCAGATCCTCCTTCATTGATCCTTCGTTGTAGCCGTTCTTCAAAATCAGGAGAAGCATTCACGGTTGGCACGTCTCTCAACACTTTTCGGAGCTTGTCGTCTCCTTCGTCGCTATGATGTGATATATCACTCATCAAGTTCTGGGATCTCTTATGTCGATGTTCACCTATTCAAGAAGAAGGCTCTTCAATAGAATTTGAAGCTTTGCACGACCCCGACTCAGCCGCGATTTAATAGTCCCGATGTTTAGCCCCGTGATTTGACAGATTTCCTCATATGACAATTCCTGGATATCTGACAGTATCACAACCTCACGATATTTTGGATTGATGGAGTCAAGAGCTTTCTGGATGATCGCCTGCTTCAGCGAACTTTCTGCTTGGCCATCAGCAGGATATCGCGTATCAGGGATTGAATAGTCGTGATTATTCTCTCCTTCCTTCCCTCGATGGAAGGAGAAAGACGCATGTCGCTTTCTTCGTCGAAGCTGTGTCTTCGCAAGGTTTGCCGCGATCGTATATATCCATGTCGAAAACTTTGCAATCGGTTTATATGCGTGCTTGTTGCGATACACCCGGATAAAGACCTCCTGTACAATATCATCCGCTTCATCATAATCACCGAGATAACGAAAGACAAAATTCATAAGCTGATCTTTATACCGTCCAACAATCTGATTGAACGCCTCGACCGTTCCCTGCTGGAACGTTGCGATCAACTCCTCATCGCTCTGCTCACGAAGCGCCGGTCGTCGTTCAGGCATTCAGCTACGTGTATAACTCTCGTGATTTGTCAGATGTTCCCATCCGGATGGCTCAAATGTCTTTTCATCAAGTTGGTTGTAATTGTTGTTGTGGTCTCAGTATCTGAAAAAACATAAGCGTGAGGACGAATTTCGGTCCAGCCCCAGTCGATTTCAAACTCTCATCCGCCGTCACAAGAGCCTCAAAACAACGTTCAAGATGATCTGAAGGATAGCGCCGCGCGGCTTCAAGATATTCTCGGACAAAAAAAGGATTGACCCCGAGAAGAGCTGAAAGCTTACCATCATTGGGATGGTCGATTCTCAATTCCTGAAGGAGCCAGAGCTTCTGGAAATAGCGGGTGAGCATCACGATCATTCCAAGCGGTGATTCTCCGGCATCCAGCATATGCTCTGCGATCTCCATCGTTCGGGCTAAGTCTCTTTCGCCAATCGATCTCTGCAATTCGAAGATGTTGTACTGCTTGGATATTCCAACGACGTTATTCACGTCGTCGATATCAATAATCTCTTTCTCACCAACGTAGATAAACAGCTTATCGATCTCGTTTTGAATCTCTCTCAGCGACCGTCCAACGTGCGCCTGGATGAGTTCACTTGCTTCGGGGATTGCTTTCTTCCCGAGTTTCTCGATCCGCTTGCTGATCCAGCGTGGTACTTCGTTATCGTAGAGTCTTTTGAATTCAGCTACAGTTCCATGCTCTTCCAGAGCTTTATAGATTTTTGTTCGGAAATCGGGTCGCGAGGCAAGGAGAATCAAGATCGTCGAAGAAACTGGATTGTCAATGACAGGGAGGAGTAAATCTTTGTTCGGCATACGATCAAAATCTCGCACAACAACAACACGACGCTCAGCAATCATTGGAAATGCAGAGACGAGAGACACGATATCTCTCGCATCGACGTCTCCACCCGAAACGACATCAAGATTGAAACTCTTGGTGGACTCGTCGAGGGCTTTCTCGACGAGGAGGTCGACGACTTGATCGCTCAGGAAATCTTCCTCACCGTACAAGAGGTAGAGTGAAGAAAACTTCTCATTGCGGAAAGAGGTTTCCAAATCTTCAACCGTCAGACCTTTCAGCTTACTCTTCGCCATAGGAAAGGTGACCCTCATCGCCATTTATCGCTTTGGCGAGGACGATGATTTCACAAATTATTTTTTCTCTTTATCTGATTTCTCTTGCTTGGCGCCTTTGATGTGAACCTTTTTCATGATCACAGGAGTCACAGGTTTGTCCCCCGGCTTGCTGGTTTGCACCTTGCCAATTGCTTTCAGCACATCCATTCCGGAGACAACCTCACCGAAGATAGTATGATGTCCGTTCAACCAAGGCGTCGGAACGAGGGTGATGAAAAACTGACTACCGTTAGTGCCGTGTCCATCCGGGGTCTTACCAGCGTTAGCCATCGCAAGCAGACCGGGTCGATCAAACTTTAGGTTCGAACTGATTTCGTCGTCGAACTTGCTGCCGTAGATACTCTCACCCCCCATTCCCGTGGCGGTTGGATCACCTCCCTGGATCATGAAGTTATCAATCACGCGATGGAAGGTAAGGCCATTGTAGTATCCTTTCTTCGCCAGACCGACAAAGTTCTCCACAGTTTTCGGCGCATCCGGTCGGAACATCGCTAACTCAATTGTTCCCATCGATGTTTCCATAACAACAATCTCTTTGCCCTTGCTTCCGGTTTCAGTCATCTTCGATTTCTCCGCTGTTGATTGTTCTGTTTTTTTCTTCGCTTGATCTTCCTGCGCCAGAGAAATCACGGCAACGAAGAAGACGCTCGCGACAATAAGCGATGCTATTCGATAAAAGGTCATATCTACTCCTCGTAGTTAATTGTTACTGTTAATTGTTTAGAAAATGTTTGAGACAAAACGCATTGGACTTATCCGAGATCGCCTGCAACTTCTTGCCGAAGGGGTTTCTCTTTTGCAACGTCTGCCAAATGAAGTTTATGTCGAATGAAGTAATAGACCCCCACTACAGTCGTCACGATATAACCGATTGCGTGCGTAAGTGTCGCATAACTTCGTGCCAGATCATCCCCCACACCATATAACTTCGTCATGGACTGAATGACAAAGTAATGGTATGATCCGGTGGCTCCGGGCGTTGGCATCATAAATCCGATACTCGAAATAGCCTGTACTACCAACGCGGAGCCAAAATCCAACGAATACCGATCAGGCAATCCAAGGGCGTACAGCGGCAAATACATCATCACAATATAAAAGAACCACACCAGCACACTCAAGACACCAATCGTGAAATAGCTCTTGGGTTCCTTCAGGAACAAGAAACCGTCGAGAAACGAATGAGCAATGTGTTCGACCTGTTGTGCCCGCCGCAGAGACAAATGGCGCGTGAACACATTCAGCAGCTTGATGACGATGTCGCGACGCATCATAAGAAAAGTAAAAAGAGCAAGAAAGGCAAGTGCTACAGCAGTAAACCAGATTCCTGTTTCTTCAAGCCATGGGAATGCTTGCGTCAACGGTCCTGAGTAGACAACAGGAACCAATGCAAGCACGACAAGGAATGAAAGGACGTCAAAAATTCTCTCCACGAGCACCGTGCCAAATGCTGCGCTGCGGGAGACCCCCTCAAGTTTGCCAATAGCGTACGGCCGGGCGATTTCACCAGCACGCGGCAACACGTTGTTGAGCATGTAGCCAACCATCATCGCCGAAAAGAGATTTCGAAATTTCAGTTCGGATTTGACCGGACGCAGCAGGTATTCCCATCGCCAGGCGCGGAAGAGATGGCTGATCATCAAGGGCGGAATCATCGCCAAAGCCCACCAATAGTTCGCTTGAGCGAGAATATTCCAAAGGCTTCTGAAGTCGGCACCCTTGAATGCGAAATAAAGAAACAACAACGTGAGTCCAACGCTGAAAAGATATTTCAGGAATGTCTTTAATCGTGAGTGCATGTACATCGGGGAGGGATAAACGGTCAACGCAAGTCGATAACTTCAACGCCAGTTGGAGGTTCGAACTGAAATTGACTGTCCGCCAGACCGGGGTTTAGTTTGATATCCGTGACAACATACGTCATGAGGTTGTCACTTGTCTCCAGCATTTGTATCTTCTTCATCAAGAGTTCGTCGGTATCAACCCACACTTTCATCCATTTCAAGCTCGATGTAGGGTTTTTGGGAATGAGTTTCAATACGGTCGCTTCTTGACTTCCAAGTCTCTCTTTTCCTATCACTGTCGAAGAATAGTTGTTGGGAACGTTCACGAGAACTTTATCGGGCGAAAACGACGCTGGGTTCTCTTTAAAATTGTCAATGAGAACTTGATTGTTTGGCTTGTTGAACGACCAGACCGATTTCCCATCCGTGACGATTGTTTGCTGATCCATTTCGATCCGATATCTGTTCCCTTTCTTCATGAGGAGCTTCCCACTGAAGGACTGCTCTGCCTTCGTTACACCGAACTGAACATCCTGTCGGAACGTAATAGAAACATCTCTGATCGAATCGTACTTTCGTTGCAGCTTGGAAATGATGTCACCAGCATCGTCGCCAGCAAACGCGTTGGATGCACCTAGGGCACAGGCTGAGAGGAGAACCAGAACAGGCAAGAGATTCTTCTTCATCTCTTTAGCTATTGTAAACTCTGTAGAACGCGATCCAATTGTTCGTCATCCTCAACAAGAACAAGCCGGGCTTTGCTTCCATCAAATGGACCGACAATACCAGCAGCTTCAAGCTCATCAACGAGTCGAGCCGCGCGGGAATACCCGACTTTTAAGCGGCGTTGGAGAAGTGAAACAGAGCCCTGCTGATGACGAACAATGAGGCGGGCCGCTTCTTCAAAAAATTCATCACGATCATCCGACATTCCACCCATCCCCGACCGTTTCTTCTCGATCATTGAGGGCAGTTGGAATGGTTTGGCGTAACCCTGTTGCTTTTCGATGTGATCAGTTAAACGCTCAACTTCTTCTGTCGAGATGAATGCACTCTGTATTCGGACGGGTTTCGGGCTTCCGGAGGGCAAATACAACATGTCGCCGTTGCCCAATAACTGTTCAGCGCCATTCATGTCGAGGATTGTGCGCGAATCGGTTTTCGAAGCCACTTGATAGGCAATACGTGCAGGAAAGTTCGCTTTGATCACACCGGTGATGACATCGACCGAGGGTCTTTGGGTTGCAAGGACGAGATGTACCCCGACGGCACGAGCGAGCTGTGCCAAGCGTGCAATTGGTTCCTCTACCTCCCGCGCCGCCGTGATCATCAGGTCTGCGAGCTCATCAATCACGACGATAAGGTACGGCATCTTGCGATGAACGATTGCTTCCGTATGCTTGAGTCGACCCGCTTTGAAGCGTTCGTTATAGTCTTGGATATTGCGCACACCAGCCGCAGCGAGTCTATCATACCGTTTCTCCATCTCGATCTCAACACTCTTCAATGCGCTGACAGCATTTTCCGGAGATGTGATAATTTCCTGGTTGATGTCCGGGGAAATGGCAAGGAAATGATGTTTCAGCTTACCGTACAGCGTGAGCTCAATTTTCTTTGGATCGATGATGACAAATTTTACGTCTGACGGATGAAGACGGAAGAGCAAACTGGCGAGCAACGTATTGATGCCAACACTTTTTCCCGAACCGGTTGCACCCGCAATGAGAAGGTGAGGCATTTTAGAAAGGTCGTCGGTAAAGATATCTCCTGCAATGGTTTTGCCGAGCGCTACGGGAAGATTAGCTTTGGACTCGCGGAATTTTGTCGAGTTCAAAACGCTGCGCAGGTGCACTGTGGAAGGATTTCTGTTCGGGATCTCGACGCCCACGGCACTCTTCCCTGGAATCGGCGCCATGATGCGGATTCCTTTCGCAGCAAGAGCAAGCGCTAAATCATCTGCAAGGCTTGTGATGCGACTGATCTTCACTCCTGTGGCAGGGACAAGTTCATACAGCGTTACAACAGGCCCCGGTGTTACACTGACACTTTCTATCTCCACGCCAAAGTTCGCAAGCTTCGATCGAACCAACTCGGCGTTAGCTTTGAGTTCGTCTTCAGGAAGAGTATCAATCTGTCGAGCTGGATCGAGCAACTCTACTGATGGAAAAACGTAGTCAATTTCAGCTTCTTCACTCTCAACCGCCTGCGCAACTTCATTTGGCTCACTCTTTTCCTGCTCGGTTCTTTTTGCTATTTGAATCTGCAAGCCATTCTCCGGTTCACCCTCAAGGAACTGGTCGACCTCTTCCTCCGACTCATCAAATATTTTCTCAGAAACGAGCTTACGGGTTGGGACTGGGATGCTTTCTTCCTTTGCTCTGTTGATCATGATCTCAGACGCCTCAACCTCGTCATTCACAACATTTGGCTGATAAACATCTGCTTCCTTGGTCGAAGACAGTTGGAGACGTATTCTCTCCCAGATCAGCTCAACGCGATCGAGAGTCTTATGGATGTCGAGATCGATTGCAAGAATGACCGTTATGAAGAATGCTGTGAGCATCGCGATCGATGCGCCAGCCTTACCCAGGAGCCTTGTGCTCATGTCCGCGAGGAAAGCGCCGACAATTCCGAACCATTCCTTCTCGATCCCACCGACAATGAGATTGGCGAGACCAATAGTCGTGGAGAAGAGAAGAGCTCCGATAATTGCATAGTTTGTAAAGGTTATAGGTTTATCGATAGCTCTCCTCCGAAGGAGAACCCAGCCCCATAAGACCATGAGCACCGGCACGACAAGAGATCCATAGCCAAGCGCAGTGTTGACGAAAAAGTTCGAGATGAGTGCGCCAACAAGCCCGAGGTGGTTATGGAGAGCGCTGGCAAGGGATTTCACTGTGTCGTTGAAGGGCAGACGAACGATATCTATAACCGAGAGCTTCGCGACGATCGCTTCATCGTCAGACGAATAACTCAGGATGCTGAGCGCTGAAATGATTCCACCGACCATGAAGATGATTGCGAAGACGTGTTTACGGCGATCGGTGGAGCGCAGCGCTTGAGATTTTTTTGAGGCGGGATTTGTAGTATTTTTTGGAGATTCTGCCATCAATCTTGAATGCAATTACTTCGCATCCGTTTGCGACGGCTGCTTCGACCCTTTATGCAACCGCAGCACATTGCCTGTCATTACAGGAAGGACACTGAGGGAGTCAATCTCCGCACAGACCTTCAAATCACCTTCAAAACCCATTTCGGAAAGAAGCTTACCATGCTCAGAATTCCTCAACATTTTCAACACACCTTTGCCAATAGTTTTTTCGAGTGTCACTGTCGCAACAGCAGCATCGTTAAGGATGAGATTATCATCGATTACTGTATCCAATTTTGAAATGATCTTCCCCGCACATACTGAATCTTCCAGACAAAAATTGCTCTCTTTTCCAGCACACACGATGATGAAATCGTTGTGCAGCTCAGCAAGAAACTCAACCACAGCCGAAAGATTCACAAAACCTGCCACGACAAGATTCTTTGCGTGACGGCCTTTGACCATCGCGGCCGAGCCATTAGTAGTCATAAAGATGATCGACTTGCCCCGTACGACCTCTTCAGTATATTCGAGGGGGGAATTCCCCAGATTGAATCCTTCGATCATCTTTGCGTTGCGTTCACCGGCACGGAGGGTCACATCACCAAACAAGCTTCCTGATATCTTCACAACACTCTCGACAGTGCTTACGGGGATAATTTCCTTCGCTCCATTGCAGAGCGCCGTGGCGATTGTTGTGCTTGCCCGAAGAACATCGACTACGACGATATTCTTGTCCTTCAACTGCATCTCGTCAAGATGGGCGGGGGTAAAATAAACGTCGACTTTTAATTGCCTTGTTGACTTCATCCGGTTCTACTTTTTTATAAATGGTAATTTGACAATCTGTGCCTTTACTTCTTTGGTGCGAATGATAATGTTAATCGGGCTTTGAACCTGCGCCACTTCACTCGCGACATATCCCATCCCAATCCCTTTTTCAAGAATCGGTGAAACAGTGCCGCTTGTAACGTGACCAAGGAGATGCCCGTTACTGCGTATCTCGTATCCGTGACGCGGAAATGCTTTTGGCTCGTCGATGACAAAACCGACAAGTTTTCGCTTCACACCCGCCTGCCGTACATTGACGAGACTCTCGCGGCCAATGAATTCACCCTTGTCGAGTTTCGTGATCCAACCTAATCCTGCTTCAAGCGGGTTCGTTGTTCGATCGATATCATTTCCATAGAGACAGAAACCCATCTCGAGCCGAAGTGTGTCCCTCGCCCCGAGTCCGACCGGCTTGATGTGGAACTCTTTTCCCGACTCCATCACTGCATTCCAAACTTTCTCAGCGGTTGATAGAGACGAGTCAAAATAAAGCTCAAACCCGAGTTCACCCGTATACCCTGTTCGGGAAACAATCATCGGGATACCTGCAACTGATGTTTCAATAAACGAATAGTAAGGGATCGACGAGAGAACTGAAGCGGTGACCTTCTGTAGCGTTTCAAGCGATTTAGGACCTTGAACCGCAAGAAGAGAAATCGTATCACTCTTGTCAGTCAACTCAACATCAAGGCTTCCGATATTGGATGTAACCCACTCGAAGTCTTTGGCAATGTTTGAAGCATTCACTACCAACATGTAACGATCACCTACATCATAGACGAGCAGATCATCGATGATTCCCCCATCAGGATAGCACATTGAAGAGTACTGAGCCTTCCCACGTCCGAGTTTCGTAACGTCATTCGTTGTGATTTTTTGAACCAATGCCTGAGCGTCGCGGCCGCGGACTTCGAACTCTCCCATGTGCGACACATCGAACATGCCGACCGTTGCCCGGACGGTCTTGTGTTCATCGACAATACCTGTGTACAGGACGGGCATCTCGAAGCCACCAAACTCCACAATCTTTGCTCCAAGATGTTGATGAATGGAATAGAACGCTGTTCTCTTCATCGGGTTATCGTTGTGCCTTTTTCCAATCCGCAAGGAACCGTTCGAGTCCAATATCCGTCAGCGGGTGTTTGATCAACTGTGTGAGCACCGCGTAAGGCATTGTCCCGATGTGCGCGCCCATCATCGTGGCTTCAACCACATGCATCGGGTGACGGATGCTGGCAACAAGAACTTGTGTGTCAAAGCCGTAGTTCCGATAGATCGTGAGGATCTGCTCGATCAGTTGCATTCCATATGAGCTGATGTCATCAAGCCGCCCAACAAACGGGCTAATAATATACGCGCCAGCCTTGGCGGCAAGGAGCGCTTGGTTCGGTGAGAAGCAGAGCGTGACATTGGTACGGATCCCCTCTGCCTTCAGGCATTTGACTGCTTTAAGCCCTTCCTTGATCAAAGGAACCTTCACAACAATCTTATCATCAATCTTCGCCAAGTCTCGACCTTCGCGCATCATACCGTCAAGCTCGGTGGAAACAACCTCAGCACTGATGTCTCCATGAACAACTGCACAGATCTCTTTCAACAATTCTTTGAAGTCGCGCCCTTCTTTGGCAACCAGACTTGGGTTGGTCGTCACTCCATCGAGGAGCCCCATGCTCGCAGCTTCTCTGATTTCTGTGATGTTTGCAGTATCAATAAATATCTTCATCAGCGAGTCCCTTTGCCCGTCACGAATGATATTGGTTAGTGATATCTTTGTTTTGTTTTGGAGAGAAGAACCGGAACTCTGCCATAGGCAATTTCGCATCTTCTTCAAGTTTAATGCGGATAACATACTTGAATTTCATCTTTGTCAAGCGACTGATCGTGCCTTCCTTTAGATATTCCGCTAGGCTCGGATGGACGGTAAGTGTTAGTCTGAATTCATGAGCCTCAGATTTAAAACGTCGAATCCCTCGCTCAATCTGATTGATGATGCTCGATTTCGATTGTACCATGCCGCCGCCGCCGCACACGGGGCAAGGTTCACTAAAGCTATGAAGGATGCTCTGGCGGATACGCTGCCGGGTGATCTGCGCAAGCCCGATCTCCGTCATCGGAAGAACAGTAACTTTCGCGCGATCTTTCCGAAATTCTTTCCTCAACTCATCGTAAACTTTCTTCTTGTTGCGTTCGTCTTCGAGGTCAATGAAATCGACAACGATGATGCCACCGATGTCCCTCAGACGAAGCTGACGGCATACTTCCCGGGCCGCTTCAAGATTCGTGCGGAGAGAATTTAACTCCTGCTCTCGCTTCGCAGCGTACCTACCGCTGTTGACATCGACGACCACCATTGCTTCAGTTTGCTCGATGATGATGTACCCGCCACTCTTCAGCCACACTTTGCGACTCAGCGCCGTTGCAATTTCTTTTTCTATTCCAAAGACATCGAAGATCGGCTCCCGTTCTTTGTACAGTTCGATCTTTTCGATCAGTTGCGGAGAGACGAGCTTTACGTAGGCACGGATCTCCTTATACAGCTTCTTCGAATCCGTGACAACGCGTTCAACAGAATCCGTGAAGAGGTCTCTGATGACGCTCGATGTTGTTGCCATATCCTTGTAGAGCACCGCGGGAGCTTGTTCGGTCTTAAGACTTTTCTCGACCTCACGCCAGGTAGCGATCAGGTTCTCCAAGTCCTGTTTTAGAGCGGCTTCATCCTGCTCTTGAGCGACTGTACGGATAATAACTCCGAATCCTTCGGGAAGAATACTCCTGATGATTCGACGAAGACGGCGCTTTTCCTTGAAGTTCTGCATCTTCTTTGAAACACCGATCTTTCCATCGAAGGGGAGAAGGACCAGAAAACGGCCAGGTAACGATACCTCTGACGTGACGCGAACCCCTTTCTTCCCCACTGGCTCTTTCGTCACCTGAACGATGATGTCCTGACCGCGCTTGAGATCTGGAATCGGTGCTTGGGGCCTGCCATTTCCCCGGCTCTCTCTGCCGCCCCGCTGGGTTGGTAGTGATGATGTCTTGGGTGGGCTCTCGACAATCTGGGTTCCAATTGATGCTCCCTCGCGAGTTTCAACTGGGAGTTTCTCGGCTGTGCCAGCAATTTCTTCGTCTTCAGCATCTTCATCAACATCGACATCTGAATCCTCGTCGCCGATGAGGGAAGAATACTCATGCAGGGAACTTCCGATGTCGGAAAAATGAAGGAAGGCGTCTTGTTTCAAACCGAGATCGATGAAGGCTGCCCTGATCCCGGGCATTACTTTAGCAACTTTCCCCAGATAAATATCGCCGACCATGCGCTCCTTTTCCGGGGTCTCGACGTACAGTTCTGCTAACCGCTTATCCTCCGTAATGGCAATTCTAATCTCATTAGCAGTCGCATTGATAATGATTTCTTTTCTCATAATAAATTCTTCGTTCCTCCGAACCCGGCGGCGATGGTGATACATTTGCTAGTATACATCGTGGGTTCATAATTGATTGGGTAATACTGCAACGACGCCACTGGTTCGGTGCCAGGGCGAAGTCTTGGAACGAAGTGAGCACATTTCTTCTTGCGGGGGAAAAAACTCTGAACAACATACAACTCAACATCGTTAACCAGAGACCTGTTGCGAAATGAATTAACATAGATAAAACTGAGATATTCTTCAAATTTCGAGTAAAATTTGAGATAACTGTAACTAAGGTAAGAAATTCTAAGGTAGATTGCAATAGCCTGGAAAAAAAGAGGTCAAGCTACCCCATGTCACACAAGCATCACTTCTTACCGTTGCTTCCTTCCGGACCTGGCGGAGTTTGGAAGCTACTTGTTGCACAGGACTTGACCTCTAATCTCTTTTGTTAAAATACTAACAACCCGATGCAAATGCAATTGTACTCGCAGTGAATCACTCACCTCGTAGTAACCCTCCGGATACAGGTCAACAGATTATCCAGGTCGTAGGGCTTGGTGAGGTAATCGTTGGCTCCATTCTTGATCGATTCAAGGGCGATTGAAAGATCATCGACTGCCGTCAACATAATAACGCGAGAAGACACCTTATGCTCCTTAAGGTACTTGAGCACCTCAATCCCACTTACTCGCGGCATACGGATATCAAGCAGGATCAAATCATACTTGTTTTTCTTGATCATGACAAGCGCAGTGTCGCCGTCATCAGCAGTTTCGACATCATATCCCTCGGACTGTAATTGATCGCTGACAACCAGTCGAAGCTGATCTTCATCATCAACGAACAGTAGCCGTAGTTTCTTGTCCATACATCTCTCCGAAAAAGAAATTATGAGTACAGTGTGGAATTAGTTTCTATCCGTATGTGAATCTCAGTGCGAAACGTGTTCAGAGGTCGCGGGAAAATGGTGCGCTGTTTTTTCCCATCGCAGTTCCTTCTTCCTTATCGCGGCTCTAAAATACTGGAAGAGTGCGCGACCGGTCGCACTGAAGTTGATAATATTTGAGATGGGCAATCGCACAACGCTTAACAATGCTGCCCACCCACCATACACGCGCCTGACCGTGATGAAGCGGTGCATAATTCGCCACATCATCAATACGCTGTCCATCACCACCAAATACCAAAGAGGAGTTCCTTTCACCACAATGGGCGGTAGTTGTTGGTAGGCGGCGAAGCCAAAACGGATTGATTCATATGTCATCAGGTACGCGATCACAACGTACGCAAAGAAGTTGATCGCGTTGGCGAGGATCGCCTTTCTATCACGATATAAAACGAACCGGAACCGTGCATCTCCCTGCCACCCAATTTTTTTCCACGACTGGAGACAAATGCCTGTGACCCACCGACTCTTTTGACGGATCGAAGCCCTCATAGAGTGTGGAAAAAAACCGCGTGTCGCACAATTAATGCCGAACGGTTTGAATGCAAACAACATATTTGCCTTCCCCAGAGCTAACCGAAGCGCAAGATCGTAATCTTCCGTCAGCGAAGTGGCGTGAAAGATATTTTTCGCATACGAAGTTCCGACAAATTCGATAATCCATCGGTTGAATGCGGTGCCAACGCCAGCCGATGGAACGAAACCGCTGAAGTGTTGTCGGACGAAAAGATCTTTTGTATGATACTCTGCAAATTCATCAGAGTATGTCCAGTGAACGAGGTTTGCGTGGCTGGTATGGAGGGGAAACACAGGAAGCTGTACCATGTCGTGATCGGGAATCAGCACGTTATGAATCTTCAACGACATTGGATGGATAACATCTTCTGAATCGTGCATGATAATGATATCGTAGCGAATCCCAGTTTTGTTTTCCCACCGAAGCATGCCTTCATGGATTTGATTGAGGTTGTCTGCCTTCGTCGTGGGTCCGGGATTATTTGAGATGACCGCGTGGACGTTAGGGAATCGCGTACTTACTTCTTCCACTTTCGTGATAGTTTGCGGATCGTTGGGATAGACACCGACGAAAATGTCATAGTTCTTATACTGGATCGTGCGACACGCATTCGTCAGCATTTTATCGATAACATCATACTCATGCCATGCAGGAACGTAGATCGCGATCGGCTTTTCGGGAACCTGATGGATGATCTCCGGTGAGTCATACCGGTACCGATTGAATTTCTTCCGCATGAAGAGATGATGAAACCAATAATACATATCCACGAAGATATCATCGATGCCGCTCATGAAAAGGAACGACGCTACGATAAACGTCGCAATATAGAGCGACGGATATGATGAGCGGAAAAAGGAGATTAACAAGTCAATCATAGATCAAAAAGTCCGATCAAAAATGACGTAAAACCTCGCGCTGCCGTAGTAGCGATCGTACGGAAGCGGAGTTGCAGTCACAAGATTAACGTAATACCCTCGGCGAACTTCGGCAACAAGATACAATCCCCAATGGACATTCGGTGTGATGCGAGCACCGAATCCACCTTCAATAATGTTGTTATAATATTCCTTCTCAGAATCTTTCGCAAAGCCAACGAGGGCATACACATCAGCCACTGTGCTGGACACTTCGAGAGAACGAAGACCCCCTTTGACCTGGAGATATCCTATGGTGTTCTTGTAGCGAGAATAGTATCCGAGCGATGAATAAAGATCGAGCGTCGGATAGAATGGCGTTCGGACATCATCATGGAACGAATATGGTGCATACATCCCATACCCGTAGATCGCAATCGCACGGAAATCATTCCGAACAAAATCGATATTGCTTCTGTCTATAAGATCAAACGACGCGCCTTCTTGAACATGAACCTGCAGCCCCGTAAACGGATTCACGCGCACACCCAGAGCCATGACCAAAGCATTATCGGAGAATATTGCTGGTGAGAGTCCGCCGCTTGAGCGTGCATCTCCCGAGAGTGAGACAAAACCATATGCGCTTACTTTCTGATCGTCGGTAAGGTGATAACCTTCATATGCAGTGAGCTGAAAGAACGAGGTACTCCACCGCGTGTCGTAATACGAGACGCCGTAGAAACGTGTCCACCAGAGCGAAGAAGTGGCCCCATATGATACGCTCAACGCCCTTTCACGAATGTCCGGGATTGTGCTTGATTGCAGAGCATTTAATATGTGATCCGCATCCGCTTGACGATGTGAACGAATAAGGATGTAAGCAATCTGAAGCTTGGTTGAGTCCGATGGTTGCAGGCTATCGGCTGCTTGGAATTGCGCGAGCGCCAAATCATTTTTTTTCTCAGACAGATACAGATAGCCGAGCTGTTTCCTGATAAGAACATTCGATGGATCCATTATTACCGCCTTCTCGAAATAACGCTCTGCGTCGGGTGAATTTACCCTGAGCATCGAATAGGCACGCGCCACAATACTCGCCAGTGATGTATCCTGCGAGACTTGGGTTTGAGATTGGGGTTGATTACTCCCTGCACTGATGAGAAGAAGAAGGAGGAAAGCGGAGCTCTTTCGGAGGAGGCTTATGGACCATTTCATCATCAATATCAGGGCGTATTCCAGATGACTGATTTATTATGTCCTATTCTCGTTCAGCTTTCCAGCTTGTTTTGAAACGAATGAAAATACAAAAAAAAATTCGAGCAAACAAATATTAGCGTCTCATGAGCCCGCCATGCATCCCAAATTTAGGGAAACCCTGAATTCTCTTGAGTGACCCTTATCAAATGGTTTGATGAGGTTAGAAGGGTCTAACCCTCTTTCAACATATTTGCATCTCTCCCATAAAATTCATAAACTCTCGCATAGAGAGGCAAACCTCTTTTTATCTCATCATCCGGATAGATAACAATGCGTTCCCGCTGTGTGGTTATTCTCTTAACGCTTTTTATTGTAGTCGTCGGTTCGGCGCAAAAGACATCGCACGATCAGACCGTTGTTGAACGACTTCTTCGCTACGTAAGAATCGATACTCAATCCAAGGAAGATGTTGACAGCATCCCAAGTGCGAAAAAGGAATTTGATCTCGCCCGAGTTCTTGCCCAAGAATTGAAAGACCTCGGATTGAGCGATGCAAGAGTAGATGAGCACTGTTATGTTTATGCGACCCTTCCAAGCAATTTGCCGGAGGCATTACGGCAGAAAACTCCCGTCATTGGTTTGATCTCGCATATAGATACGTCGCCGGCTGTAAGTGGAACAAATGTCAATCCCATTATCCATAAGAACTACCAGGGCGGTGATATTATTCTCCTTCTTGATACAAGTGAGGTAATCACAATTAAAAAGAATCCCAGACTCAAAGACAACGTCGGGAGCGACATCATCACAGCGGATGGTACAACACTCCTCGGTGCGGATGATAAGGCAGGATGCGCGGAAATCATGACCGCACTTCAAACGATCATTGGCGATCCCACCATCAAACACGGAACGGTGAAGATTGCATTCACACCCGATGAGGAAGTCGGAAAGGGCGCCGATAAATTCGATGTGAAAGGTTTCGGCGCACAGTATGCGTACACGATCGATGGCGGACAAACCGGCGAGATCAACAATGAAACATGGAGCGCCGATGAGGCAACGGTCACCGTCCACGGCAAGAGTACACATCCAGGCACAGCCAAGGGACTTATGGTGAATTCGCTTTATGCTCTAGCAGATTTCGTTGCGCGCTTCCCCGATGATATGAAACCTGAAACAACAGAAAAGCGTGTCGGATTTCTTCATCCGTACACAGGTACACTTGAGACGGAAGAATCGAAAGTAAAAGTTCTTCTGCGTGACTTTGATACAACAGGGCTGGAGAAACAACACCAGATCCTTGTCAGGATGCGCGATGAGACGTTAAAGAAATTTCCAGATGTCAAGATCGATATTGAGATCAAAGAGAGTTACCGCAACATGCGAATTGCTCTCGACAAAGTTCCATTCGTTACTGAGTACGCGATTGAAGCGTGCAAGCGCGCCGGCCTCAAACCGGAGCTCAATCCCGTCCGCGGTGGAACCGATGGTTCGCAGTTAACATACATGGGACTTCCTTGTCCGAACATCTTCACCGGTGGTGAGAATTACCACGGCAAGCTCGAATGGATCCCTGTCCGCGGCATGGAAAAGGCTGTCAAGACAATTATCAATTTAATTCAGATCTGGACAGAGAAGAATTCCTGATCTCTGTTTCCGCCTCCCAAACACTTAACATGATCGTATGCACTTTACGATCGAGGGAGGCGTATGCACATTCCAACAATTGTATTGCTCATTTTCTGTGCCTGGACTGTCCGGGCACAAGTTCAACAATTCCCCTTCACCGAAAATTTTGATAGCGTTACTGTCCCCTCCCTTCCCCCGGGGTGGTCGACAACTACGAACCGATCACCCTCGGGAGATTTTGCAACAACCAAGTCAACACCGCACTCTGATTCCACCGCGGTCATCAGCACGAATGCTACAATCACACAGAACCTCATATCCCCACGGCTGGATTTCTCTACCAAGGAAGCAGACAGCCTGAAGTTTTATGAACGACGATCAAGTAGCCATAACTCCGGCGTCATCATTGAAGCCTCAGTTGACGCTGGCGCAACATTTCCGATCGTTATCAGTGATACATTGAAAAACCCTGGCGTGACATCATACATCCTCCGAGTCCTGAGACTTCCTCCCACGCTGAGCAACCAAACACGCTGCCGGATCCGTTGGCGAGTTATTGGCAATGGAACAGGTACAAGCGGAACGCTCCGGTTCGATGACATTATCATCACTGCACTTGCCCACATCGACGCAGAAGTGATAGCCGTGAGGTTCTCCCCCAATCTGCCAGTCACAGGAGACTCCGTGTTCGTGCAAGCCACTGTAAGAAATGCCGGCACTCAAACAATCCAAAATATTCCTGTCGAGTTTTATGACGATATCAATAATAACAATCTGCCAGAGCCGAGTGAGCTGATTTTTTCGATGACAATGACTGTTAGCCTCCAACCCGGCGATACCGCGATCGCGGAGACGAAGCTTTCCAATCTTACTTTCGGGAAGAAACATCTCATCGTCAGAACTGCGCTCGCTCAAGATCAGAATCCCCTCAACAACCAAAGGAGCGCGACGCTCTCGGTGGGAGTACCGCGATTTACGATCGTCGTGAACGAGATCATGTACAGCCCGGAAAACCCCGAACCGGAATGGATCGAGTTAACGAGCAACACGACGGATTCCATCAATGTAAGCCAATGGGGCATCTCCGACCGTAACAGCGGAACGCAATACAAGATCGATTCAGTCGATCAATGGATGAAGCGCGGCGACTACATCGTCATCACGAAAGACTCCGCTCGGTTCACCGATCGTCATCCCGATGTTCGGCGAATTATTTTCATTCCCTCGATGCCATCGAGCCTGTTCAACAACGACAGCGATGCGGTTGTGTTATTCGACGAGCGCCGCGCGATCATTGATAGCATACACTACACTTCAATCTGGGGCGGAACGGGTGGTCGTTCTCTGGAGCGTATTGAATCCTCACACAGCTCGAACGATTCATTGAATTGGGGATTGTCCGCCGATTCATCTGGCAGCACACCCGGAAAGCAAAACTATTTGACACCGCTTGAGCACGATCTTCGTGCTGTGCGCCTCTCAGCGGTGAATTCAACACCAACCTCAACTTTTATTTCCGTAGTCGTTCGTAATATGGGACGTCAGAGTGCAAATAGTTTTTCTGTTCTCCTCTACTATGATGCAAATGGTGATCACGTCGCACAGCCAATGGAGCTCCTGGAATCTCAAGCCGCTCTCTCTCCCCTCCCACCGCGAGACTCTACATCATTCACCTTCAACTGGAACAACCCAAGCTCAGGCAAGAAATCCTTCATCACCACCATCGACTTTCCACAAGATATGCGGCCATCGGATAATATCGTGATCGACTCGATCAATATTTCCTTCACGTCTAATTCTCTTATCATCAATGAGATCATGTACGAACCGCGTACCGGACAAGCGGAGTATGTCGAGCTGTTTAACCGAAGCACCGCACCCATTGATGTAAGGGAGTGGAGGCTTTCTGACGTTCGAGATACGAACGAACGATCGACAACACATATCGTAAGTCAATCGTCAATGATTATTGAAGCGGGAGAATATGTGGTCGTTGCGTCCGACTCGTCCATTCTTCAAAGCTATCCGTACCTCACGGATTCTGGATCCCATCTGGTCATCAGAAGAAGTGGAATTAGTCTGAATAACCAAGGGGACAACATTCTGCTCACCGACCTGACCGGACGAACAATCGATAGCGTGCATTACTTGCCGACATGGCACAACGCGGGGGTTGAAGATGTCTTGGGAAGGTCGCTTGAACGGATCAATCCCAATCTTCCCGGCAACGACCGTCGTAATTGGAGCACAAGCGCTTCTCCTACTGGCGGGACACCCGGCAAGCAGAACACACTCTACACGACCGCAGTGCCTGCTGCAACTGCGCTATCGTTCTCCCCTAATCCCTTCTCACCCGATGGCGATGGATTCGAAGATGTCACGCTCGTGAGCTACGAGCTTCCTGCAACAACGGCGATCGTGCGTGTGAGGATTTATGATGCGAAAGGACGATTGATCCGCACTCTTGCCGATGGTGAGCCGAGTGGTTCTCGCGGTCAACTCGTCTGGGATGGATTCACAGACAATCACGATCGCGCACGAATGGGAATATACATTGTCTTGCTCGAAGCCCTCGACGCATATGGCGGGAATGTGCAGAACGTAAAAGGTGTGGTTGTGGTTGCTGCAAAAATGTAATACTCCCTTAGAACTCCGACTTCTTTTGAGAAGTCGGAGTTCTGATCCTTACAAGGAAAAAACAGATGGCATATCGTCAAATCCAATTCCTGCCGGCGAATTATTATCATATCTATAACCGCGGCAACAATCGGCAAGATATATTCCTCGAACATGAGAACTATCGGTTCTTTCTCAGGCGACTGCATCATTATTTTCATCAGGCAGGTATTGATGTAATCGCATATTGCCTCATGCCAAATCACTTCCATCTGCTTGTCTACTTCCAGCGAGAAGTCAGCTTCTCAAATGTCATGCGATCCTTCTCCGTCTCGTACACCAAGTCATTTAACAAATGGAGCAAGAGAGTTGGACACCTTTTCCAAAGCGATTATCGGGCGCGGGAAATAAATGTTGAAAAATATCTCTTTCATATTTGTCGTTACATTCACCTCAATCCGGTTCAAGGAGGCTTAGTGTCCATCCCTGAGGACTGGGCTTACTCAGACTACAGGGAATGGGTCAAGTCCTTTTTTCTGTGTAAAACGTTTCAGAGGCTACGCTGCCAGTTGGTACGATATGAATTTTGTTAATTCATCATTGGGACACAAGAGCGCCCGGATATTCCTCAGCTGCGCGAGTTCCAGTAACGACATC
>JACOSX010000022.1 GCA_016178625.1 Ignavibacteria bacterium
AACGCCGATCTCGCTTATGCCACCGCTTCCGTCGGCAGCGTCGTCAAAGATAATGAAAATTTTGATGAAATCAATGTGGGATGGGCAGAACGAAGAGGGATGCCGGTGACTCAAAACAAAAAATCCGGTCGATGGACTGACCGGATTTTGAAAATGACTTAACTATCTAAAAATGTCGGTGGGTATTACGTCCCTGTGAACGCGGCTGTTGTTAGGATCGTCCCAAAGTACGAGTCGCCGGAGAGTGCAGACGCCGGAACAGTAAACGTGAATCCGAGCCTGAGACTAACAGTGCCCCCGGTTCCTGAGTTGAACGTGTTGCGGATGTTCGGATTGAACAGCGCTCCGTCTTCGACTCTCACGCCGGATGTTGATCCAAACGATATCGGAATAGCACCGGCCGATCCGCTCAAGGAGGCAGGTAACTCAAACAACACAACCAAGTTTTGGCTTGGATCCCCGACGATATCTACACCAAGGTCTGAAGTTGCTTCACCATTATCCGCCGGATGAATGATGCTCGCGCCGCCAGCCGGATCGAAAATAACATTATAGGTTACACCGCGAATCACGTCGCTGACATCGCAATCGACGCTCGATAGCGTAAGCCCAATGCCGGCTGGTGTCACCGAAATCTGTGAAGTGGCGGAACCTGTCGCAAGTTGCGCGCTGGATCTACCTGCGCATACTGAAACCAGCAGGACAAGCCAAACAAAGTTCATATATTTCATACTAACTCCTCATATTGTTAATTCAATCAAGAAATCGAAGAAACGATTGTACACCGTGCGTTTCTCAATTATCGTCACGAACATACGATATCCTTGGATGTCGACAGGTAATCGGCGTCACAGAGTGTGCGCGAGGGATGCTCTACAGGGGGTGCTCAGGGTCACTCACCCTGAGATAGAAGCGACAATCCGTATTTCTACATCTGGGGGAGGATTAAACTGAGGGATCTTGGAAAACATGAGGTAAGGCATAAGATAAGAAAACCACCCGATCCAGAATGTGACCGGGTGGCTTTTAAATCGAAAAGTTTACTTCACCAACATCATCTTCTTCACATTGGAGTAAAGGATTCCCTTTCCCTCCACTTCCTCAGCAACAATTCTATAGTAATAAACGCCCGAAGGCAAGTTCGATCCGTCGAACTCCAACTCATTCCCCCCTTCACCAAACTCTTCCTTCTCAGCCAGGGTTGCCACCTCCTGCCCAAGCGTGTTGTAGACCTTCACTGTCACCAGTGCATCTTGCGCAAGCTCAAACTCGATCGTTGTTGTAGGGTTGAAGGGGTTGGGGTAGTTTTGATGGAGCGCAAAGGTTAAGGGTTCAACATCGGGAGTTTCCTGTGGGGACGAATGTCCCGCTATCCCCGAAACCGGATTTACGGTACGATAGACTCCCTGGGCCGCTCCTGCATATAATCGTCCATCCGGACCGAGCGCAAGACTGGAAACGCCGCCACCGGTGAGATCAATACCATCATTCATCCAACTCCATCGCCGGCCACTATTAGTTGACACATACACACCTCGTCCCCAGTCGCCCAAGAAAATTGTCCTTCCATCACCTGGACTGGCAATAGAGGAAATGATCGGTGAAGAGGTTGCGTTATTGTCTACATGGAATAAAGCTTTTCGCCAGGTTCTCCCATGATTGCGTGAGCTATACACCATCGTTCGCACGGAGGACACGGCTGTGCTGTAAGCGAGATAAGCTGTTCCTTGTTGATCAGTCGTCATGACGTATGGGAAACCATCAGAGAGACGAGAGACTTTTCTGTTGCGCGTCCACGTAACCCCCTCGTTCGTCGATACATACACACCTTTTCCTCGCCAGCCAAAATACAATGTACCATTGTTGTCAATAACAAGAGAATTTTTGTAATTCGCTGACCAAAATGGTCCGAGCGAAAGTTTCGTCCATGTCGTACCTTGATCGATGGAGCGGTAGATGCCGTCGACTTCCGTCGATGCGAAGAGAACTCCATTGGGGTTTATCACGAGATCCCGGATAAATGGAACCTGTGGAAAATTGGTCGCGGTCCAGTGGTCACCGAGATCAGTCGACCGGAACACCTGAGACATACTCAATGGATTGACGGCGAGGAAGACTTGGCCATCAGGGCTAATGGCAACAGCACTCGCATCGGGACCGGGACCTGCGGAAATCGGTAAGCCATCGTTTATACTTGTCCACGTTGTACCTTCGTCTGTCGAGCGAAAGACGCCCTGGTGTATGTGAGCTGTGAGAATTGCTCCTTGAGGATGGAAGGTAATTGACCATGGCGACGAGCCGGATCCGTTGAGCTTGACCCAAGAGAGGGTCTGGCCGACACACATTGATGTAGAGAGCGTAACAAGAAATACAAGATCGAATGTGAAGGAAATTGTCGATCGTTTCATGTGAGTCCCTTCCTGATTACGTAAGTAATTCGTTGAGTTTACTTCATCGACTTCATCTTCAGCATACAAAACTCCCCTGACTTACACATCCTCCGCAACAGTGTGTAAATATCAGCTACAATCTATCCTCTAAAAAGGCAATGTAAACAATTTCATTAAGTCTGTCAATGGGGGCGCTACGCTCTTATGGACACAATCAAAACTCTCATTATCTCTTCGTATTGCTCATTTTCCTTGCTTCTCATACCCTCTTTTCTTATTATACTTACATAAATTACAAGGTTTCCTTTCATCGTAACTTCGCTAAGAACACAAGCATTCAAGACCGTTGATCGATAAAGATTTTCGAAAGATTTACGCTCATCACAAGTCCATTATAGAGAAGCGGATTATCTCATTAGTTGATGTGGACGCACCGACCTCGGTCTATGAACCGATCCGTTATGTGCTCGGCTCCGGAGGCAAGAGGATTCGGGCAATGCTTGTGTTGCTCTCGTGTGAAGCCGTCGGCGGCAAGGGACGGAAGGCACTCGATGCAGCCGTCGCCATCGAGATTCTCCACAACTTCACGCTCGTTCATGATGACGTGATGGATCATGCCGATCTTCGCCGGGGTCGGCCCACCGTGCACAGGAAATGGAACAGCCATATCGCCATTCTTGCAGGTGACGAACTTATTGCACAAGCGTACCGCTCGCTGCTCAAGACGCAGTCGCTGCATATGCAGGAAATCCTGCATGTTTTCACTGACGCGTTCATCCAAGTCTGTGAAGGGCAGGGGCTCGACAAGGAATTCGAACATCGCACGGATGTCCTTCTCGATGATTACCTTCTCATGATCGCGAAGAAAACAGGTCGCGTCATTGCTGCAGCATGCGAGATCGGTGGGTTGATCGGTGAGGGGACACCCCGACAGCGTGTTGCGCTGCGGAAGTTTGGTGAGCATCTTGGAAAAGCGTTTCAGATTCAGGACGATCTTCTCGATATTGCCGGTAACGAAGGAGAGTTCGGCAAAACCATCGGTGGCGATCTGGTGGAAGGAAAAAAGACCTACGTGTTCTTAACGGCACTGGAGCGTACGACAGGGAAAGATCGTCGCCTGTTGCAATCATTAGTGCTGCGCAATGGCATCACGAAAGCTCAGATCGCACGGGCGAAGGAAATCTATAAGCGCGCAGGAGTTCTCGACGCTGCGCGGGATGAAATTTTCCGAAATACGCTTCTTGCTCAACGTGGGCTTTCGTCATTTCCAATAAGCAGTGCGCGAGAGATGTTGCACTGGCTCGCACATCAGTTAGTGGGGAGAAATTCGTAGAAGGCATGATTGAGCGCGAAGTGACGATAAAAAACCGGACTGGTTTACACACACGCCCGGCTGCAACACTCGTCAAAACTGCAGCCAAGTTCAAGTCGGAGTTCTACATCATTAAAGACGGCATGGAAATCAACGGCAAAAGCAT
>JACOSX010000007.1 GCA_016178625.1 Ignavibacteria bacterium
CGAAACAGAAGCGGGAGAATGCTAATACTGTTCACCGGGCATGGCGATTGGGATATGGACACATCACGCACTCTCTCAGGCAAGGATATTACCAGGGTTGGGATTTGCATCCGGCGCAATTGCCCATCCGATATGCAGCGGTGTATACATTTTTTTTGGACGGACTTCAGCCAGCCTCGCTGCGGCTGAAAACATTCGTGGAGAAGGCAGCGCGGGCAACGCTCATCGGGGATATCTTCGATGACGCCGCGACCGGTCAAGGGTTACTGAATTATTTCCTCCGTGGCATGAATTGCGGGGCGATCACAGAAGAGGAAACCCTTGCAACGGGGCTGACGTTAGAGGAAATTCGGTCACGGTCGTTTCTCAAAATTCTGAATGAACGACGGTGAAGCTCTTTATGGAAGAAAAGACCTGTTCAGATCATCGCAGATGAACATGTATAAATTCATTTCCAGGAGGAAGTAATGGATACCATTCTGATTGTGGATGACGATCCGGATATGATTGTTTTTCTACAGGAGATTCTTGAGAGCAGTGGTTACGGCGTCTGTGTAGCAAACAATGGTGTGGACGCTCAAACGATGATCAATACTCGGCTGCATATAATCAGCGCGATCATTCTCGATTGGGTCATGCCCGACATGAGTGGCATAGATGTCCTTCGATGGATGAAGCAGGATCAACGATTACGCCACATCCCGGTGATCATGCATACAGGTCGTACTGATCCTTCTCATATCCGCGAAGGGATCGATGCCGGTGCCTTCTATTACCTGACGAAGCCGTCTAATTACGATGTCATGCTCTCGGTTGTGGGAACGGCTGTATACGATTTTCATCAGATGAAAACATTGTTGCTGCAAATCGATGGCTGTGAGAATCCGTTCAAGTTGTTGGTGGAAGGGATGTTTCGTTTCAAGACACTGGAGGAAGCGGAATACCTTGCGATGCGGATTGCGAATGGATGTCCGAACCGGGAGGATGCTTTGGCGATCTCTGAGATCCTCTTTAACGCCGTCGAACATGGAAATCTTGGCATCTCTTATGATGAGAAAACTGAATACGTTGCTGAGGGGACATGGCACTCCATGCTCGATCGCCGGCTTGCTCTCCCTGAAAATGCCGAAAAATGCGTCGAGGTAACAGTAAAAAAATATCCTGATAAAATTACCGTTATGGTTAAAGACGGCGGTCCAGGATTCGATTTTCAGAAATACCTTACAATGGATCCATCCCGTGCATTCGATAATCACGGACGTGGAATTGCTATCGCGAATTCGTATCTTAGCTTACAGTATTTTGGCACCGGTAGTCAGGTACTCATAACGATCCCTTTTCAAAAGTACGTCTCTCAATGATTCTCAGGATGGAGAACATTTTGTATGATGAACTGTCCGATCACAACGCACGTTCTTGACACAACACGAGGCAAACCCGCTGTTGCTCTCAAGGTTCTGCTTGAGGTGTATACAGAGTTGAAAGAATGGAAAGAACTTGCCCGTGGAGAAACTGATGCCGACGGACGGATCTCCGATCTTCTTCATCCGAATACGAAGCTGACGACCGGCACATATCGGCTAACGTTCTTGACCGCTTCGTATTTCCACTCTGCTGGAGTAGAGGGATTTTATCCTTACGTCACGGTTGTCTTTGAACTTAGCGAGCCGATCACTCATTATCATATTCCACTTCTGTTAAGTCCGTATGGGTATTCGACCTATCGAGGGAGCTAAATCACCGGAGGTTTCCAACGATTGATAGGAAGTAACATGGATCAATATATGCGGGCGGCGATTGAAGAGGCAAGGAAGGGAATGTCGGAAGGTGGAATCCCAATCGGTTCGGTGCTCGTTCGGAATGGAGAGATTGTTGGTCGCGGCAATAATCGTCGTGTGCAGGAAGGCAACCCCATGAAACATGCTGAGATTGATTGCCTCATCAATGCAGGGCGGGTTGGCAAGTATCGCGATACTATAGCTTTATTCTACCCTGATGCCCTGCTACCTTTGTGCCGGAGCTGTCGTGCAGTTTAGGATCCCGAAAGTGATTGTCGGTGAAGCGAGAACGTTTTCTGGTGCAGAACAATTCATGCGTGAGCATGGGATAGAGGTTATCAATCTCGATCTCTCTGAGTGCGTTATGATGATGGAACAGTTCATCCGAGAACAGCCGGCGCTCTGGAAGGAAGATATTGGAACGTAAGAGAAAAGTGCGAGAGCAGATGTATTGTGAATATTCTTGAAGAAATATTGAATGCTCTAGAGACTGAAGATAGCGTCATGCTCGCAACGGTCATCTCGACAACCGGCTCAACGCCGGCGGCATCACTCTCGAAGATGCTGGTTAAGCGTGGCGGGCTTGTTTCTGTGGGCACGGTTGGTGGTGGCTGTATGGAGGGTGATGTCCTCCTCCATGCGCATCGGCTCTTCGATTCCGGCAAAGCGGAAATCCTTACCTTTCATCTGAATGAAGATGATATCGAACGTGGATTGATCTGCGGAGGGAGTTTGGATGTGCTCATCGAGCCGCTGACCCGGGAGAGTCTTCCACTCCTTCAAGAATTGAAGGCACACCAAGATGAGGGTGAAGATTCTCTTCTTGCGACACTTGTCAAGAATGGCGCGGTAACGGAAAAGTACTTGGTGAGTCCACATTCCCTTGCTTCGGAAATCTCGAAGAATCGATTCGTTGTCTCGGCGTTACAGCTCAAATCTCACATTGCCGGCCTTCCCTCAAACATTGAGGAGGTCGTTCAGAGAGTTCATCAACGGCACGATACTGAACGGCTGCAAACATCTGATGGAGATGTGATTTTGGAGCCGGTCGCCGGAAGCCCCAGCCTTATCATCTTTGGTGGCGGGCACGTTTCGAAATACATCTCACGTGCAGCAGCCCTCGCAGGTTTTAGAGTAACAGTAGTTGATGATCGAGATAAATTTGCAAACCCCACGCGGTTTCCTGAGGCAGTGCAAACGCTGGCAGTGGATTTCCTGGAAGGGTTCAATCGTCTTTCGATCAAACCGTCCACGTACATTGTTATCGTTACCCGTGGGCATCACCATGATGAAGAAATTCTCGGACGGGTTGTTGAGACCTCTGCTCGTTATATCGGTATGATCGGGAGCAAGCGCAAAGTGTTGACCACGTATGGCCACTTGATTGAACGTGGTATTTCACCTGAGACGCTTTGCAGAGTTCATGCGCCGATGGGTATTGAGATAGGTGCGCTCACGGCGGAAGAAATCGCCATCAGCGTTGTTGCCGAGCTTATCAACGAGCGACGGAGGAGGGGCGCGCCGCCGTTCCACAAATCCGATGAAACAGCAACGCTGATCTCAAGACTCGAAAACAATCTTCAACATCAGTAATATTCCTTATGATGAGAAATTGCTCGCTCCTGGTCTTCATGATTCTTTCGACGTGTGTGGCGAAAGCACAGGCTCCAGTTGTTCTGGAGGGTGCGGAGGTGATCAACGGATTCTACAAGGGACCTCTTCACAATGCGGTTGTCGTCATCGCCCATGGAAAGATCGCGGGCGTAGGGAAAAGAACCCAACTAATCATCCCAGGGGATGCGAAGACAATAGATGTTCACGGAAAATATATCATCCCCGGCCTTATCGATGCGCATATCCATTATGACTCGCCAAGAGATCTTGTCCAATTGCTTGCGTGGGGTATAACGTCGGCGAACTGTATGTTTGAATCCACCGACCAAGCGCTGCAGATGGAGAGGCAGACGGCTGGCGACACGGTTCACTCTCCGCAGATCTACGCGACCGCACCGATCTTCACAACCGAGCATGGCTGGTGGTGGGGTGAAGGATTCCCAAACGATTCGACCATCAATCGTTTCCCAACAACGCCCGAGGAAGCGCGCGAACAGGTTCGGAAAGTAAAAGCAAAAGGAATGCACCGGATCAAATTGATGTACGATACCATGGATTGGTGTCGCGACCCACTCAAACCCTTCGCACAGATGAAATTAGAGGTGATGAAGGCGTTGATTGATGAGGCAAACAAACAGCAGCTTGTTTCTGAGATCCACGCGCCCAAGATAAAAGACGCCCGGGAAGTTTTGGAGGCGGGCGGATCAGCCCTTGCTCACGGTATTCTTGATGAACGATTCGACGCTCCTACCGTCGTTATCTTTCAGAATCCGATGATTACGTACATCCCGACGTTTTGCGTCTTTGAATTCTTGGCAGACGTCGAGGGATTCATGAGACACGCGCTTGCAGACGCGCGCTTTCACTCTGCGCTTCCGGATGATGTGCTGAAGCGGTACTCCAGCCAGGAATATTATACGCGTTATCGCGAGCGTTATCCCAACATCAACTTTGTCCGTTCACATATCGGTGTTCTCCGCGATAATGTTTCGACCCTGGCGCAGAATTATGGCACGATTGCTCTTGGCACGGACATGTGGGCATTCCCGGGAATCGGCGTGCACCTCGAACTGGAATACATGGTGCAAGCAGGTTTGACGCCAATGCAGGCGATTATCTCCGCCACCGCGACCGGTGGACAATTTCTCAATGCCAGTGCTAATTCTACAATGGGTATCATCGACTTCGAGAAGCAGGCAGATCTCATCATCCTCGATGCCGATCCACTGGCGGATATCAGGAACACTCGCAGCATCAACACGATTATCAAGCATGGTGTATTCTTCAATCCCAAGGCATTGATCGAAGAATCGAAGCGGTGAGAACTCAGAAGGATAAACTTATCGCGTGGCGGAAAGAGTTTCCAATTCTAGAGAAGACCACCTACCTCATCTCGAACTCACTCGGCGCAATGCCCCGGAGTGTCTATACACAGATGCACGCCTACGCGGAGGCATGGGCCACCCGCGGAGTGCGTGCCTGGGCGGATTCCTGGTGGGAGATGTCAGTTACTGTTGGTGATGTTATTGCACCCCTCATCGGCGCGAAGCAAGGCGAGATCTCTATGCACACGAACATCTCCTTACTGCAGGCAGCCCTGATTTCTTGTTTTGATATTACCCGCAAACGGAAC
>JACOSX010000026.1 GCA_016178625.1 Ignavibacteria bacterium
ACCCTGCTGCGATGGCAGACACAGGGGGATTTATCGATGTCACGGCAAGTCATAACCAATGGATTGCAGATATCAAGCATAGCACATTCAGTTTTTCCATACGACCTGCTTCGGGCGATTATGGTGTCTTTGGTGTGAGCGTGCAGGTTGTCGATTACGGAGAAATCCTGGGAACAGTTGTTGCCAACAATGCACAAGGATACGAGGATATCGGAAATTTGACAGTGAAAGGAACTGCCATTGGAATCGGATACGCGAGGACACTGTCCGATGCGTTTTCCATCGGCGGTCAGGTACGATGGGTGAGGCAGCGACTCGGGAACAGCATTATCATTGTCGATTCAGTGACACGAGTATCGAAGGAGAACGAGGTTACTCCTCTCGTGTTCGATTTTGGTACCCTCTTCAAGACTGGATTCAGAAGTCTCACTTTTGGTATGTCGGTCAGAAACTTCTCAAAGGAAGTCAAGTATGAGCAAGAGGGCTTCGAGCTTCCACTCACGTTTACTTTCGGACTCTCCATGGATATGATGGACTTTGTCTCTGACCGGAGCCTCGTGCGGTCGGTCGTTGTTTCGGCTGACGCAGTTCACCACCGGGATTTTCCGGAACAAATTTACATGGGCGCTGAATGTAACCTTCTTAATGTGCTTGCCCTTCGGGCAGGGTACGTTACGAGCAGTGACGAGGCTGGAATAACAATGGGGCTCGGAGTTTCGCAGCACGGGCTTCAAGTGGATTATGCCTACACACCATTCGGTGTGTTCGACAAAGTACAACGGTTCACAGTTCGTTTTTCGATGTAACAACGTCGGAGAGAATCTATGACACAAAAAATGAAATCCCTTTCTCTGGTAACCTTCATGTGCGGGCTGGTGCTCTTTCTGGGAAGCTGCAAGGTTGAAGAACCGCCAGTGGTGTACAATCCAAATGATCAAGGAGGTGGATCTCCGGAGATTACCGGCGTAACACCACCGAATGTTGCATATGCTGGTGTGACTGAGGTGAAGCTCACGGGCAAAAATTTTTCTTCGGTGGACACGTTGAACTCAGTATATTTCGACAATAAGAAAGCGAATGTTCTCGCAGCCTCTTCTACGGAACTCACTGTCCTTGCCCCGGACTTGATTTCGGATTCCGCTGTAATCAGAGTTGCTGTGGCAGGAGCCTTCGCCATAGCGACATATGGTCCATACAAACTTGCTCCCGTAACGACAGAATATGGCGGCTTCTTCGGTCTTGATGAAGTGTATTCCATCGCTATGGATTCGTCAGAGAATCTCTACGCTCAATTGAAAGATTCTGCAAAAGTCTTTAAAGTCACACCCACTGGCAACAAAACACTCTACGGACGGGCGAGTTTTCCCAAAGCTTCGGACATGAAAATCGGTCCGGGGGATACTCTTTATCTCCAACAGACGAATAGTACACAGCTCCATCGAATTTTACCCGGTGGTGGGTACACCTCATTGTGGGTAACGTTGCCAGGAAGAGCCAGCTCGATTGATTTTGATTCCAGCGGAAACATTTATGCTGGCGGGAGTGGAGGAATGTTTGTTGTCAATCCCAATGCATCCACGCGCCCCGTTGGTTCGTTTGGTGGAATGACGATCAAATCTGTCCGTGTGTATGCCGGATATGTGTATGCCGCCGTGTCTGCTCCTACCGCAGGTGTTTGGAAAAGTAAGATTCTTAATGCACAAGGAGATCTGGGTGCCTCCGTTCTTGCCTTTAAATGGACCCAGGCTCCGGGGACATTCCCAAGCTCACAGGTTCTTTCTCTCACGTTTTCTGCTGATGGAGATATGTACATTGGAAGCGATAACCAGGATCCGATTCTTGTTGTAAAACCTGACAGCACTGCTCAACCTTTGTACCCGGCTGTTCTCAAACCCCCGGCACAACAGCTTGCGTGGGGCAATGGCATTTACTTGTATGTCAATCGCTATATCAGCCTCGATCCCCAATTGCGCCGCGTCATTCGCGTTGCCGCTGGTAAGTTGGGCGCCCCCGAGTATGGATGGCGATAATTGTTTTACAGTATTCATTAAATATATGAACAACGGTGAAAGGAGGTGATGGCGTGAATTCCGGATAAGGGCAATGATGGGTATTCGACTATACCCAAAGGAAAATTAACGAGAAGCCCTCTTATATCCGCAATAGTTTTATGTGGGAGGAGGCGTCTGTACAATGTGTGAGTTCCAAAAATTTTCTCACAAATAACAAGGAGATAATTCAATGAAAACACTGGGATTAATTCTCATAACAGCGTTCAGCTTGATGCTCGCATCGACGGTGCTGTTTGCCCAAACAAAAATAATTCACAACTTTGATGCAAATGCCAGCTCATGGGCGTTGGGCAGGCAAGCAGTTGGTAATGCTGCGAACAACGTGTTCCAGGTGTCCGATGATCCGGATGACTACGTGGAGGGCACCGGATCAATGCTTGTGAATACAGCATTGCGCGGGTACGGTGCATCATGGGGAACCTGGACCGATGCAGAGTGGGTATTCCCCACGCCACTCGACCTGAGCGGCTATGACGATATCCGCTTCGATGTTAAGATCGTCGATCCGCCGAAAACGGTTGGTCAGACCGGGGCAGCCTCACGGACTATTCAATTCGTCCTTGACATTTATGATTCGCTTTACTATCAGGGTGCGGGCAATGTTGTGCTCTGGCGGTATGCGGCTGGCACGGGCGACTACAACATCTTTTACTACCCCCACGTGACTTGGCTCCCAAGTACTGTGGGATGGTTTGAAGTTGTGATTCCGATGTCCGCCCTGAGGTACCCCGGCTGGTACTCCCCTAAGGGAGATAGCATGCTGCACAAGAACAACATCGTCAAGATCGGTTTTGGTGTTGATGGCGACAGCACAGCACCAGACAGCATCAGGTTCCTGATCGATAATTTACGAGCGACCAAGAAAGCCGCCGTCACGACTTTGCAATCCATGGACGGAACTGCAAGTGCCTGGACTGTTAGTGTCGGAGCGGCGGGGAACAAGGCTGTTGCAAGCGATGACCCCGATGATTACGTCGAAGGCACCGGCTCAATGCTTGTCGACGTTGCCCTCCGGCAAATGCAGGCTTCGTGGGGAACGTGGACCGATTTCAGATACAATTTTGCAACTCCGGTCAACGCCACAGGCGCGACGGAATTGCGATTCTGGTATAAGGTTATCCAGCCACTCAACCACAGTAAAGGCATTCAGTTCACGATGGATCTGTTCGATTCGTCAGCCGCAGGACCGGAAGGACCATGGAGGTGGGCTCCCGGTTCCGGGCAGTATGGCCTCTTTTCTGCAGGCCTCGAAAACGTCGCGCAGAACACGTGGACCGAAGTTGCAATACCGCTCAACGATTTGTCGGTTCCTGGCTGGGCCACTCACGCCGACAACATTCTCAACGTGGATAACCTTACCGGACTCGCCTTCGGAGTACATGGTGATAGCAGCGCTCTTGACAGTGTACAGTTTCTCATCGACAACGTTCACTTAACAAAGCTTGCGGGGGCTACCGGTGTTGTGGAACTGCCCATTTCAGGGCGGCCTCTGAATTTCCGTCTAGAGCAGAACTACCCGAATCCATTCAACCCGTCGACGAGTATCAGATATACACTCAATCAAAGTGGAACGGTGAGGTTGAAGATTTACAATGCTGTAGGCCAGCTTGTAGAAACGGTGTTGGATGATGAGATACAGGCTCCCGGTAATTATAAGGCCACCGTTGATATAGGAAGGCGCCCCAGCGGTGTGTACCTGTATGTGTTGGAACAGGGGACTCAACGGCAGGCGAAACTTATGATGCTTCTGAAATAGTGCTCAAGCGGAGCCTTCACTATTGAACGCCCGCCGAAGACCGGCTCAAACACGCGGTGGCGAAAGCGTATCACGGTCAAGTCGATTCTCCGCTGAGGGCTTATTTCGGCAGTGCATGAAACGTGGAGAGTCCCGCGAAAGCGGGATTCTCCGCGTCCTTATCGTGTGTCGGGCGAAGCCATGCCGAGGGGCACTCATACCGCGTTCCGTCTCAAAAAATAAATCTTAGGAGCTTGTGTTATGCACATTCTAGACTGGGCTATTATAGCAGTATATTTCATCGCAAGCGCTGCGATTGGGATCTATTTTACGAAGCGTGCTGGAACCAATATCCAAGAATTTTTTCTTTCGGGAAGGAATCTCCCGTGGTGGCTCGCAGGTACCTCGATGGTCGCAACGACGTTTGCTGCTGATACGCCTTTGGCGGTGACCGAACTTGTCGCTAAGAATGGTATTGCAGGCAATTGGCTCTGGTGGAATTTTGTTTTCGGCGGAATGCTCACCGTTTTTTTCTTCGCGCGTCTCTGGCGTCGCGCTGGAATTATGACTGATGTTGAATTTGTTGAGTTGCGCTACTCGGGCAAACCTGCCGCGTTTCTGAGAGGTTTTCGTTCAATCTATCTTGGGATTTTTATGAACTGCATTATTATCGGATGGGTTAATCTTGCGATGGCTGCAATCCTTGAAGGAATGTTTGGTATACCGCATAGCCAGGTGATGGTCTATGTTGCTTTGTCGCTTGTGCTCACAGCAGTGTACTCAGCAATGTCCGGTCTGTGGGGTGTGGCGGTGACCGACGCATTTCAATTTGCTCTTGCAATGATCGGCACCATCGTTCTCGCTATTGTAGTGTTAGGATTGCCTCAAGTCGGCGGCATCTCAGGATTACAGGCAAAGCTGCCTGAGTGGACAATGCGCTTTACGCCGATGATAGGTGAAAGTGGATTGACCCAATCTGTAGGAGGAGCCTTCGCATTATCGGTTGCGGCATTCTTGGCATTTGTTGGTGTTCAATGGTGGGCATCGTGGTATCCAGGCGCCGAGCCGGGCGGAGGAGGATACATTGCTCAACGCATGATGTCGGCAAAAGATGAAAAGCACTCTCTTTTTGCCACGCTCTGGTTTACCATCGCACACTATTGCGTTCGTCCCTGGCCCTGGATTCTCGTAGGGCTTTCAACGCTGGTTCTCTATCCGGACCTGGCTCCTGCGGATAAAAAACTTGGCTATGTATATGCAATGAGAGATTTCCTGCCGACGGGATTGAAAGGAATGCTTGTCGCTTCGTTCTTTGCTGCATTCATGTCCACGATCTCGACTCAGTTAAATTGGGGAACGTCATACGTGATCAATGATTTCTACAAGCGATTCGTGAAACCACTTGCGGACGAAAAACATCTGATAAGAGTGTCGCGCGCAGCAACGATCGTCATCATGATCATTTCTCTTATCGTCACCGGTTTGTTAGATACCATTTCGGGAGCGTGGGCTTTTATTATCGAAGCCGGCGCAGGTCTTGGTTTAGTTCTCATTCTCCGGTGGTTCTGGTGGCGGATTAACGCGTGGAGTGAAATAGCTGCGATGCTAACTCCTCTGTTAGTGTTTGCCTATATCAAAAATGAAACCGCAATTCAATTCCCTGAATCGTTATTCTATATTGTCTCGATAACGACGGTCGTCTGGCTTCTTGTTACGTTCCTGACGAGGCCAGTTGATGTGGAGGTTCTTAAAAATTTTTACCGTCGTGTTCACCCCGGAGGCATTGGATGGAAGGGAATTGCGCAACTGGTGCCTGATGTCAAAGGAGATACAGCCTACGCGGGACTATTTCTCGACTGGGTTGCAGGGATTGTTTTAATCTACACGATGCTGTTTGGTGTCGGGAAGCTTATCCTGGGGAACATCGGTGGTGGATTGGCCTTTGTTGCAATCGGTCTCCTTTCAGCGGGCGTCATTTATTGGGATTTGTCGAGACGTGGATTTGAGAAGGTCGTCGAATAAGAAAATGTTTTCGTTCTTTTAAGCTTCAAAAATGCCTATACCGTGAATTATCATCGTAACCGTGGAAAACGTTCTGAGAATATCATCGCATTGATCTGTCTTCTTCTTGCCTTCAATTCGATCAGTTGGCCGCAAGATAGAGTCATCGGGTATTATCCGTCGTGGATGCGGTCGACGCTTCCGCCGGGTACCATCAAGTTCGAGTATCTAACTCTTATTAACCATGCGTTTGCGTGGCCCCTCGCGGATGGCACGATTACAGGCGGCAGTGATCTCTTATTCCCCGACCTTAATGTAGCTGTGCATCAGGCAGCGAAACGAATTCTCATTTCCCTTGGTGGCGCGGGAGAATCAGGAGGATTTTCGGCAATGGCTGCTGATTCGACTACAAGAACCAGATTTGTTGGTAACCTGGTCACTTTTCTCGTGAGCAATGGATACGACGGGGTAGATATTGATTGGGAATTTCCCCAGACTAATGCCGATAAAGGAAATCTTGTCACCCTTGTTAAACAAATCCGCGAAGTGTTTCAAAATACGGACTCAACCTGGCTCATCACCTTAGCAGCGCCGGCAGGCGACTATAATGGTCGCTGGTTTGATTACTCCGCATTGAAGGATGATGTGGATTGGTTTAATGTCCTGACATACGATTTTCATGGCAGTTGGACAAATCATGCCGGTCACAATGCCCCTTTGTATGCTCCACCGACGGATTATGACGGATCTGTACACGAGGCGATTGTTTATCTGAGTAATACTCGCCGAGTTCCAAAGAACAAAATTGTGTTAGGGCTTCCTTTTTACGGCAAGGAATTTATCGCGGATTCAATGTACGGGGAAAGTACTGGCGCAACGGATCTTCTTTACAGCGCTATTGCACCCAGATTGCAACAAGGTTCGGGCTGGACGTATCATTGGGATGATGTCTCAAAAGTACCCTACCTCACGAACTCACAAAACTCTCGTGTCGTAACATTTGATGACTCAGTCTCTCTCAGCATTAAATGCAAATATGCAAAAGATAACACTCTCTCCGGTGTTATGTTCTGGGCAATGGGTCAGGATGTGATCGGCTCTAATCAGCCCTTAGTAGAAGCGGTAGGAAAAGCGATGGTTGGAACAACGGGTGTGGTTATGGAGAACTCAATCAATAGTCCTAACGAATTTGAGTTGTTTAACAATTATCCGAATCCATTCAATCCTACAACGACAATCGGCTACAGAATTTCTTCTTCTAATTTGACTAAGCTGGCGATTTATGACCCGCTGGGACGGGTCGTTGCGACTCTTGTTAACGAAGTACAATCCGCAGGGGAATATCGCATCCCTTGGGATGCAAGTAACCTTTCCCCGGGATTGTATTTCTATCAATTGATTACAGGGTCGGGGCGTATGGCGAAAAAGATTCTCTACATTAAATGATTGAGCCTCAACCATATCTTCTCATGACGGAACACAACAGGAAACAGCCCATGAATAAGTATAACGGGACCTCTTCGGTTGAGGCTATTGAGCTCAAGCGAAGTGGCCGGAAGTCGATATATTCACCGACTGAAAAAATTCAGGTCATTGAAATTGAAAATTTTCCATTGCTCGGCAAACTCACTGCATTTCGATTTATTGAATGGGTATTGAAAAATCCTGGAGGTGTCGTTTCCCTCCCGACCGGAAAAACACCGGAATTCTTTATTAAGTGGGTAACGCGTATTATTGAGCGATGGGAAACAAAGGAAATTCAGTCGTTGCTCGAAGGCTATGGAATCGAAGGCTCTAAACGCCCGGACGTGAAAAGCCTGAGCTTTGTGCAGATCGATGAATTCTATCCCATGAATGCACAACAACACAACAGCTTTTACTATTACGTCAATGAATTTTATATCAAACGATTTGGACTGGTGCGCGAACAAGCTCTGCTCATAGATGCGACATCGCTGGGGTTACCTTCACGGAAAACGATGCAAGAGGTGTTTCCCGACAATGTCGTCGACCTTTCACTTCGAGTTCGACAAACAAGAACCGAACTCGAACGGTTGCAAAAGGAAGTGATCAATCGTGTCGATGTGTTCTGCACGGAGTATGAATCGAGAATTCGAGCCATGGGGGGCATCGGGTTTTTTCTCGGAGGTATCGGTCCTGATGGACATATCGCCTTCAATGTTCGAGGGTCGAGTTTTTTTTCTGTTACACGTCTCACAGGAACGAACTACGAAACACAGGCTGCTGCGGCAACGGACCTTGGTGGCATTGAGATTTCCCGAAGCCGTCTCGTCATTACCATCGGTCTTGCAACGATAACCTATAATCCCGCCGTTACTGCTATTGTTATGGCGGCTGGTGATGCGAAGGCGCGAATTGTGCAGCAGGCGATTGAGGAGAAGAAAAATCCACAATATCCTGCGTCTATTCTTCAGGATCTGGAGAACGCCCGTTTCTATCTTACCAAAGGAGCGGCAAGCCTCCTGACGGAACGACGGTTTGAAGACTTCCGCAATCTCAACACTGTTGAGCAGGAACAATCGGATGATGTTGTTATATCACTTGCCCTCGCGCGAGGCAAAGCCCTTTGTGAATTGTCTCAAAAGGATTTTGAAAACGACCGCGTTGGAAAAGAACTTCTCCGAAAGACGGGAATCTCCCATAAGGAACTCGCCGAAGCAACACAACGACGTATCATCGACAAACTTGAGAAGGGGCTGCATCAAGTTACTCAAACCACATTCCTTCACACGGAACCGCACCACGACGACATTATGCTCGGCTACCAGCCATACCTTTATCATCTTGTGCGCGATCCGAGCGTCCAGCATTATTTTGCCAACCTCACCTCGGGTTTTACGGCGGTTTCCAATCAATACGTTTTTTCCATTGTCACAAAGCTGGAGAAGCATATTCAATCCGACTCATTTGCTTCGCTCCTTGAAGAAGGCTATTTTGACCCGAAAGACACGACGAAGCGGATGGAAGATGTGTATCTGTACCTCGATGGCACGGCAGCTCACAGTCAGGAACGAAAGGATGAAGCTGAGGCGCGTCGATTGCTGCGGAATCTGATTGAAGTGCATCGTACGACGGATATGAAGGTTCTCCAACTTCGTGTGAAAGAACTGGACGAGTATTTACGAACGCAATATCCCGGAGCAAAGGACCCCCCCCGACATCCAAACTCTGAAAGGGACAATTCGCGAATGGGAAGTAGAATTACTGTGGGCGCACTTCGGAATCGAAGCATCGGCAATCCGCGCGTTGCGTCTTGGATTTTATCAGGGCGACATTTTTTCGGAAGAACCGGAGGTGAACAGGGATGTCCTTCCAATTCTTGAACTCATCAAACAGGTGAAGCCTAATGTGGTCTCCGTCGCTTTTGACCCCGAGGGGAGCGGGCCCGACACACATTACAAAGCACTCCAGGCAGTCGCTGAAGCGTTACGAATCTATGAGAAAGAGAGTGGAGATTCTTCAATCCGTGTTTTGGGATATCGAAATGTCTGGTATCGCTTTAGACCTGCAGAAGCTGATGTTCTTGTTCCGGTATCGCTGAACTCGTTGTCGCTGATGCATACCTCATTTATGAATTGCTTTGGCTCTCAGAGTGCCGCCTCGTTTCCGAGTTATGAGCACGACGGTCCGTTCTCTGAGCTTGCTCAGAAGATTCAAGTAGAACAGTACGCGATGATTAAAACTTGCCTCGGCAAGGATTATTTCTTGAAACATCCACATCCACGATTAAGGGCGGCAAGGGGAATGATATTTTTGAAAGATATGGACCTTCCCTATTTCTACAGAAAGGTTCGGGAGCTGAAGAAAGTGACCGAGGCGAAAGACTGACGTGGACGATGTGAGAACAATACAGAGACACTATGCCTGGTTCACTCCCTAATACGCCGCTCGGCGACCGATTGCGTTCCCTCGATGTATTCCGCGGAGCTACCATTGCCGGAATGATGCTGGTAAATAATCCGGGTGATTGGGGGAACATCTATCCACCGTTTAAGCATTCAGCGTGGAATGGGTGGACATATACAGACACGATCTTTCCGTTCTTTCTGTGGATCGTAGGAGTTGCTATGACGTTTTCTTTTTCCAAGCGCATGGATCGAGGACAGGATCGGACGAAGCTCCTTCTCCACGTCCTTCAGCGTTCCGCCATCATTTTTATCATCGGTCTGTTCCTGAACGGATTTCCTTTTGGTCTGATGGTCGACCATGATTTTTCTTGGGCGACAATTCGGATCCCCGGCGTTCTCCAACGAATCGCAGTGTGCTATTTGTTTTCCTCAGTGATTCTTTTATATGCCGACATTGTTTGGCAGGTACGGTGGACAGGATTGTTGCTGGTTGGCTATTGGTTACTTGTGAAGCTTGTTCCCGTGCCGGGCTATGGAACGGGAGTGTTAGAGCCGACGGGAGGTCTGTGCTGGTTTGTTGATTCGACCCTGTTGGGAGGGCATACGTGGTCCGGCGCGCCTGTGCCGGGATTTGATCCGGAGGGGATTGTGAGCACGATTCCCGCCATTGCTACAACGATGTTTGGCATTCTCACAGGTCAATTTATGCGATCGGAGAGAAGCCCGGCTGAAAAAACGGTATGGATGTTTGTAATCGGAAGCTTGTTGATGTTTGCAGGGCTGGTGTTTGATAACTGGCTTCCGATCAATAAGAACATGTGGACGAGCTCGTACTCGGTTTTTATGGCAGGGCTTGCGCTTAATGTGTTCGCAGTCTGCTATTGGCTTATCGACGTGAAGGGATACAAAAAATGGATGACGCCGTTCGAGATTTACGGTCTGAACATGATTACGTTGTACGCACTTTCGGAGATGATCGCAGAACTTTCGTGGGTCGTGAACGTGCCCGGTCCCAACGGTACGCCCATGACGTTGAAGACGTGGTATTACCAGAAATTTTTCGTTCCGCTAAGTGATCCGATGGTGGTTTCGTTCTTTCATTCCATAGCGTTTATGGCTGGACTGTACGTGATTGCATATGTGATGTATCGGATGAAGTGGGTTATAAAGATATAATAAGAAGTAACACGGTGTTGTTGTGGAAGTCATCCGTGGCGTTTCTCGTTAAAAGGTCCAGCGAAATTAAAGGGGAGAAAGATTTTTGTGGGTGACTGGGAAATCCAGGAAAAGGTCATTAAAATTCTTGGACGGTGCGTTTGCATTTATTCAGTCGTGATGCGAAGCTCCTTCGTACTATCGATGATAAAGCTACTCTCAACAAGCTTAAGGCTGGGGCGAAGGTTGAGGTGGTTGAACTGGTGGGGGAGCGACAGCGGGTTGTTGTATCATAAACTGTTGCTGAGTTTTGATGAAAGCTCTACCGAGATGGTTCTCAATTATC
>JACOSX010000027.1 GCA_016178625.1 Ignavibacteria bacterium
CCGAAATGTTTCTGTTCGGAATCTAAACGCAGGGCTACGCTGATTGGCAACGCTTGGATGCTGAACAAAAGCATTTCAGCATGACGAGGCCAAAAAGAACGAAGCAAGCTTCGGGGTATTAAACCCGAAGGGAATAAATTCGACAACGTCGTAGTCATCGGGGAGGCTTCACCGCCGCCACCAATAGGTGTCCCCGCACTGAACCCATGGGGAGTGCTTCTCGCGTCGGTGCTGCTTGTTGGAACAGGTATCGCTATGGTGCGGAAGAACGCTCTCCGTGGATAGGTGTGGCGATGGAACAGAGATAATCTCGTTCCCACGGTTTTTAGTGGGAACGAGATTGCTGTAATTAACCGGGATAAAAGCAACTCATGAATGCACCAAATGCAGGCAGCGGTTTTGGTCCCAGAAGTCTTTGTGATCAAAACCGCTGCTTACGCTTTAACAGCGAGACAACATCTTAGCCAGAACCAAGAACAGTATGAACCCTCTTGAGCACGTCATTAAGGATATACGGCTTTTGGATAAAGTCTTTCACACCATTGTTCAAAAGATCGGCGCGAAGGTCGGGATCGAGATAACCACTGGCAATGATCACTCTCACCTGTGGGTTAACTGCTTTCATTCTCTTATACACTTCTCTGCCATTGAGCTTGGGCAAGCCCATGTCGGTCAGGACAAGGGCAACTTGATGTTGATGGCGTGTGTACACTTCTATCCCTTCAAGACCATCTTGAGCGGTTAGCACATCGTATCCCATCCCCTCAAGAATGTCTTTCAACAAACCCAAAAGCATTTCTTCATCTTCAACGACAAGGATCGTCTCGCTTCCTCCCGGAATGTCAACAGGATTCTCTCGCACATCATGAGATATCTCGTCAGCTTGCAGAGTGATGGGAAAGTACAGCGAGAAGGTCGTTCCTTGACCGAGCTGGGTGTCAACGTCAATGAACCCACGATGGTTATTCACGATTCCATACACGACTGCAAGCCCAAGACCTGTTCCCTTACCAGGTCCTTTCGTGGTGAAGAACGGCTCAAAGATCCGACTTCGTGTGACCTCGTCCATGCCGTGACCCGTATCCATAATATTCACAGAAACATATTGTTGCGACTCTGCATCAGAAAATCGTTCCTTCACGTTCATCCCTTCAATAACACTCGTCTGGATGGTCAGCGTCCCACTTTCTTGCATGGCATCTTTTGCATTCACGCAGAGGTTAAGCAAGGCTTGATGTATTTGATTATGATCGGCAACGATGGAAGGAATTCTCTGGTCAAGTTGCAGAGAAAAGCTGATCGTTCGGGGAAACGTATGTTTCAGCATTTTCTCGAGTTCCTTGACAACGGCATTAATGTTCACCGACTCGAATTCAACGGTGGTTTTCCGGGCGAACGTTAACATCTGCCGAACAACGGTGGCTCCGCGCTCGGAGGTTTTAATGATTGCTTCAATGCTTCGTGCAAATTCGGCGGGACTGTTCACTTGCTTCTCAAGGACGGAGGCGTATCCTGTAATGATGCCGAGAATATTATTGAAATCATGCGCAATACCCCCGGCAAGCGTACCAATACTTTCCATTTTCTGTGAGTGTCGGAGCTGTTCTTCGAGCCTCCTTTGTTCGCTGACATCGCGGAAACTCCACACTCGTCCTGCGCTTTTTCCACCTATGGATTGCGACTGTGAATAGCGCTCAAAAATCCTTCCATCTTTAAATTCCAATACATCATAACTCTCTGCCTCGGGTTGAGCATAAAGCTCTTTCACTTTTTTTAGGAATTCCTCTGGATTCACCAGTTGATCCAAAACGTACTTAAGAGCCTTCTCGTCGTCTAACGCTTCCATGATGGAATCTGGAATCCGCCACATCTCAACGAATTTTTTGTTATAACTCATTATCTTTCCCTGACTATCCACGACCAGGATTCCATCGGCTGTGGATTCTAAGGTCGCCCGCAGGAGCGAGAAGGAACGTTCAAGTTCCTGCTCGGTATGCTTTCGGTCGGTGATGTCGCGAGATGCCCCCTGAAACCCATTGACCTCCCCTGTTGAATCCAGCAGGGGGACAATCCTGTCTTCCATCCAGCGATATTCTCCGGTTCTTTTGTGCCGAAAGCGGTACGTACGAATACCTGTGGTTTTTGTCGCATAGATTTTTCGTGTCGTTTCTTTCATTGCGGAAAGGTCATCGGGATGAACCATTTGAAGCCAAAAATTCGGAGGCTGGCGTAAAAACTCATCGACGGTGTATCCAAGAACATTTTCTATTTGTGGGCTCACGTATTGGACCGCTCCCAGAAGCAGGTCGTTTTGAATACTCACACGATAAATCACTTCATTGATGTTTTCAACAATTAAGCGGTATCCTTCTTTACTCTCACGCAAAGATTCCTCGGCTCGCTTGCGGTCGGTAATATTCCGTACAATTGCCACGATGTTACTTTCCGGCAAGGGAACAAGCCTCGCTTCGTAAAAAAGAATTATGTCGTTCGCGAGCATTGAGTACTCAATGTCGACCATTTGCTTCGATGACTGTAGAATATCAATCGCGTTTTGGAAAATCTTGCCGATATTTTGGAGGGGGACATCTTGAATTCTTTTGCCAAGAAGGGCTTGTGGAGGTAACAGGAAGTCCATGGCTTGCCCCCCTTTACAATCCAGGATTTTTCCTTTGTCATCGAGGAGAAAATACAGATCCGGTAACGCTTGGAAGATCCCCCGCATCTCGGAATTTGCCTGGACGAGCTCCTGAGAGCTAAGATCCAGCGACCGTTCCAGCATCTTCCGATCATCGTCGAACTGGAAATATGCTTCGTTTATTTCGTCGAAGAATCTTCGCCACTCTCCTCCGAGCTTCTCAGCACTTTTGAAATGACGCTTTAACTGGCGCCGCAGGAGACTGTGTAATTCCCGCATTAAACCTACTCCATGAACGCAGTGATTGTCATCGTCTGGTTATGTAGTTCGCACTTTGCGTTTGGTGTGAATGGAGAAATTTCACCGTAAGAATAAAAACCGGTCAACACTGTGCCCTCTCCCATAATATCTCGAACACCTTCTACTTCTTCTTCGATTCGCTGCTTCAACACCATTTTCCTTCCAACACAACTAATAAGGATTGCCAAGTCAGGCGACGACGTATTGAGCGCCTGGAAGCTGGTCTTCGCCGCTCCGGAAGCGCCATCAATAAGCCGATCAAAGTTAGCTTTCATTAAGCGGACGTATGATCCCTCAGGAACATCACCCGCAAATGTCATGCTTTGCTCCTTCTCGTTGACAGAGAGGATAGTACGCACGACGGGAGTTCCACTTTCATCGCTCCGAAGACTCAGAGGAAACAAGAGCCCGGTGGCAGGTAATCCTTTGGCATGATCGCCCAAATACCGTTTATAAAGTTCAAGTGCTGATTTTCCATCAAGTTCATAGAGAACATTCGCACGCGACTTGGTCACTAAGCGTTCGGGTCCAAAAGAATCCCATCCCCCGAGCGATCCATACCCGACCTTCAGACGAGTTCCATAAAGTCCAATGATTGCGACGACATCCTTCTCAGGCTTTTCATCCCATAAGACGAGCGTCTCCGAGAAGCGGTCGCCGTCGCCGGAGAGTCCCCCTGTTACCGTAACTTCTGGTGGCAACTGACTCGTCAACCCCTTCACCAGCTCACTCCCATTGACACCAAGTCCATCCGACAAAACAAACACATGAACGAGCCCTTCCTTATTGATCGACTTCGCCAGGCGCATTCCTGCCTCGTGGCTATCTTTGACTTCATTGATTTTTATTCGCGCTCCGTGTACTCGTGTGTGTTCGAATTGGATTGCAGTTACTACAAGAGAATCATCAGTCACCTCCGTGCCGCAGATTTCACCCGCTGTAGAGCAACCAAGAAGATGTGCGTTTGGATAAATTTTTCTGAGATAGTCATAATGCAGGCGGTCTTTGAGGATCGGTGTAGCACCGAAGACTAAAACAAGCTGTGCTTTGTCGTGCAACCGACCTGGTTCATGAGGTTGCCACCCGTTCGCTCGCCCCCACCTTGATTGTTCAAGGAACATGTTGGTTCTCCTATTTTTTGATGGTTAAAGATATGAAATTTATTTCTTTCTACAAATGTTGAGGGACACGGAAAAACCCGCTGTGATCTCTGCCACTCGCAGTTTAATACACATGAGACGCTGATTTTTTCCTTAGAGGGCGTGAATAACCTGCGAGCAATCTCCAGGAAGAGGCAAGGGAAAGGAATTATGAAAAGACAGCAAAAGTCGCATGAACCGCTGCCGACCTCGGCTCATTTCTTGCGATCACGCCTGAACATCTCCGCACATCAATCCCACTCGCAATCTCGATTGCAATTTGTGGCAGATACGAGAAGGTCCTGTCACTCTTGCGATTATGATTTTATTCCCTTCCGGATTGAATAATTCGAAGCCTGTTTCATTATGTTGAATTGTTTTTTATCGACGCACACCGTGGATTGCTGAACGGTAGTTCATTTCTTGAATAAATGAAAAAAAATCCGTATACTTATTGCCTAAACAGGTGACCCGTCGATGCAGCTTCATGCTGTAAGAAATGCAACACCCTGTTCAAAATAAGACCAATAGAATTTATTATCCAACAATCACTTAGGAGACTACCTATGTCCAGTAAACTGCGGCTTCCCTCTTTTCTTCTTACCACACTCTGCCTTGTAGCGATGCAGGCATTTGCAGGAAATGTAACTGGAAAGATTAATTTCAAAGGGGCGAAACCCAACCTTCCCGCCATCACCATGAACGCTGATCAGAAATGTCTCAAGATGCACGGTGGCAAGACCGTTGCGTCAGAGCAAGTTGTTGTGAACCCCAATAACACGCTCCGATACGCACTCGTATATGTGAAGAAGGGTCTTGAAGGAAAGAAATTCCCGACTGCCAAGGATAAAATGACAATCGATCAAAAAGGATGTATGTACAACCCGCATGTGTTCGGCATGATGGCTGGTCAATCCCTCGAGATACTCAACAGCGATCCAGTAATTCACAATATTCATGCTCTCCCAAAAAATAGCACACAGTTCAACATCGGTCAACCCAAGCAAGGACAAAAAACGACTAAGACGTTTGATAAACCCGAAATGCCGGTGAAAGTGAAGTGCGATGTTCATCCATGGATGGGCGCGTGGATTGGGGTGTTCGATCATCCATTCTATGCAGTCAGCGACGATAAAGGAAATTTCACAATCAAGAATCTTCCTGCCGGCGAATATGAGATCGAAGCCTGGCACGAGAAGTATGGTAGCCAGTCGATGAAGGTTACCGTTGGCGCTTCCGATACGAAGACCGCTGACTTTACCTTCGGTCAGTAAACGATCGAGCTTGTTTCTCCTCGCTCAATAGTTCAGAACATCACGATTCCAATAACGTTGATTTGGGATAAAATCCTATGAGTACAAACAACACGACACCCGTCAGTGTCGCGGCGGCACCACACGTTGATTATCACCATCATGAGGAACCTTCCTTCTGGCGGAAGTACGTTTTCTCCCCCGACCACAAGGTGATCGGCATCCAGTACGGGCTCACTGCCTTGTTCTTCTTGTTCTTTGGTTTCACGCTGATGATGATCATGAGGTGGCAGCTCGCATATCCCGAGAAAGCAATTCCTGCACTTCAGTTTGTCATTCCGATTGCAGTCATCGGTCTCATTCTTCTTTTCCTCTCGAAATTCAAACCATCTATTACCATGTTAATGGGATTTGTATTTCTTGGGATGGCTGCACTCGTGAGTTATTTGACATCGGGTGAAGAACGGATGCCGGGTGGCGTGATGTTACCTGAATTTTACAATCAGCTTGGCGCGATGCATGGAACGATCATGGTGTTCCTGGGAGTCGTGCCATTGGCGGTTGGTGCCTTCGGCAACTACATCATGCCGTTGCAGATCGGTGCGCCCGATATGGCGTTCCCGAAACTGAACATGACAAGTTACTGGGTATATTTCATCGGAGGCGTCACGATGCTCGCGAGCTTTTTCGTTCCGGGCGGGGCAGCAAACTCCGGATGGACGTCATACGCTCCACTCTCAGTTATTGCCACAACGGGACAAACGCTCTGGCTGATCGGCATGGTCTTCCTCATCACCTCATCTCTCCTTGGTTCAGTGAATTTTATCGTGACAATTATACAACTACGGGCGAAGGGTTTAACATTCATGCGCCTGCCATTTTTTGTGTGGGCTCAGTTCGTAACGTCGTTCCTCCTCTTGTTGGCGTTTCCACCCCTTGAAGCAGCAGGAGTCTTGCAATTGATGGATCGTATCGCCGGCACAAGCTTCTTCATGCCTGCCGGATTGGTTGTGAGCGGTCAACAACTGCCGTATACCGGCGGCGGAAGCCCTTTGTTATGGCAGCATCTCTTCTGGTTCCTCGCTCACCCCGAAGTGTATGTGCTCATATTACCGGCTCTGGGAATCGTCGCGGAGATTATTGCGAATAATTCCCGGAAGCCGCTGTGGGGATATAAGTCGCTCGTCTTCGCCGTGATATTTCTCGGATTTATGTCGTTCATCGTGTGGGCACACCATATGTTTCTCACGGGAATGGGAACCGCCATTAGCGCATTTTTTCAGACGACGACGATGATCATCTCGATCCCATCTGTGATCATCCTCTCCGTGTTGTTTATCTCACTCTACGGTGCATCCTTGCGATTTAATACACCGATGCTCTTTGCACTCGCATTTCTCCCGATGTTCGGAATCGGTGGTTTAACAGGACTGCCTTTAGGTCTCGCGGCTTCCGATATTCCACTCCACGATACATACTATGTTATTGGACATTTCCACTATGTCGTCGCCCCAGGGACAATTTTCGGACTCTTCGCAGGGATCTATTACTGGTTTCCCAAATTCACGGGGAAGGCTATGAATGAAAAACTTGGAAAGATACACTTCTGGGGTTCATTCGTCTGCATGAACTTCATTTTCTTCCCCATGTTGATCCAGGGCCTGGCTGGGGTATCACGAAGATTGTACGACGGCGGTCAACAGTATGCCCATGCACAGGGAGTCTTGCACCTGAACGAAGTCACGTCGGTCGCCGCTTGGGTGATGGCCCTTTTTCAGATCGTGTTTATCATCAACCTCTTTTTAACCCTGCGCAAGAAGGAAAAGGTCGGCGATAATTACTGGGAAGCTACTACTCTCGAGTGGTCAGCAACAACTTCTCCGCCGCTGGCACATGGTAACTTCGCTACCGTCCCGGAAGTGTACCGAGGTCCTTACGAGTACAGTGTCCCCGGACATTCAAAAGATTATACTCCTCAAAACGAATTAGTAAAGGCTTGATCCCCGATGGAAATTCCTTATACGGTTACCGCTCGCCCTGAAACGGGTCTCTTTAATGCGAAGGCAGGCATTTGGCTTTTCCTTGCATCTGAGGTGATGTTGTTCGGTGCGCTCTTCACCACATATATCCTGCTTCGCATCGGAGCGCCTGAATGGCCCCACGGCGAGCTCGACATCCCCCTTGCTACCCTCAACACTGCTGTCCTGATCACATCGAGCATCACGATGGTGATGTCGTGGGCATCGCTGATGATGAAAGATTTCAAGAAGTATAGAATCTACATGGGGGCGACGTTTCTCCTTGGCGTTGTTTTCCTCGTTATCAAAGCGTTTGAATATGGTCATCATTTTGGCATTGGAGAGTTACCTAATAAGAGTACGTTCCTCGGAATCTATTTCACCATGACGGGGCTGCATGGCCTGCACGTCGTCGGTGGAATGATCGTGAATGCATACTTTTGGGGACCCGGCAGCAAGATGTGGAAAACCCAGCCAGAGCGTTTCACAAATCGCGTTGAAGTAGCTGGTCTATACTGGCACTTCGTCGATTTAGTGTGGATCTTTTTATTCCCCGTTCTTTATCTACTCTAAGAGGTACTTACATGGAAACAGCAAACCCTCAAGAAATCAAGAAGCACGTCAGGACGTATATTACGGTGTTCGTTGCACTCCTAACTCTGACGATTATCACTGTGACCGTTTCATATCTCCACCTCAATATACCAGCCGCGATTACAGTTGCTCTCCTTATTGCAACCATCAAAGGATCGTTGGTCGCGAGCTACTTCATGCACTTGATCTCGGAAAAGAAGATTATCTATGCCACACTTGTCCTTACAGCGGTCTTCTTCATCGCCTTGATGTGGCTGCCTATTTTTCACCATGCCAATCCGGTCATCTACAAGAATGTCCCTTAAGGCATTTCATATTTTCTTTATTGCGGTCTCAATCATACTGACGCTCGGATTTGCGGTCTGGTTGTTTGAATCCTATACTCGAAGTGAAAACTCCATGATGATGGTGGGGAGTATTCTTTCGATCATCATCGCGGTTGGATTAGGTATGTATGGCGTCCGGTTCCTTAAGAAACTCAAGAACGTGAGCTATCTGTGAAAAGCTGTGGTCGTCTCGCGTTTGGGTTGATACTCTATATGACATTCCGCCTCAACACATGGGCATGTCCGGTCTGTTTCGGAGCAAACGATTCTCCAATGGCGGCGGGGATGAACACGGCTATCCTCGTCATGCTCGGAATCATCGGATTCGTCCTGAGTATGATTCTAACATTCTTCTTGATCATGTGGAGACGGTACAAGCATGAGAAGAGTGTACTTTCGGATCGAACCTTTATCGATGACCGCGGCAATCTTCAAATGAAAAATGAAAAAGGAGTTGTTGAATGGAACAATTTTTAGGACTACCCCCTGATGGCTCGGCACATGGCCCAGCAATCGATCACCTCATCGGACTTGTTCACTGGTTGATGCTCGTTCTCTTCGTCGGATGGGGTGCGTTTTACATCTTCACGTTGATCCGCTTCAGAAAATCCAGAAACCCGAAAGCAAATTACGCCGGAGTAAAAAGCCATTTCTCGAATTACCTCGAGGTAGGAGTGTTGGTTATCGAAGTGCTCCTCCTTGTTGGGTTTTCTATTCCACTCTGGTCGAAGAGAGTTGATCAGTTTCCTCCGGAGAAAGACGCTACGGTGGTGAAGGTCGTCGCCGAACAATTCGCCTGGAACATTCACTATCCAGGACCTGATGGGAAGTTCGGAAAAACATCCCCAAACCTCATTGATGCCGACAACCCTCTTGGATTGGATCGCAACGACCCGGATGCGAAGGACGATATTACATCTGCTAACAATCTGAATCTTCCTGTTGACAAACCGGTGATTGTGTATCTCTCGACCAAAGACGTGATCCACAGTTTCAATTTGCCTGCCTATCGCGTGAAGCAGGATGTCATTCCGGGGATGAGTATTCCATTATGGTTCACGCCAACGAAGACCACTGCCGCAATTCAAGAAGAACTGCGAAAAAAATATTCTGTATTAGACGTGATGAAGAAAATTGCCAAAGTCTCCCTCCCTTCAATGACGAAGGTCGCTGTGAAGAGAGGAATGAACATGGATGAGCAAATGATGATGCAGGATGTCACCGATAGTTCCGGTACAATGATCTTGGCGAAGGGTGAACATCTCGATACAACGAACACCGCAAAGCTCGCCGATGCTGGCGTCGCTGAAGTTTCTGCTCGTTCCATGGCTAACCTTGAGAAATTCGTGACGATGGAAGAATATAAAGATACGGCCGGTGCAACTCTCGTTGCCAAGGGGGAAGCGCTCACAGAAGAAACCGTGTCAAAACTCATGACTGTAGGGATGAATGATGTCTCTGCGCGCCCTGCAGCCAACATGGATGCTTTTGTCGTGATGGAGCCTTACAACGATAGGTCAGGATCGCCGCTGGCAGCAAAAGGTGACGCCGTCTCCGAGGAACTGTTGAACAAGCTTGCCGAGGCTGGCGTTGGAGAAATTGATATTGCACCTGCAACTCCGACAGAGATTGCTTGCGCACAACTTTGTGGTCTTGGTCATTTCAGAATGCGCGGGTATATGACCGTTCAATCCCCGGAAGAATTCAAGCAGTGGTTCGATCAGCAAGAAGCGGCTCTGCTGCCACAATCCACGTCGACCGATTCCACCGTTGCAGCACCGACTGATAGCTCCGCGGTCAAGTGAAATCAGGAGAGTTATCATTGACCAGCTACAAGAACCTTCATAGGTTTATCCTCATCACCGCGATTTGTACTTTTCTTTTGATCATCGCCGGCGGCTTGGTAACGAGTACTCAGTCCGGATTATCAGTGCCTGACTGGCCCAATACGTACGGCCATTTTATGTTCGCGTTTCCGCTCGATCAGATGGCAGGCGGGATACTATATGAACACTCTCACCGGATGATTGCATCGTTCGTTGGCTTCCTCACAGTCATCATGGCAATCTGGCTGTGGAAGAGAGAGGATAGTCGCTGGGTTCGGTTTCTCGGGGTCGCTGCCCTCGGGGCTGTTGTTGCCCAAGGAGTCCTCGGAGGGTTAACGGTGTTGTTCCTCCTTCCCACCGCAATTTCAGTGAGCCATGCAACTCTCGCTCAGACATTTTTTTCGATCATTGTCTCTCTTGCACTCATCACTTCCCGCTGGTGGCACACCGAACAGCCGTTGCTTCGCCCGTCAACAAAGGGCATTTCACTTATTCAGCTATCCCTTATGACGACAATCGTGGTCTATATCCAACTTGTTTTTGGGGCACTGATGCGCCACACACAATCGGGGTTAGCCGTTCCAGATTTTCCACTGGCATACGGGCAGTTGTTCCCTTCTCTTGCGCCGAACGCCGTCGCGCAATACAATCAACAGCTCATCCATTCGGATCTCCGCCTCGTTGCCGATGATCCAATCACATCGACACAAATCCTCATCCACATGCTTCACCGCCTCTGGGCAGTCGTGGTTTCGGGGATGGTGATCTGGACGTCAGTCCGTTTATTGAAGCTGTCGTCGATGTCAAAAAGAATTTCTCGGTTTGCTTATCTCTTATTGGCAACTATCATCGTCCAACTGACACTTTGTGCTATGACTGTGCTCTCATTGAAAGCAGTTGATATCACGACGGCACACGTCGCAACGGGAGCGTTCTTACTTGCGAGTTGTGTTCTCGTTTCGCTCCATGCCATCAAGCTCTACGGTTTCAAAAAACGAAAGGCGGTAGTTTCATTTTCAGCGCAGGAAGTCACGGTATGAATGGCGATGTAAAAGCATTGGAAGACATCAACATCCGTGTGCGCGCGCGGATATTGGATTACATTGAGCTGATGAAGCCAGAGCTTACAGGTCTGTCTGTCCTTACCACCCTCTGTGGATTCTACCTCGCCACCACGGGAAGGTTCAATTACTGGTTATTTTTCCACACCGCCATTGGAACCTTACTCGTCGGCGGAGGAGCTGGTGCACTCAACAAGTACATTGAACGAGCTTATGATGCACTCATGAAGCGCACAGAGCATCGACCACTTCCTTCCGGTCGCATGACGCCACTTGATGTGCTTATCTTCGGCATTTCAGTTTCCCTCATCGGCATTCTCGAGTTAAGCATCTTCACAAATCTGCTCACAGGATTTCTCGCCGTTCTCACTTGGACAACCTACTTATTCCTGTATACACCGTTGAAACGGGTTACTCCATTTTCCACGATCATCGGAGGGATTCCAGGTGCGCTGCCACCGGTGATGGGATGGACTGCCGCACGCAATGAGCTGTCGCTTCAACCATGGGTTCTGTTTGCCATTTTGTTCTGTTGGCAGATGCCTCACTTCTTTTCACTCGCATGGATGTACAGGAAAGATTATGCCCGTGCGGGATTCAAAATCCTTACAGTCATGGATCCTTCGGGCGAGCGAACAAGCCGAATGATCCTCGGCTATTGCATCGGGCTGATACCTTCAAGCCTTGCGCCAACACTCTTGGGGATGACAGGAACATTTTCTATCGTCAGCGCTTTCGCTCTTGGCGTTGGGTTTCTTTACTTCGGAATCTTATTATTGAAGTTCTCGGGGCGTTCAGAGCCGGAAGCGCTTGGCAAAGTGAATTTCTACTCACGACGGATGTTCTTCGCTTCACTTCTCTATCTTCCCATCCTCATGATCATTTTGACACTCGATAAAGTGTAGGGACGGAACTCCAAGACGTGCTTCATCTCGAAACTGCCGGGAGGATCACTCCAAACTCACACCATACTGTGAGGATGGATTCAGGAATTTCCATTGAAGGGCTGACTCATTCATATCCAACAACTCGACAGCGCACCACAGCGCGAATCGCCCTGAGCAATGTGAGCTTTCAGATTCAGTCGGGTGAGATATTTTGCTTGCTTGGTCCCAACGGAAGTGGCAAGAGCACACTCTTCCGCATTCTCTCGACACTCTTAACTCCCAGTGAAGGCTCCGTTCGGATATTCGATCTGGACTTATTTCAGGAACGGCAGTTGATCCGACATCATATCGGCGTGGTGTTTCAGCATCCGAGCGTCGATAAGAAACTGACGGTGAGAGAGAACCTTTTCCACCAGGGACACCTTTACAACCTTCGGGGATCCGTCCTCAAGAGAAGGATCGATGAAATGTTGATGAAGGTTGGCATTCAAGATCGTGCTTATGATCTTGTCGAAACTCTTTCTGGAGGGATGCGGCGGCGTGTCGAACTTGCCAAAGCGCTCCTCCATAAGCCGCGCCTCCTCATCTTGGACGAACCGAGCACGGGTCTCGATCCGGGAGCGCGCAGGGAGTTCATTGAATATTTACATTCACTGCGGGACACGGACCGTGTCACAGTGCTTCTCACAACCCACATCTTAGACGAAGCTGAGAAGTGCGACCGTCTCGCGATCCTGGATCAGGGAAGTCTTGTCGCCCTGGGCACTCCTCACGACTTAAAACACGAGATCGGCGGAGACATCATCTCGGTGTCTTCGCAAGAACCCTCGAAGCTCGCCGAAGTAATTCGCACACGGTTTAGAAGTAATCTCAGAGTTGTCGATGGGATGATCCGCATCGAACAAACCAAGGGTCACGAATTCATCCCCCAACTGATCAGGGAATTTCCCGGACAGATCGAGTCCGTTACGCTCTCGAAGCCAACGCTTGAGGACGTGTTCATTCACCGGACAGGTCATAAGTTTCAGAGCGGAAAATCGTAAGGCATCGTAATGGAGAACATGACAACTCATCTTTCGAGTTTCTCATTGCCGACAGTGACTCTTTGTCGGCGTGAACTCATACGTTTTTATCGGCAACGCAGCCGTATTATCGGTGTGATAGGGTCCCCGCTTATCTTCTGGTTCCTTATCGGTTCCGGGCTTGGGGGCTCATTCCGATTTCCCGGCGCTCAGTCTCAAATGAATTACCTTGAATACTTTTTTCCGGGGACCATCGTCCTGATTATCCTGTTTACATCGATATTCTCAACAATCTCGATCATCGAAGACCGCAAGGAAGGCTTTCTCCAATCCGTGCTTGTGGCGCCGATTTCTCGAAGCAGTATCACATTAGGGAAGATATTAGGCGGTTCCGTTCTTGCATTGTTGCAGGCAGTGATTATGCTGCCCTTGGCTCCGGTCATTGGTATTTCACTGAATCTTTTTTCCATTGCATTCGTTTTGGTAGTGTTGTTCATCATCTCCTTCGGACTTACGGGACTAGGGTTCCTTATTGCTTGGAATATGGAATCCACCCAAGGCTTCCATGCAATCATGAATTTATTTCTCATACCCTTGTGGCTGCTCTCGGGCGCGTTGTTCCCTGTATCAGACGCCGCTGGCTGGTTGACCACAGTTATGATGCTGAACCCATTATCTTATGGAGTCACAGCGCTCCGTCAGGGACTGTACCTCCACAGTGAAGTCACTACACCCGATAACGTATCTCTTCTCACTGCTCTGATCGTGACGGCTACTTTTGCCCTTTTAACCTTTCTGATCTCAACAGTGGTTGTCAATAAGACAAAGGTCGGGTAACAATGGGAATCAAGAAAACAGCTCTAGTCTTTTGCATCTTCGGCATTCCTTTTCTTCTCGGGATAAGCATCGTGGGGTACTGGTATTATACGACACGTGTGGAACAACGAATACTTCTTCCAAATTTTGGTACCGTACCAGAATTCTCTCTCACCTCGGAAGACAATCATCCCGTCTCCCGAAATGCGCTCTTAGGAAAAGTGAGTGTAGTGGACTTTATTTTTACTCAATGTGCGGGTGCGTGTCCACTGATGAGCTCGAAAATGTCTGAGCTGCAGGAGGTTCTTTTCGTTGACAATAACGTTCAATTCATTTCTTTCTCCGTTGATCCGGAGACAGACACCCAAGGTGTCCTCAGCGAATATGCCAAGCAATACAACGCGACGAAAGGGAGGTGGCTCTTCCTTACAGGCAAGAAGGTTGATATCTATCAGATCACGAAGCAGGGATTCCATCTGGGACTGGATGTTGAGGGTGATAACGCAATCATCCACAGTCAGAAATTTGTCCTCATCGATCACCAAGGCGCGATCCGTGGATATTATGATAGTGAAGACGACCAAGCGATAAAAAACCTGATCCGCGATGCTCACATTCTTGCTAGAAGGATCGCTGCATGATCGAACATCTCCCCACGCTCAATGCACTGCTCAATGCAACAAGTGCAATCCTCCTTGTCACGGGTCATCATTTCATAAAACGAGGGAACAAAGTTGCTCACAAAAAATGCATGATAGCAACGTTCTCGGTCTCCACCCTATTCTTGATTTCCTACCTTACTTACCATTATCATCATGGTACAACACGTTTCATGGGAGAAGGCTTCATCCGTCCGGTGTATTTCACGATCCTGATTTCTCACACGATTCTTGCTGCTGCGATTGTCCCCTTCGCGATCATTACATTGCGTCGGGGCTTGAGAGATCAGATCGAGAAACATGTGAAGATTGCTCGTTGGACATACCCCATCTGGCTCTATGTATCTTCAACGGGGGTCATCGTATACCTCATGCTCTATCATCTCTATTCCAGGTGATTTTCCAATAGTTTCTATGGTGTTCATTTTTTCACTTGACAATTTCCAAAATTCTTCGTATCCTTTCCCATGATTATGAACTCAACCACCAAGTATATCGCTCTTCGTTATTGGTTCTGGTGGAGCGCGTCCTTATCGCTTGGTGGGAAGAGAATGGCATAAGTAAGTTTATATTCGAAGTAAGAGAAGCCCTTCTTGGAACACCAGGAAGGGCTTCTCTGCTAATGGGCCTCAGAGCAATACCCTGAGCCCGCGGAACTGTTCATCCCTAAACTGGCAATATAAAAGATCGAAAATGAACTTCGACGAATTCAAAGAGCTTGCGCAATCATATAATGTCATTCCTGTAAGCAAGACACTGCTTGCAGACATGCTGACGCCTGTTTCTGCTTATTTACGTCTGCGGTCAGGGAGTAAAGGCTCGTTCCTGTTCGAGAGCGTCGAGGGTGGCGAGCGGTTCGCGAGATATTCCTTCATCGGTCGGGATCCCCATACAATACTGAAGTGCAAGTCCAAAAGGACATCGATCATCGAAAAGGACAAGCAGCGAGAATCAACAGAGAATTTTCTTGACATCACTAACAATGTTATTGCGCACTTCCGACATCCCTCGATTCCTGGTCTTCCACGTTTCACCGGCGGCCTCGTCGGTTTCATCGGTTACGACGCGATACGGTTCATTGAAGATATTCCCGAAACTGCCTCTGATACTCTTCACTTTGATGACAGCATCCTGGGACTCTTCACGTCTATCGTCGTGTTTGATCACTACAAACATCAGATCATTATCATCGTCAACGTTGTTCTTGATGAACGCTCGGACCTTCGCCATCAATTCGATGAGACCCTTCGGGAGATTAGCAACGTGGAGTCACTTCTCTGGCAGTCTGTCCCTGAGCCACAACGCTTTCATTCCCACGCTGATCAGCTAAGCAAGGAAATGTCGCCAGACGAATTCCATTCGATCGTTAGAAAGGCAAAACAGTATATTGCATTCAACGCATACAGGACATTGCGGGTCGTCAACCCTTCTCCCTATCTTTATTATCTTGACTTCGGCGGATTCAAGGTCATTGGATCCTCACCTGAGATTCTCGTTCGCATGGAAGGGAATACTGCGGAAGTTTACCCCATCGCCGGAACGCGACATCGAGGGACATCCGATGCCGAGGATCAACGACTGGAGAGAGAACTACTCGCCGACCAGAAGGAGCGTGCTGAACATGTGATGCTCGTTGATCTTGGTCGGAACGATTTAGGCAGAGTCTGTGAACCGGGAACGGTTCACGTGGACCAGCTTATGACTATCGTGCGGTATTCCCACGTTATGCATATCGCATCGCGTGTGGTTGGGACGATTACGAAGGGAAAGACATGTGTTGACGTATTGAAAGCAACGTTCCCGGCAGGTACGGTCTCGGGTGCGCCAAAGATTCGCGCGATGGAGATCATTGATGAGTTAGAGGGTGCTCGCCGGGGCATCTATGCAGGGGGCGTCGGGTATTTAGATTTCTCCGGGAACATGGATATGTGCATCGCGATCCGGACGATGTTTGCAGTCAACGGTAGGATCTATCTGCAGGCAGGAGCGGGAATAGTTGCAGATTCTGATCCGGAGACAGAGTATCAAGAAACTATCAACAAAGCGCGCGCGCTGGTAGAAGCCTTGCACATGGCGGAAAGAATCTCGTGATGATTCTGATTATCGACAACTATGATTCGTTCACTTACAACCTCGTTCAACTTGTGGGACAGCACACCAAGGATTTCATCGTGCTTCGCAATGACAAGGTGACTACGAAGGACATTGAGCATCTGAACCCCGATGGGATACTCATCTCTCCAGGTCCCGGTCGTCCTGAAAACGCAGGGATTTGTGTCCAACTCATCCGCACGCTTGGGCACAGGATTCCAACACTGGGAATTTGCCTAGGTCACCAAGCCATAGGACACGCTTTTGGTGGAACAATTACTCACGCGTCCCAGCTTATGCACGGGAAGACATCTGCCATCCATCATGACCAAGAGCATCTATTCCACAGTCTTCCTACTCCGTTCGAAGCGACACGATATCACTCGCTGATTATTTCAGAAAACAATTTCCCTGGTGAATTAATCATCACGGCACGGACAGAGGACAATACCATCATGGGCATCAGACATCGACACTACCCGATCGAGGGGATCCAGTTTCATCCCGAGTCCGTGTTGACAAAGGTGGGTCCCCAGATCATCGCGAACTGGCAAAGTATGCTTACGGAGGTCACATGAAAGAGTTCATCGAAAAGGTTAGTACAGGCCAACACCTCACGTGCAAGGAAGCCGCAATGGCTATGCGAAAGATCATGGAAGGTCAAGCAACCGACGCTCAGATCGCCGGCTTTTTGATTGCGCTGAAAGTGAAAGGTGAACACCCCGACGAGCTGCTCGGATTTGTGGAAGTCATGCGCGAGAAATCGGTGAAGGTGACGATCGACAACCATGACGCCATCGATATGTGCGGCACCGGCGGCGATGGAGCAGGAACGTTTAATATCTCAACTGTGGCATCGTTCGTTGTAGCTGGTGCGGGAGTAACAGTTGCAAAGCATGGTAATCGTTCCATCTCCAGTTCGTGCGGCAGCGCAGACGTGTTGAAGGCACTCGGCGTGAACATCGAACTCATCCCCCAGAAAGTGGAAGGATGTATCAACACGATCGGAATAGGATTTCTCTTCGCACCACTCTTCCATCCGGCAATGAAACATGCTGCCAAACCACGTTCAGAGCTTGGGGTGAAAACGGCATTCAATCTTCTCGGACCTATGACGAACCCCGCGGGTGTGAAACGGCAACTTGTCGGGGCATTCAGTCATGACGCGGCACAGAAGATGGCAACCGTGTTCTCACAACTTGGCTCGATCAGAGTGTTCATTGTACACTCTCACGATGGTCTGGATGAGATTTCTCTTGAGGAACCGACGACGGTGTTTGAAGTGAACAATCAACTCCTCGATGGCAACTACGACGTAGAATCGAAAGCATTCGGCTTACCCACCGTCAAACGAGACGCCCTGAGCGGCGGTTCAGCAGAAACAAACGCGAAGATTGCGATGAATATCCTTGAGGGGCACAAAACTCCCCACCGAGACGTCGTGGTAGCAAATGCAGCGTTTGGGTTACTCGTTGCCGGACGAGCACCTAACGTCCGGGAAGGCGTTCAGATGGCGGTTGAATCGATCGATTCTGGACAAGCATTCAAGAAATTAAACGACCTGAAATCCTTTACTCAGCGATGAACATCCTCCAGTCCATAGTCGAGCATAAACGAGAAGAAGTTGCCTCTCGAAAACAGAAGATCAAGCGATCCACTCTTCTGGAGTCTGAGTTCTTCAATCGGACAACGGTTTCACTTCAGACCAGTTTGAATAACCACAAGGTCTTCGGAATCATTGCTGAGATAAAGCGCTCCTCTCCTTCGGCCGGTTCATTACGCCCTACTGTCGAACCCTCGAAGATCGCCGAGGAATACGAAGCGAATGGAGCGGCGGGGATTTCTGTTCTGACCGACGAACGTTTCTTCGCTGGAACGCTCGACGATCTACAACGAGTGCGCCAATCGGTAACGCTTCCAGTTCTCCGAAAGGATTTTATTGTTGATGAGTACCAGGTCTATGAAGCTAAAGCGTTCGGCGCTGATGCGATCCTGCTGATTGCCGGTGTACTCGAACGGTCCCAATTATGTGAGCTTCACGTAGCTGCACAAGAGTTAGGTATGGAATGTTTGGTCGAATTGTATGAAAGGGCGGAGATTGATATATTAGACTTCGACCGCATGAAACTCATTGGAATCAATAATCGAGACCTCCGAACATTCAAAGTCGATCTCAATCGTACATTCACGATCGCACAAACAATTCCGAAAGATTGTACGATCGTCAGCGAAAGCGGGATTCACACCTCTGACGATTTGAAACGATTGCAAGGTGCACAAATCGGGGCGGCGCTGATCGGGGAACATTTTATGAAAGCCAGTGACCCGGGTAAGTCGTTAAGAGATCTACTGTCAGGTTTAGACGATGGGCGTCCGCGTTAAAATATGTGGAATCACGAGATCGGAAGATGCCATCTACAGCACACATGCAGGCGCTGATGCGCTCGGGTTCATTTTTTATGAGCGCAGTCCACGTTATGTCAGCCCTACTAACGCAGCCAAGATTATTGAAGCACTTCCTTCGTTCATCACGCCCGTCGGAGTTTTCGTCAACGAACGACGAGAAATGATTGAGCAGGTCATCTCGCAAACTCGAATTCGGATCGTCCAAATGAGTGGAGACGAACAACCTGAAGATTGTTTAGGATATCCTGTAAAAGTATGGAAGACGTTCCGAATCAGAAATCATGAAGAGATAGAGAAGGTGCGACGGTATTCAATTTCAGCAGCAATGCTCGATGGGGCAAACTCAACACAATACGGGGGTTCAGGAACGCTCGCCGATTTCGCGATTGCTCGTGAAATAAAGAATATTCATCCCCTCGTCCTCGCAGGAGGACTACATCCGGAGAATGTTGTTGGGGCAATTCGGAGTGTCGAACCGTACGCTATCGACGTCAACAGTGGAGTCGAGTCCGCTCCTGGCAAGAAGGATCATTCAAAAATCGCGTTATTGTTTGAGCGACTGGCTCAGATAAATCAATAAATCGAAGAGGACAGAAAATGCTTATCGTGATGAAATTAGATGCGCCCCGCACCGACATTGATCGGGTGAAAGAAAAAATCCGCGCGCTTGGATACGTTCCCCATGAAATTCCGGGCGATCACCGCTTGGCAATTGGCATCACAGGCAACAAGAGTCGCCCCGATGCCGAGCAGTTCCTGAACCTTCCAAGCGTTCTGGAAGCCATTCCGATCACAAAACCCTTTAAGCTTGTTAGTCGAGACGTTAAACCCGAAGATTCGATTGTCGACGTGAACGATGAAGCGATCGGTGCTCGAGAGCTCACAATCATCGCAGGTCCTTGTTCCGTCGAGAGCCGGCAGCAAATCATCGACATTGCTTGTACTCTCAAGGAGTGTGGTATAAAATTTCTCCGCGGTGGTGCATATAAGCCGCGAACGTCGCCGTATTCGTTCCAAGGGTACAAGACAGAGGCGCTCCAGTATCTCAAAGATGCCCGAGATATCACGGGACTCCGCATCGTGACGGAAGTTAAGGATACCGAGACCTTGCCAATGGTCGCAGAATGTGCTGATGTTCTTCAGGTTGGTGCACGGAACATGCAGAATTATTCTTTGCTTGAAGCTGTCGGGGCTCAACGAAAACCGGTGCTCTTGAAGCGCGGGCTCTCAGCAACAATCGAGGAATTGTTGATGGCTGCGGAATACGTCCTCAATGGGGGAAATTACAACGTGATCCTATGTGAACGAGGCATACGCACATTCGAACCTGCAACGCGTAACACGCTCGATCTCAATGCTATTCCGATCATCAAAAAGCTTTCGCATCTCCCCGTCATCGTCGACCCGAGCCATGGGATAGGCGTTTGGGATGGGGTTGCTGCAATGTCGCTTGCTGCAATCGCCGCTGGCGCAGATGGTCTCATCATCGAGGTGCACCCTGATCCCGCGATGGCACTGTCGGATGGATACCAATCACTCAAGCCATCTAAATTCAAGATCCTCTTAGATAAACTTGAACAGCTTGCCCAAATTATGGATCGAACATTCACCCGATCACCGCAGAGCGTTGAGGCTATACGATGAACCAGATTATCGAGACGCTACCCGACAAGACCGGACACTTTGGGAAGTTCGGCGGCAGATTCGTTCCTGAAACATTGATTTCCGCACTCCATGACCTGGAGTGCGCGTACTTTTCAATTAAGGGTGACGCCGCCTTTCAGGCGGAGTTCAAATCGTTACTGCAAGACTATGTCGGTCGACCAACCCCATTGTACTTTGCCAAACAATTGACGGCAAGATATGAGAAAGCAAGAATCTATCTGAAGCGGGAAGATCTCTGCCATACCGGCGCGCATAAGATCAACAATACGATCGGTCAAATACTCCTCGCGAAATACTTGGGCAAAACACGGATCATCGCCGAGACAGGTGCGGGACAGCATGGAGTTGCCACCGCCACTGTTTCAGCCATGATGGGATTGCAATGTGCGGTGTACATGGGCACGGAAGATATGGCGCGACAGGAAATTAACGTCACCCGCATGCGGTTGCTTGGCGCCGAAGTGATTCCCGTAACCTCTGGTACCAGAACCTTGAAGGATGCTACCAACGATGCCCTCCGCGATTGGGTCGCAACAGTGCGCGATACATTCTACGTCATAGGATCAGTCGTGGGTCCTCATCCCTATCCAATGATCGTGAGGGATTTTCAGTCTGTGATTGGCCGGGAAACAAAGCAGCAGATACTCGAGAAAGAAAAGCATCTCCCAAGCCACCTGATTGCCTGTGTAGGAGGGGGGAGTAACTCTCTGGGATTATTCTATGATTTTCTCTCCGATGACGTCCGGATGATCGGTGTTGAGGCAGCGGGTTTCGGAGTGGCCAGTGGTAAGCATGCAGCAACACTCACCGCGGGAACCCCGGGTATTCTTCATGGCTCGTACAGTTACGTCTTGCAAGATGCAGCCGGGCAGATTCTTCCTGCCCACTCGATCTCCGCCGGTCTCGATTATCCGGGGGTTGGTCCGGAACATAGTTACTTGAAAGATATCGGTCGCGTCAAGTATGTTTCTGTAACAGATGAAGAAGCACTCGAGGCAACTTTCAGGCTGACATCGTGCGAAGGTATTCTCCCTGCCCTCGAATCATCCCATGCCCTTGCATATCTCGAATACTTAATGCCTCAAACATCTCCGAATGATACAGTAGTCGTGAATCTCTCAGGCAGAGGTGAAAAGGATCTTCCTACTATCATACAAGCATGGACGAAACGCGGACAGAAGGAATTACGTTGATGAATCGCCTCGCCGACCATCTTACACAGCTTCGTACTCGAGGCAGAAAGGCGTTGTCACTTTTCGTTACTGCCGGATATCCGAGTGTCGATTCAACCGTCCCATTAGTCGTTGAGTTATCAAAATCCGGCGTAGACCTGATCGAACTTGGGATCCCCTTTTCTGATCCGATTGCTGACGGACCCACAATTCAGATGAGTTCTGAGACAGCATTACGGAATGGCATGACGCTGCAACGGACATTGGAGATGGCAGAAGAAATTAGGAAGCGCTGTTCAGTTCCACTTGTGCTGATGGGGTATGCAAACCCGGTCTATACATACGGAACCAAGAAATTCGTTTCGCGATGCGCAGAGATCGGTGTCGATGGCATGATCATCCCCGACGTCCCTCTCGAAGAAAGCGCAGAATTCCAGCGACTCTCACAAGAACACAACATCGCAATGGTGTTTTTGGCCGCGCCCACGACTCCCGATGAGAGACTCATTCAGCTCGATGAACATTCCACAGGATTTCTTTATTGCGTTTCGATAACCGGAGTCACCGGAGCAAGGCAAGGATTGGCAAACCAGGCGGAGGAATTTCTTCAACGAGCACGCAGGTGCGTGAAGAGGAATCCACTCCTCGTCGGTTTTGGCATAGCGACCCCTGAGGATGCGCGTCGAGTCGGCAGCATCAGCGACGGAGTCATTATTGGCAGCGCCCTCATGAAAGTCATCGGGAATGCGTCTGGCAACCACGTGGTTGAGAACGCCATTCGTTTCATCACACCAATTCGCAATGCACTCGATACATTGGAATAAGTGATGCCCACAAAAGTGAGAGTGCGCCTCCGAGGCGTAATTGACAATTCCTATGACATTGTGATCGGAATTAAAATAGGAGGAATAGTTCATGGGCTATTGGAATTCCCTTCTCTCAAAAAATTCGTGATCACGGATTCGAACGTAGGCCCATTGTATAGAACATATTTTAAACGGCCGGATTTTCACTTGCTTACCGTCCCCGCAGGTGAACGAAGCAAGAGTCGTAGGTCAAAGGAGCTACTGGAAAACAATCTTCTTGCGTTAGGTGCTAATCGAGATTCCCTTATCGTCGCTCTCGGTGGCGGGATGGTCGGCGACCTTGCCGGCTTTGTGGCAGCTACTCTCTTGCGTGGAATTCCCTACATTCAGATCCCAACGACACTCCTCGCCCAAGTGGATAGCAGCATCGGTGGGAAGGTTGCTATTGACCATCCGTTAGGGAAGAATCTTATCGGTGCATTCTATCAGCCTCAGAAAGTGTATATAGATATTGGAGCATTGAAAACACTTCCTGATCGTGAGTTCTCGAATGGATTGGCGGAAGTTATTAAATACGCCGCGATACTCGATTCAGAATTATTCGATGAGCTTGAGCAGAAGCAGTCAAAGATCCTAAGTCGAGACGAGAAATCTCTCCTCAACATCATTAAGCGATGTTGCGAATTAAAAAAGAGTGTCGTCGAGGAAGATGAAAAGGAAACTGATTACCGTCGGATTTTAAACTTTGGACACACTATCGGTCATGCAATCGAGCGTCTCTCAAAGTATAGGATCCCACATGGTCAAGCAGTTGCGATCGGAATGGTCGCAGAGTCGACCATGTCCTCTCACCTAGGGATATTGCCAGCCCGCCACGCCGAACGGATCACTTCACTTCTGAAGATGTACAACTTACCAACAGAAATCCCTTCGACTATTAAGCTCGAAGCAATCATGCGCGCGACATTGCAAGACAAAAAAGTTCATAGAGGTATGACGCACTACACACTCCTCGAAAGAATCGGGCGTGCCCGCGTCGGCGTAAGATTGTCATTGAAGCAAGCCCGACTCTTAGTGCAGTCATGAAAATTTGTTTGTCAATAGCGCCCCAAACGATGGCCGACGCCCTGCGCGAACTTCGACGCGCATCTACATGTGCAGACCTGGTCGAAATTCGGATTGATGGACTTGCCGACCTGGATCTCAAGAAACTTCTGAAGAGACCTAGACCTAACGTCATCATCACAAATCGTCGCGTGGACGAAGGCGGAAAATTCAGCGGAACCACTGCTGAACAGTTCGATATCCTTTCTCAAGCTATCCGCTTCGGAGCAGAGTATATTGACGTTGAGTTGAGCTGGGGTAAGCGTTTCGTACAGGATTTACTCTCATCATGTTCTAAGACGAAAGTTATCTGTTCTTATCATAATTTTCAAGAGACCCCTCGCGACATCCGAGGAATTTATTCCGCGATGCGAAAGACGGGTGCAGACATTCTAAAACTTTGCACAATTGCGAACGACATCAGTGACAATCAAAAAATGTTTAATCTTACTCGATTAGCGAAAACCAACCGTCAACAAGTCATCTCCTTTTGCATGGGTGAGATGGGACAGATTAGCAGAATTCTAGGAGGAAAGTACGGGTCGTACCTGACATTCGGATCGACACGATCTGGGACTTGCACAGGAGTAGGTCAATTTACAGTTGAGGACTTGAAAAAGGTATTCAGAGTTCATACCTTAACTCAACGGACAAAGGTATTCGGTCTCGTGGGAAATCCGGTTAAATACAGTCAAGGAATTTATTACCACAATCGACGGTTCACCAAGGCATCCATGGATGCTGTCTATGTCAATTTTCTAGTGCACGATCTTAAGCAGTTTTTTATAACGTTCGGCGATCAAGTCTCCGGATTGAGCATCACCATGCCTTTCAAGCGGGACATCATCCCACTCCTCGATGAAGTAGCCGAAGATGCGATCCCACTGCAAGCAGTTAACACAGTCATTCGACGAAAAGGAAAACTGGTCGGTTACAATACTGATCTGCCTGCTATCGCCTCACTTCTCCGGAGAAAAACACGTCTCAAGAACAAGCAGGCGGTCGTCCTCGGAACCGGCTCAACAGCAAAGACAATGGCATATGCTGTCGTTCACCATGGTGTACAAACCACAATTGTTGGTCGGTCCGCCGAAAAAGCAAAAGCACTCGCTGACGATCTCGATTGTCAGTGGGCAACGGTTGACAATCTCGGGTTAATTCCTGCCGACATCTTGTTGAACGGCACTTCCGTCGGAATGGCGGCGGATGTCCCTTCACAAAGGACGCTCGTTCCAAAACGTTATCTCCATCGAGGGATGATTGTTTTCGAGGCTGTGTATAATCCACCGATGACACATTTGCTTCGTGATGCAAAATCAGCAGGCTGCACGACCATCTCCGGAATGGAGCTGTTTCAAAGGCAAGCGGAACTTCAATCTAAACTTTTTTTGGAATGCTGTTCATGACAGATAATTCCGTACGAACGATCCGCCCGACAACCTGCGTGAATGCACGAATTCATCTCCCTCCTTCCAAGAGTTATACCAATCGTGCTCTCATTGCGGCGGCTCTCGCGGAGGGCACGTCGATGTTAGTGAATCCGTCGGTGAGTGACGATTCAGAGTTTCTTATCGCCTCATTACGAGAATTCGGGATCAGCATCAATCGCCGAAAGAACGGCTTGGAAGTTGTAGGGTCGGGGGGACAGCTTAACATCCCATCCAAGGAATTATTCGTCGGCAATGCCGGGACGGCAATGCGCTTCTTAACCACACTCGCTGGCTTGGCTCACGGTGAAATAACCTTGACTGGAGACGAGCAGATGAAGCGTAGACCGATCAATGAGTTGCTTGACGCTCTTCGCGCGGCAGGCATTAAATGCTCAAGTAGTAACGGATGTCCACCGGTGAAAATCCATGGTGGCAACTTTGTTGGGGGTCGCATTGATGTCGTCGGTTCGACAAGCAGTCAGTTCGTATCGTCCCTCCTACTCTCTGCACCATACGCGAAACGCCCGGTGACACTGCATGTGAAAGGCGGAATAAGTTCGATGCCCTATGTTCACATGTCGCTCCATGTCATGCGATCATTTGGCGCGGCAATCGACACCGACGATCTGACGATGTTCCACGTTCACAACGATCAGAGATACATCGGGCACGAGTTTCGCATCGAAGCGGACGCTTCTGCCGCGACGTACTTTCTCGCAGCCGCAGCGATCACGAACGGTCATGTTGTTATCACCAATCTCTCTGTAGAGTCACTTCAGAGCGATGTGAGATTCATTTCCATCCTCGGAGATATGGGTTGTACTATCGTCAAGCATAATGATAGCATCGAGCTTCACGGCGGCACGTTACGCGGGATTGATATTGACATGAATGAAATGCCTGATTGCGTTCCGACGCTGGCTGTTGTAGCAGCATTCGCCGAAGGACCGACAATCATTCAAAATATTGCTCACCTTCAACACAAAGAGACAAACCGCCTTACTGCTCTCGCCACCGAATTGACGAAGCTCGGCACAAAAGTCGAAGCGAGTGACGATGGACTTGTCATCCACCCACAACCCATGAAAGGAACAACAATCGAAACGTATAATGACCACCGAATGGCTATGAGTTTTGCTGTTGCAGGTTTAAAAGTTGAAGGCATCCGTATTCAAAACCCAATGTGTGTTGCTAAATCATTCCCGGGTTTTTGGGAAGAGTTTAAAAAGATCGAGTCAAAGGAGTAATAATGGCAGGAAATTCTCTCGGAAGTTTATTTAAGATTACAACGTTCGGCGAAAGTCACGGCAAAGCCGTTGGCGTACTGATTGATGGTGTTAAGCCAAACATACAGATCTCTGAAACTGATATCCAAAAAGAACTCGATCGCCGGAGACCTGGCCAAAGCAGTGTGACAACGCCAAGGAATGAAACAGACCAGGTGCATATCCTCAGTGGAGTCTTTGAGGGTAAAACACTTGGGACCCCCATCTGTCTTCTCATCTGGAATAAAGATCAGAATTCAAACGCGTATGACGCGATCAAAGATTTGTTCCGACCCGGACATGCCGGATACACGTATCTTTCGAAGTACGGCATTCAGGACTATCGGGGTGGTGGTCGATCATCGGGGAGAGAAACCGCGGGTCGTGTTGGCGCGGGCGCTGTCGCAAAGAAGATCCTGGCAAAGAGAGGGATTCACATCGTCGGCTACACGAAAGAAGTAGACGGCATCATTGCGAAACATATTGACTACGATGAGATCGAGCGGAACCCAGTCCGGTGCGCTGACCGTGAAGCCGCAGCCAAGATGATAAGAAGAATTCACAAAGTGAAAAAGGAAGGCGATTCACTCGGTGGCGTTGTCGAAGCAGTCATCAAGAATTGCCCAGCCGGACTCGGCGAGCCGGTGTTCGATAAACTCGAAGCCGACCTTGCAAAAGCTCTCATGTCGATCCCTGCTATCAAAGGATTTGAGATTGGATCTGGATTCGCCGCGGCGAGAATGAAGGGTAGTGAGCACAATGATGAATTCTACAGAGACAAGAAGACGGGCAAAGTCCGAACCAAAACAAATTACGCCGGTGGAATTCTCGGTGGCATCTCGAATGGCGAAGATATCGTCGTTCGGGTTGCGGTAAAACCTCCATCATCAATTCTCAAAGCACAGGAAACAATTGATGTAAAAGGCAAGAAGCGCACTATCAAAGTCGAGGGCAGGCACGATCCCTGCCTGTGCCCAAGAGTGGTCCCTGTTGTTGAGTCCATGATTGCCTTGGTGATTGCTGATCATTTGGTGCGTCAGAGTCTCATCCGAAAGAATAAGTCGGTCGGCACCCTCCGCAGAGAAATCGACTTTCTCGATGATATGATGATGTTGATCCTCAGTCAGCGAGTCGAGTTAGTCCGAGAAGTCGGTCATTGGAAACGGAAGCATCAAGTACCGATCCAAAATCCGAAAAGAGAACGTGAGATATTAAAGGGGAAGCTATCGTTGGTCGATGAAGCAGGCCTTGACACGAAATTCGTGAGCAAAATTTTTCAGACGATGTTTGATCATGCTCGAAGAATCCAGCGTGAAGCATGACAAAACAGCTTGCTATCATCGGTCACGGACGGTTCGGGCAACTCGCGGCACGCCATCTGAAAAAACACTTCTCGGTTGTCGTCGTTGACAAACGATCCGCGGCTACAAAAACAAGAGGAATCAAATCAGTTTCCCTCTCAGAAGCAGCCGGCAAAAAGATCATCATCTTGGCTGTCCCCATCAATAAGCTGAGGTCAGTCCTTTCATCAATCGGTCCGTTCATCGGGGAAGGCACTCTGGTTGTCGATGTGTGTTCGGTGAAGGAACAACCAATCAAATGGATGAAGACTCTTCTGCCAAAGCACATTTCAATTTTAGGAACTCACCCCCTATTCGGTCCAGACAGTGCAGCACAAAGCATCAAGGGGAAACCCATCGTTTTGTGTCCGGTTAGGATCTCCAAGCAACGATTAGATCACGTAAGAGGCGTTCTAAAAAAGCTCGGACTTCATTCTCACCAGATGACACCCGCGCAACACGACAAACTGATGGCTTCAACACTGTTCCTCACCCAATTCATCGGGCGGGGAATGCTGGCACTTGGTCTCCCGAAGACATCTATTGCCACACAGAATTACCGCTTACTCCAACAGATCACGATAACATCGGGATCGGATTCCCTCGAACTCTTTAGAGACATGTTTCGATACAACCGTTTTGCGCGACGAATCCCTCAGAAAACGCTCACTCACTTCCAGAGAATAATACAACTCCTCTCCCGCCGGTAGATCACTGGACCGTTCACGGGGGTTTACAACGATCTATTGTTCTCGTCAAATTTTTTCCGTACATTGGGTATCATTTTTCCATGAAGGCAAAGAGATGTACACAATAACATTGATTCCGGGAGATGGAATCGGACCGGAAATCTCAACAGCAGCAGTCAAAGTCATCGAGGCAACCGGTGTCAAAGTGGATTGGGAATATCATGACGCAGGAATGACGGCTATCGACAAATTTAAAGATCCCCTTCCCTCTCAGGTCATCGAGTCGATCCAACGAAATCAGGTTGCGTTAAAAGGTCCACTGACCACGCCAATCGGCACAGGATTCAGAAGTGTGAATGTCGCTCTCCGGAAGGAGTTCGATCTTTACGTTAACCTCCGCCCTGCAAAATCATTCGAAGGTGTAGAATCGCATTGGCGAGACATCGATATGATTGTCTTCCGCGAGAACACTGAAGAGTTCTATGCGGGAATCGAGCATTACATCGATCCCGCGAAGAGTGCAGCGGAGACAATCGGGGTCGTTACTCGTGCAGGGTCGGAAAGGATTCTACGGTACGCGTTCGAGTACGCACGGAAACATAAGCGGAAGAAGGTAACAATTGTGCACAAGGCGAACATTTTGAAATTCACCAGTGGCCTGTTCCTCGAAGTGGGAAAAAAGCTTGCCGAGGAATATCCAGACATTGAAACAAGCGATAAGATCATCGACAACATGTGTATGCAGTTGGTGATGAATCCCCATCAGTTCGATCTCATCGTTACCACAAATCTCTTCGGCGATATTCTGTCCGACCTGTGTTCAGGACTGGTCGGAGGTTTGGGTCTCGCCCCCGGCGCGAACATCGGTTACAAAGTGGCAATGTTCGAAGCTGTCCACGGCAGCGCGCCTGATATTGCGGGCAAAAACATCGCGAACCCGTGCGCCATCATTCTCGCGTCTGCAATGCTGCTTCGACACATCGGTGAGCTTGAGGCAGCAACACGCATTGAACATGCCGTCGGAACAACTATCAAAGAAAAACATCATGTCACCCGCGACCTGAACCCCTCCAAACCTGTAGGCACACAGGAGATGACAGACGCGATCATCCTCAACTTGAAATGAACACCCACCGCCTGCCTGCCGAAACGCACTACGGCGTGCAGGCACCGCCAAAGGTGTTGGCTTCTTTCGACCTCCTCTTTTTCTCCCCCTTGGCAAGGGGGAGATGTCTCGCCCTTTTTGCGGGACAGTAGGGGTTAACAATGGAAACGCCTCCCGCTCGTAACCACCGTTAGAGGTGGTGTTTTCCTCCGGATAAATGAACTCCAACCTCCAGAGGCAGCAGCCTTTTAAAGGACAAAACCAAGATTTATTTGTCCGTAACCAAGTATTGACAAATGGGGAAATGGAAGATTTATTCATTCCAAAAAAGTCTTGACATCTGATGAAGAAAGTACGATAATAGTATGTGTCAAGCCTGAATAGGGAGCGCCTAAACCATTTTTAAATAGAAAGGGTCCCCATGAAAAAAATCTTACTGCTTGTCTTAATTGCTGGTCAAGTAGCATTGGCTCAGCAAAAGTACCTTATCTCTTCGGAAGGGGATATCATTCCGATGCAGAAAGGGCAGAGCGCTGCGCACCTGATCGCCAAGAAACTGAACCGACCGGACTTGGTATCTTCTACCTCGGCGTCATGCCCCACGACGTTCAAATTTGGTTTTACAGAAGATTCGTATCCTCCGGCGGGTTTTGTGCATGTTGCGTACCATAAAGATATCTTCGCAAGTTGGAATGTGACGCCGGCTGCCGGTACTATCGACAGTGTTTTCTTTCACTTAGGAGATGCAGGCACGAAGGATTCCTTGCTCACAGTCCGTTTGCTTCGATCCAATATCTATCCAGGTCACGGACCGGGGTACGGTGGTTATCCCCCGCCACCAAAGCTCTGTTGGGGATATTACATCAATACCCAGGATCTTGATGGTGGTGTCGCTATGTTTCCAGAAGATGCATTTCCCGATACTACGTGGTTCTCAACTATCCACCTTTCGGACTCGACTGCTCCGGCTACGTTCCCACCCGCTGCAGAGGAGATCTGGGGGCTCGGTGGATATCCTGCCCCTGTTCATGCAAACAACATCAATAACGTCGCTATGATGGATCTTGGATACAAGCCAACGGTCACGTTAGGTTATCCGTTCTTCATCACACTCAAAGTCAATGGCAATCATCCGACGGGCAGCAGCGATCCTACCGCGACTACTGTCTGGGTAAGCAGCGAAGATGATCCTATGAAGGCTCATAATTGGAAGTTCTACGAGCATACGACCTTCTGCGGACCAGGATGGCTTGCGCGGGGAGAGTGGAATAATTTGTTTTGGTACGTGATGACAGTGACGACAAACGTCCCGCCCACGATCACTTCAGTCAATGGCGGTGACCCGGTGACAACCTTTGACAATGGTCCTCAGACTGTTACGTACGACATCCTCGACTGTTACCCCACTCATCCTGAAAGTGCCGGCGTTGCATCTGCTGTCATCAAATGGTCGAAAGGGCCGACAGAGATTGGGGGCACCCTCGTTTCCCAATCCCCCATCACGCTAGTCAATTCATTCGGTACCCTCTGGGAAGGCGATATTCCGGGTCAGCCATGTGGAACAACCATAACGTATCACATCGAAGCGACTGATGTTAATGGCGCTACCACAGTGGGTCCATCCCACACGTACAAGGTAGTGTGCCTGGCTCCTAACCAATACTATCTTGTGGATACGTCTTCTTCGTGCACGAAGAAAAGTATTGCTGCTACAGGCACTGTGATCGACACGGGAGCGTTCTTTACAACACCGTATTCTGGACACGGAACTGCTCCAAAAGACGACGGCACAGCGGGTCCATTTGATATGGGCGGTAATATGAATATTTTCGGCGTCCCTGCGCGATATGTGTGGGTTGGTGTGAACGGTGCTATCGCAGTCTCTGCAGGTCCGACCGATACACTTGATGTAAGCTCTAATGGTTTCGCGACAGATGGTTGGGATTTCCCCAATCTTCAACATCATGGTCGCCCCGATACTGCAGGTGCGGGCCGCATGCCGGGCAATTTCATCGCTCCGTTCTGGGGTGACTTCATCATTGGTGATTCTTCAGGTACCTTCGGTAAGATTCGCTACGGACACACCGCAGATCCGTGTGAGTTTGTTGTGGAATGGGATTCCGTCGGCGCCTTTGATTCCAACGGTCCAATTCCTGATGTGACGACCTTCCGTGTGATTCTGAATCGCTGCACCGGTTTGATTGAGTACCAGTATAACAGTGTTGGCATAAACGGTTTAGATAGTGCGGCGTTGGTTGGTATGCAGGCAGATTCGAATGGCCTTTCGGGGCCGAAGCCTGGCTTTGTCTTCATCAATAAAGATATTTATCCCATTGTGACGAAGCCGAGAAACAATTTCTGTATCAAGTTCTATCCGGGTGCTGCGGTGTTCGCCGCCGATGGATGGAACCTCTTGTCGGTCTCAACACAACCCGACGACTATCATAAAGCAGTGCTGTATTCGAGTGCCGTATCACAGGCGTTCCGCTATCAGGCAGGATACATACCGACCGATCCGTTAACGAACGGTCCCGGTTACTGGCTGAAATTTAATGGTAAATCCTATGCGGGCGGACCCGGCAAACCGACCAC
>JACOSX010000028.1 GCA_016178625.1 Ignavibacteria bacterium
CGATGTCGTTACTGGAACTCGCGCAGCTGAGGAATATCCGGGCGCTCTTGTGTCCCAATGATGAATTAACAAAATTCATATCGTACCAACTGGCAGCGTAGCCTCTGAAACGTTTTACACAGAAAAAAGGACTTGACCCAGCACATCGCAAGTGCAATGGTGCGCATAAAGGCACGCGAAGCATTAGATCTTCAGAGGGCATATTTTCAACAATTATTTGAAAACTCTCCTGCCGGGATTGTGATGTTGGATGATCATGATATCGTGCTGAATGCTAACATAGCTTTTGAAAATATATTTCAGTATTCCATTGATGAACTTCGTGGTCGTAATGTTAAAGACTGGATTGTTCCGGAATCTCACCTTGAAGAATCGCGTGAGTTGACAACGGCGACGTATCGACGGCAAGTAGTCCAGAAAGAAACGGTGAGAAAGCGGAAGGACGGATCGCTTGTTAATGTAAGTATTACAGCATATCCTATTATTATTGAGGATAACTTGGTTGGCGTGTACGGCATGTATGTTGATATTACCGGGAGAAAGAAATTGGAAGAACATCTCCGTGAGGCACAGAAAATGGAAAGTCTGGGTACGCTCGCAGGAGGTATCGCTCATGACTTCAATAATATCTTGGCGATCATTCTTGGTCATGCTTCCATGGTTGAAAAAAAACAACGTGAACCAGGGAGATTAATGCAGAGTGTCGAAGCGATAAACAAAGCAACGCAACGGGGCACTGGATTGGTCAAGCAGTTACTTACATTTGCTCGCAAGTCTGAAGTATTACTGGAATCAGTGCAACTGAACGAGATCGTGAATGAGATTGTGAAGCTCATGGCTGAAACATTTCCGAAAACGATTACTGTATCTGCGCAGCTCGAAAAGAATCTTCCCTCAATTATTGGAGATGCCAATCAGATCCATCAAGTCCTGCTCAATCTGTGTGTTAATGCACGTGATGCAATGCCAAGAGGAGGAACGATGCATCTTACCACAGAACTGGTGGATGGAACTCTCGTTAGCGCGAACTTCCCTAAGGCAAGTGCCATGGAGTACGTTCGGGTTAGCGTTTCTGATACGGGTCTTGGAATGGATAACACCACACGTAGCCGCATCTTCGAACCGTTCTTCACTACAAAAGAGCGTGGCAAAGGGACTGGCTTAGGTCTTGCAGTAGTATATGGTATCATTGAGAACCACCGGGGTTTCATAGAAGTTGAAAGTAAGGTCGGAGAAGGAACTGCCTTTCATTTCTATCTCCCTATTCAGCATCGTGGTTTTGAAAGTGTGGAACGAGAAGATACACTTCAAAAAGAAATTCCCGGTGGAACTGAGACGATTCTCCTTGTAGAGGATGAAGAGTTGTTGAGGGATTTGTTAAAAGGGGTTCTCATTGAAAAAGGCTATAAAGTATTGGCCGCTGTAGATGGAGTGGAAGCAGTTGATCTGTATGCCAGCTCTCATAAAAAGATTTCATTGGTTCTCTCAGATGTGGGCTTGCCGAAGCTTGGGGGTCAAGAAGTTCTTTTGCAATTGAAAGCGATTGATCCGGAAGTGAAAATCATTCTGGCAAGCGGTTACTTTGAGCCCAACATCAAATCTCAAATGCAGGAGGCGGGGGCGAACGCTTTTGTTCAGAAACCATATATTATATCTGAAATCCTGCAAAAGATTCGCTATGTACTGGATAATGATTGAAAAAATGTTCATTGCTAGAGAACATCGTCTTTTTCCTCAGAAAATTCATCATTGTTCAGCGTGCGGAAGAAGAAACCATCCACCCCTCGAGGCTTGTCATAGCGGCTTCCACGATTGGAGTGCTCAGTAATAGCACGTTTCTCCTTTGATATTTATCACTCAGTGAATTTTTTATACTTTGTGATCTATCGTTTAAAGCATTTTTTGACAAATTGTAAAGATATTTTTTCATGCGCCCTTGACAGTCTTCGTTTTATTATGTATACTCATAAGAACGATTAAACACTCAAGTGGAAAATAGACAACATATCGAGAACAACAAAGTGGTAAGCACTTCCATTGATGTTGTGCGGCCGCTTCTCGCTATTTTCCCGCTGGGCGTTTCCCTTCTCCTTATTAACCTCCTCGTCGTTTTGGCGCTGTTTATTAACAGCTAACTAAACGCCAGAGGTTAACTAAGCCCACACCAACATATAATCCCAACAGTTTAAACGGTTAAGCAAGGTTCCCTCTGGCGGACAAGAGGATTTTTTTTGTCTGAACAAGAGTGAATCATAATGAACAATGGAACAGGCGATAACCGTCGAAGCAAGCTGATCACGTATGGGGCGCAGCGCTCTCCTAATCGCGCTATGCTTCGTGCTGTTGGATTCAGCGATCAGGATTTTGAGAAGCCGATCATTGGTGTCGCAAACGGCTATAGCACCATCACACCATGCAACATGGGTCTGAACGTCCTGGCAGGATGCGCAGAGTCCGCTCTGCGACGAGCCGGCACTATGCCTCAAGTCTTTGGCACAATCACCGTGAGCGATGGGATTTCCATGGGAACGGAAGGGATGAAGTACTCGCTTGTTTCCCGCGAAGTGATCGCCGACTCCATCGAAACGGTATGTAATGCTCAGCGCCTGGATGGACTGCTGGCGATTGGCGGGTGCGATAAGAATATGCCGGGGGCAATGATCGCTATTGCCCGAATGGACATCCCCGCGATCTTCGTGTATGGAGGAACGATCAAAGCCGGTCACCTCGATGGGAAAGATCTCACCGTTGTCAGCGCGTTTGAAGCTGTGGGGCAGTTTGGTGCCCGAAAGATCAACCAGACCCAGTTACTGGAGGTGGAGCGCCACGCTTGTCCCGGTGCCGGCGCGTGCGGTGGCATGTTCACCGCGAATACAATGTCCTCCGCGTTCGAAGCAATGGGCATGAGTTTGATATATTCTTCGACAATGGCTGCGGAAGACGCTGAGAAAGTCGAGAGTGCGGCACTATCTGCAAAAGTCCTCGCCAACGCAGTTCACAAACAAATCCTTCCGAGTCAGATCCTCACCCGTAAAGCGTTTGAAAATGCAATTTCAGTTGTAATGGCGATTGGAGGCTCAACAAACGCCATATTACATCTGCTTGCTATCGCACACGCTATGGATGTGACGTTGTCTCTTGATGACTTCGAGGACATTCGCTCTCGTGTGCCAGTTTTGTGTGATCTGAAACCTTCCGGAAAATATGTAACAACCGATTTCCATAAGGCAGGTGGTGTGCCGCAAGTGATGAAAATGCTTCTGGAGCATGATCGTCTTCACGGGGATGCGCTCACGATTACCGGTCAAACCATTGCTGAGGTGTTAGCGGATGTCCCATCGACGTCGCGTTCGAATCAAGAAGTTATCCGACCATGGGCTGATCCACTCTACTCACAGGGTCATCTTGCCATTTTGAAAGGTAATCTTGCAACGGAAGGGGCAGTTGCAAAAATCACTGGCGTGAAGAATCCCAAAATGACCGGCCCTGCTCGGGTTTTCGATTCTGAAGAAACTTGCCTCGAAGCAATTTTAACGGAAAGAATTAAGCCGGGGGATGTCATAGTTATTCGCTATGAAGGTCCAAAAGGGGGACCCGGCATGCGTGAGATGCTCGCACCGACTTCGGCCCTTATTGGTGCCGGGTTAGGCGATTCAGTAGGGCTTATTACCGATGGACGATTCTCCGGTGGAACGTTTGGTATGGTCGTTGGACATGTCTCTCCGGAAGCGGCCGTCGGTGGGACGATTGCCTTGGTGCAGGAAAACGATTCAATCACCGTCGATGCCGAAGCGCGCTTATTGCAGCTCAATGTAACAGAGGATGAACTTACGCGTCGCCGAGCCCGGTGGTGCGCACCCGAGCCACGCTATACAACAGGCGTCTTGGCGAAATACGCAACGTTAGTTTCGAGCAGCAGTCTTGGTGCAGTTACTGATTTGAATTTGAATGGAATGCGATCATGATTCTAAATAGAACATCCGTATCGGCTCAGGAAGAACTGTTGATGCCGGCGAAATCAATGACCACAACTTCTGAAAAGCTCATGACCGGATCGGAAATTTTTGTTCAATGTTTGATCGCCGAAGGTGTGGACGTGGTTTTCGGTTATCCGGGTGGCGCAAACATTGGGATTTACGATGCCTTGCATGATGCTGTTGCCATTAAACACGTGCTCGTAAGACATGAACAGGGTGCAACTCATGCGGCGGAGGGCTACGCCAAGGCTACCGGTAAACCCGGCGTAGTGCTTGTCACCTCAGGGCCCGGTGCAACAAATACTGTCACCGGTATCGCTGATGCATTCATGGATTCCATTCCAATCGTAGTCTTCACGGGCCAAGTTCCACTCAAGCTCATCGGCAATGATGCCTTTCAGGAAGCGGATATCGTTGGCATCACTCGACCGATCACCAAGCACAATTACTTAGTACGCGATATCAGAGAATTGGCAAAGACAATAAAAGAAGCATTTTACATTGCCACGACCGGGCGACCTGGTCCTGTGCTTGTTGATCTGCCGAAAGATATCATGGCGCAGAAGACGACGTTCGAGTATCCTCAGCACGTGGAGCTGCGAAGCTATAAGCCGATCGTTGATGTGGATATCATGCAAATCATGAAGGCTGTTAAGCTTATCAATGAAGCGAAGCGCCCGGTTCTGTATGTCGGTGGAGGTGCGATCCAATCGAATGCTTCGGCTGAGTTGAAAGCGTTAGCAGAGAAAATGCAATGCCCTGTGACGACGACTCTTCACGGCCTCGGTTCGTTTCCTGAAGATAATCCGCTCTCCATGGGGATGCTCGGCATGCACGGCACGTGGTACAGCAACATCGCCGTAAGTATGTGTGATGTTCTCATTGCAGTCGGGGCTCGTTTCGATGATCGTGTGACAGGCAATGTGAACGCCTTCGCATCCAATGCAAAAAAAATTCACATCGATATTGATCCAGCGTGCATCAGTAAGAACGTTGTAGCAGATGCTCCTATTGTCGGCGATGTGAAAAACGTGTTGACGAAGTTGATGGATCTTGTTCATCGGGTCGATACCCACGATTGGCTTGCGACGATCGAGCAATGGAAAAAAGAACATCCGCTCAGGTACACACATGGGAAAGAAATTCGTTCGCAGTATGTTATTCACAAGCTTGGTGAGATTACTAAGGGTAATGCCATTCTTGTTACTGATGTCGGTCAACACCAGATGTGGACGGCACAGTTCTTCAATTGGATCCACCCGCGCTCGCACATTACCTCTGGCGGATTAGGAACAATGGGGTTCTCACTACCGGCGGCAATGGGTGCGGCGTTTGGACGGAAGGATCTCTCCGTGATCTCGATCAGCGGCGACGGGGGCATTCAGATGAACATTCAGGAGCTTGCAACCATTGTTGAGCATAAGCTTCCGTTGAAAATCTTTGTGATCAACAATGGGTTCCTTGGGATGGTGCGGCAGTGGCAGGAACTGTTCTATGAGCGACGATACTCACAGGTAGCACTACGCAACCCGGATTTCGTCAAGCTCGCGGAAGCCTATGGATGTCGAGCGTACAAAGTAACGGAGAGTTCTGAAGTTGAGGGTGTCGTTCGGAACGCAATGGCATATAACGACGGACCCGTTTTTGTGGAATTCGTAGTTGCGCAAGAGGATAATGTGTTCCCGATGATGCCCTCAGGCCAGACCGTCAATGAGATGATTGATACACCCGATCCCGTGAATAAGAATGGACAACCTGACCATAAAGGGTTATCCATCCTGGAAAAAGGATAAGAGATGGACAACATAGTATCACACATACAGATATCGCACAGAGCACGGGCGCAAGCAAACGGTGAAGAACATTTTCAGAAGCACACGATTTCAATTCTCATGGAGAACAACTTCGGGGCATTCAATAGGATCGCGGGATTGTTCGCCGCAAAAGGATACAATATCGAAAGCATCACAGTTGGTCCGACTGAAGAAAAGGATGTTTCACGGATGACCATTGTGACTCGCGGAGATAACCAGGTCATTGAACGAATAATCAAACAGCTTCATAAACTCGTTGATACCATCACCGTTGCTGATCTAACGTTCGACAGTTTCGTTGAACGGGATCTTATCCTGGTCAAAGTTCAGTCAACTCCTGAAACACGGTCGGAGATCATGCAGATCGCCGAGATCTTCCGCGCCAAAGTTGTGGATATCAGTCCGGAGACATTGACAGTTGAAGCGACGGGGAGTCAGCTGAAAGTTGATGCTATCATTAAAATGTTGAGGCCGTTTGGCATTAAAGAGTTAGCGCGGACAGGAAGGGTTGCATTAAAACGCGAATTCCAAGGTGAAGTCTAAAGAACACCAAGCAGGGAATGACACTACAAATGAACAAGATGGTTTGGTATATCGTATGATCATTGTTATGAAAGCTGGGGCTTCCCAGCACCAAATTGAACATGTGTTTGAGAAAGTTCGTGAACTTGGATTTCAGGCTCATCCAATATATGGCGAGCTGAGAACCGTGATCGCCTGTGTAGGAGATGAACGAGGGAAATCGCGGTTACAAGCTCTTGATTCTCTCGATAGTGTTGAAAGCGTTGTTCCCATTCTGAAACCGTTTAAACTTGCAAGCAAGGAATGGAAAAGAGAGAAGACAGCGATTAATCTTAGGTCGGCAACATCAAACGGGGAAGCATTCGTGTCAATTGGAAACAATCAGTTTGTTGTCATGGCGGGACCGTGTTCGGTGGAAAGTCGGGAACAAATTCTCGCAAGCGCCCAGCAGGTGAAAAATGCCGGAGCGCGGATTCTCCGCGGTGGTGCCTTCAAACCAAGAACCTCCCCCTACAGTTTCCAAGGACTTGAGGAAGAAGGTCTGAAACTTCTCGCCGAGGCAAGAGAGAAGACCGGATTGTTTATTGTCACCGAAGTGATAACTCCAACTGACGTTCCGGTGGTTGCAGACTATGCTGACATCCTTCAACTTGGAGCGCGGAATATGCAAAACTTCGCCCTCTTGAAGGAAGTTGGCAAGACAAAAAAACCCGTGCTGTTAAAACGAGGGATGTCGTGTACTCTCAAAGAGCTTTTGATGTCGGCGGAATACATCATGTCGCAGGGAAATTATCAGGTGATTCTCTGTGAGCGTGGCATTCGCACATTCGAAGATTACACGCGCAATACCTGTGATTTGTCTGCTGTTCCGGCGTTAAAAGAAATGAGTCACCTTCCTGTCATCGTCGATCCAAGTCACGGCACTGGAATTCGTACTCTTGTGACACCACTAGCAAAAGCAGCGGTCGCGGTTGGCGCTGATGGATTATTGATTGAAGTTCACCCCAATCCTGAAGAGGCATTTTCAGATGGTGCTCAGTCGTTACTTCCTAATCAATTTGAAGAGTTGATGGAGTGGGTGAAAAAGTTAGTTCAGCTTGAAGGTAGGAAACTATAGGGAAAGATTTCAACGGTGGAAGAACGCATATACATTTTTGATACTACACTGCGCGACGGTGAGCAATCGCCGGGTGCAACGATGACGTCTGCTGAGAAGTTAGAAGTGGCGCGTGCGCTTGCCAGAATGGGTGTCGATATCATTGAGGCGGGGTTTCCCGCTGCATCCCCCGACGACCTCGAAGCTGTACGCCGCATCGCTGTGGAAGTTGGGTCAACGGTTGCAACTCCCAGTGGCGATCCGCCGATCATCTGTGGTCTCGCCCGGACAAACAGGAATGATATCGACAAGGCGTGGGAAGCCATACGCCATGCCGTTCGTCCACGCATTCACACATTCATTGCGACGTCCGAAATCCATATGCAATACAAATTGAAGATGACCCGCGGGCAAGTAGTTGAGCGAGTGAAAGAAATGGTCGCGTATGCGCGCACGCTGTGTGAGAATGTGGAATTCAGTTGTGAAGATGCAGGCCGGAGCGATTCTGAGTTTTTATATCTCGTGCTGGGTGAAGCAGTGAACGCTGGTGCTACAACTCTGAATATACCAGATACAGTTGGTTATACAATGCCAGATGAGTTCGGAGCGTTGATCTCAGGGATCATTCAACACACACCCGGGATAGAACAGTGCGTCGTCTCCGTCCACTGCCATAACGATCTTGGTATGGCTACTGCTAATACACTGGCGGGTCTTCGTGCCGGTGCTCGCCAGGCAGAGGTGACGATTAACGGCATCGGTGAGCGAGCGGGGAATACTTCTCTTGAAGAAGTGGTGATGTCACTTCATACCCGCAGTTCGGTGTTCAACCTCACAACAGGTATCGATACGCCGCAGATCATGCGTGTCAGCAAACTGGTGAGCAACTATACCGGCATCGTCGTGCAACCGAACAAAGCTATCGTTGGCGCAAATGCGTTTGCTCATGAAGCAGGCATCCATCAGGATGGAATGCTCAAGCATCAGCAGACGTATGAGATCATGCGCCCGGAAACAGTCGGCGTCAGCCAAACACGACTTGTATTAGGAAAGCATTCTGGTCGGCATGCCTTCAAGACGCGTTTGGCAGAGTTGGGATACAGTTTCAACGAAGCTGAGCTTGTCAAGGCGTTTGCGCGTTTCAAGAATCTTGCTGACAAAAAGAAGATTATTACTGATGCTGATCTCGAGGCAATCGCATCGGATGAACTTTATCAGCCACGTGAAATTTTCACGCTTGATGGCTTGCAGGTTGCCTGTGGAACTATCGGCATGCCCACAGCAACTGTACGTTTGCGCGGTCCGGACGGTCGGTTGTTTGTGCAAGCATCTGTGGGAACTGGTCCCGTTGACGCGAGCTACAAAGCGATTGACTGTATTGTTCAAGCACCAAATACGCTGCTTGAATTCTCTGTCCATGCTGTTACAGAGGGAATTGATGCTCTCGGCGAAGTTACCGTACGAATCGGAGGAAGAAATGGTCAGCACGTACTCAATGCTCAGAACGAAAGTGACCTTCCCCGCACCTTTGGTGGATACGGTGCAGATACGGACATCATTGTCGCAAGCGCCAAGGCTTACCTCAGCGCGCTCAACAAATTACTCGTGACGACAGGGGGCTTCAGCGATGAACCTGAACGCGTTGCAGAACTCAGTGCGGGAACACTTTCGCAAAATCAATCTACCCATTTAATGACAACAACAGAATCACGATGAAACCTCAAACGCTTTTCGAGAAAGTTTGGAACGAACATATTGTTGCCCAGGAACCGGAGTCACCTGCTGTGCTCTACATTGATCTCCACCTAATCCACGAGGTGACATCGCCGCAGGCGTTCTCAGGTCTTAGACGACGAAGACTCAAGGTCAGACGACCGGATAAAACTGTGGCGACGGTCGATCATAGTGTCCCCACGCGTGATGTATCACTTCCCATACGAGATCCACTTGCGGCAAAACAGATTGCACAGTTGGAGGAGAATGCGCGAGAGTTCGGTGTGAGATTGTACGGTATGAACAGCCCTCGCCGTGGCATCGTCCATGTGATCGGTCCTGAACTTGGCTTAACGCAGCCGGGGATGACGATCGTCTGCGGCGACAGCCATACGTCAACGCACGGTGCATTCGGAGCGTTGGCATTCGGCATCGGTACGAGTGAGGTTGAGCATGTCCTTGCCACGCAATGTTTGCTTCAACGGAAGCCTAAGACGTGCGAGGTGCGCGTTGATGGGAAGCTCTCACCGGGTGTTACAGCAAAGGACGTTATTCTCGCACTCCTTGCCAACATCGGTATTGGAGGCGGCACAGGACATGTCTTCGAATACACCGGTTCCGCGATCCGGGCTCTCACCATGGAACAGCGAATGACGATTTGCAACATGTCGATTGAGGGCGGTGCGCGTGCTGGGATGATCGCTCCAGATGATGCAACATTTGAATTCATAGCAGGCAAGGAGTTCGCACCAAAAGACGAAGCATGGGATGCCGCTCTTCATCGATGGAAAAATCTTCCTTCTGGCGAGGGTGCATATTATGATAAAACTATCATGCTGAACGCAAGTGAGATTGCTCCAATGATTACTTATGGAACAAATCCTGGGATGGGCATTCCGGTAACCAGTAATGTGCCTGACCCTGACCGATTCACCGATGCATCACAAAAGTTGGCCCTGCGGAAGGCACTTGAATACATGGATCTTAGGCCGGGACAGCCGCTCATTGGACATCCGATTGATGTCGTGTTCATCGGAAGCTGTACGAATTCACGGATCTCGGATTTGCGGCTTGCCGCATCGCTTCTCAAGGATCGAAAGGTTGCGCCAAACATACGCGTCCTGATAGTCCCGGGTTCACAAGATGTGAAGATTCAATCAGAGGCAGAGGGGTTGGATAAAATCTTCAAAGCCGCCGGCGCCGAATGGCGAGAAGCCGGCTGCTCGATGTGTATTGCAATGAATGGTGATGAACTTCAACCTGGTCAGTATGCCGTGAGCACCAGCAACCGTAATTTCGAAGGTCGGCAGGGTAAAGGCGGTCGAACGTTCCTGGCATCACCCCTCACAGCAGCGGCAGCAGCAATTACTGGAACAATTACCGACGTTCGCACTTTGATATCGACAAACTGAAATTTAAAAAATCAAAAACCATTATGGCATCTTTTACAACACTTACATCTCGAGTTCTGCCCCTTCTGGTGAACGATATTGATACTGACCAGATTATTCCTGCTCGCTTCCTGAAGGCAATCGATAAGCTTGGCTTGTCCGAAGGGTTATTTTACGATTGGCGGTATAATGCAGACGGCTCGCCGAAGCGTGATTTTATCTTAAACAAGCCTGAAGCGAAAGGCGCTCAAATACTTTTGGCAGGCGATAATTTTGGATGTGGTTCATCTCGTGAACATGCCCCGTGGGCACTCATGGGCTTTGGGTTCCGCGCTGTCATCAGTACGTCGTTTGCCGATATTTTCTGTAATAATGCGTTGAAGAATGGACTTCTTCCCATCATCGTTAGCGCACAAGGTCATAACGAATTGCGGGAGTTGGTAGAGAACACCCCAAGTGCCCAATTGACAATTGATCTTGCGGCACAGACTGTCAAGCTGCCCGATGGAACATCATTCCAGTTTCCCATTGATGGTTTTTCAAAAGCATGCTTGCTGAACGGCGTTGACGAACTTGGTTATATACTTCGTTTCGAAGACAACATTACTGCATACGAAACACTGCATCGGTAAGGTGACCATATGGAAAAACATCAAGTTCACGTTGTCAATCAAACAATGCACCATCACGTTCTTAATCGTTCCATAGCAGTTGTAGGCTCTGGTAACATGGGAACGGCATTGATGAAAGGAATCATCAATGCAAAATTGACTACGCCCGAAAAAATCGTTGCGTGTGGGATTCACCTTGGTAAACTTCAAAATCTTTCAGCTCAATGGAATATCGGACACACGCTGAATCCTCTAGAGGCCGTCGAAACATCGGAGATTGTGTTGCTTTGTGTCAAGCCCCAGACTGTGCCGAAGGTTCTCGATCAGATCAAGGGTTCTCTGCACGAACGGCACGTATTGATTTCCATCGCCGCCGGCATGAAGATTGAGTACTTTCAGAAACGCATCGGAAAAAATTTGCCGGTGGTGCGCGCCATGCCCAACATCGCTTCCACAGTGGATGAAGGGGCAACAGCGCTTTCCTTTGGTGCATGTGTTTCCGAGGAACAGCAGCGCATTGCAATCTCCATTTTCGAGGCGGTCGGTGAAGTGGTTGTCGTCGCAGAGGAACAGCTTGATGCAGTCACCGGCCTGAGCGGCAGCGGTCCCGCATACATTTATATGGTGATCGAAGCACTGATCGATGGAGGTGTGAAGATGGGATTATCTCGAGAGATCTCAACGAGATTGGCAGTCCAAACCGTTCTTGGCTCAGCGAAGCTTGTGAAAACATCAGGCTTACATCCAGCAATTTTGCGAGATCAAGTCACTACTCCCGCGGGAACCGCTATTAATGCAATTCATGAGCTTGAGTCACACGGATTACGTTCGATGTTAATTAACGCGGTAGCCACAGCGACACGCCGCTCTGAAGAAATCAGTCAGTCTTTCAGCAAACCAAACTATCAGAATGACAAGGCAGGGGATTCGTAAAACGATGGACACGATCGTCCACATCTATGACACAACATTACGAGATGGTACTCAACGGGAGGGGATATCACTCTCGTGCGACGATAAATTGAAGATTGCCCGTAAGCTCGATGACCTCGGTGTGGATTTCATCGAAGGTGGCTGGCCCGGCTCGAATCCAAAGGATGAGGAATTTTTCAGACGAGCGCAACACCTTAAGTTACACCACGCTGTCATCACAGCATTTGGATCGACGTGTCGCGTCAACGGCAATCCAAAAGACGACCCCAATATCAAGGCGTTGCTTGATGCCAACACAAGCGTTTGTACTATTGTCGGCAAAACCTCCATGTTACATGTTACCGACGTCCTGCGCACGACGGCTGGTGAAAACTTGAGGATTATCGAACAGAGTATTGCCTATCTCGTACAGCACGGTCGCCGTGTGTTCTACGACGCCGAACACTACTTCGATGGTTATAAGCTCGATACGGAGTATGCTTTGGAGACGCTACGAGCCGCTCATCGTGGTGGTGCCGAAATCAGCATCTTGTGCGATACGAACGGCGGTGCAATGCCTTGGGAGGTTGAGGAGATCGTTTGTGCCACGAGAGATGAATTGGATATGTCGTTGGGGATTCACACGCACAATGATGGTGAATGTGCGGTTGCCAATGCTCTTGCCGCAGTGAGAAAAGGGTGTGTGCAGGTTCAGGGAACGATCAATGGTTATGGAGAACGCTGCGGTAATGCAAATCTTATTTCTGTTATCTGTAATCTTCAACTGAAGATGGGATACAAATGTTTGCCCGAAACTGGTCTTCAGCATCTCACGGAATTAGCACACCTTATCGCAGAGGTGGCAAATCTCGCTCCCGATGAACACATGGCGTATGTTGGTAATTCTGCGTTTGCGCATAAAGGTGGTATCCACGTTGCAGCCATTCGGCGTAACCCGAATTCTTACCAGCATATCGATCCACACATTGTCGGTAACAAGACGCGGGTTGTTGTTTCGGAATTATCAGGCAGAGGAAATCTTCTGAGCAAAGCCGAGGAGTTTGAGTTGGAAGTCCATGCCGAAGAAGATCTCGCCCATGTGCTCGATGAGATCAAGGCGCTCGAAGCGAAAGGCGGTTCCTTCGAAGCCGCAGAAGCCTCCGTGGCGATGATGCTTAAACGGTTGCAGAAAGAGTACAAGCCACCATTTGAGCTGGTGGACCTCACGGTGAATGTTGAACACCGGCAGGGACGCGGTATCTTTGCCGAAGCTACAGTGAAGGTGAAGGTGAATGGCGAGGTAATCCACACTGTCGCAGAAGGTGTTGGTCCGGTTCACGCTCTGGACAGTGCATTGAGGAAAGCCCTCGTGCCAGTCTATCCGGCTCTCCAGGAATTCCAGCTTGCTGATTATAAGGTCCGTATTCTCGACGGGGACAATGGCACAGCAGCTACCACTCGCGTCCTTATCGACACCCAGAACGGAACAAAGCGCTGGAGTACCGTTGGCGCAAGTGCAAACATCATCGAAGCAAGTTGGTATGCACTGGCTGATAGCATAGAGTACGGATTAACGTTAACAGATTAATTATTCAATACATTTTCGAAACATGAAATGAAATCAACGATCGTAGTTCTTCCCGGCGATGGCATTGGTCCCGAGGTCACTGAAGAAGCAGTGCGCGTATTGCAGGATGTTGGTTCAAAGTTCGGTCACGAATTTACATTCACTGACTATCTGATTGGGGGGCGCTCCATCGATAGGTTCGGTACTGCGCTCACCGCGGAAACTCTCGCCGCATGTAAAGCCTCAGACGCGGTTCTACTCGGCGCCGTCGGTGGACCCAAGTGGGATGATCCTCACGCGAAGGTTCGTCCGGAACAGGGGCTTCTCGCTCTCCGAAAAGAGTTAGGGTTGTATGCCAATCTCCGCCCGGTGAAACCATTCCCTGTCTTGGTGAATGTATCACCGCTAAAACCTGAGAAACTTAAATTTGTCGATCTCATCGTTGTTCGTGAGCTTACGGGAGGATTATATTTCGGCAAGCCTCGCGGGCGTGATCGTGTAAATGGCTTCGTCCGCGCAGTGGATACGATGGAATACTATGATTACGAAATCAAACGTGTTGTCGAGTTTGCTTTCAAACTTGCAAAGAGTCGCCGTAAGAAAGTGACGTCAGTTGATAAGGCAAACGTGCTCGAGACTTCGCGGCTTTGGCGGCAAACGGCCGTAGCTGTTGCTTCTGGACATGTAGACGTTCTTCTGGAACACATGCTGGTCGATACTGCGTCCGTGCGTCTGATTACCTCCCCCTCCAGCTTTGATGTGGTCGTGACAGAGAATATGTTTGGTGATATTCTTACCGATGAAGTGTCGGTATTAACGGGATCGATGGGAATGCTTCCGTCCGCATCACTTGGTGATAACGGACCCGGCGTTTATGAACCTGTTCACGGTTCGGCGCCTGATATTGCCGGAAAAGGAATTGCTAATCCCATTGGAGCAATACTCAGTGCGGCGATGCTGTTGCGCTATTCACTGCATCTCGAGCGAGAGTCTGTTGCGATCGAAACAGCGGTTGATCAGGCGGTTACCAATACTCTGCGCCCCATGGATCTCGGCGGCAGACTGAATACTCGACAGATGACGGATAGAATTATCGCACATATAGTATCAAATCAATGAAGGAACCGTGTATGGGAATGACATCGAAATATATCTGGATGAATGGTGAATTGGTAGAATTCGAAAAGGCTACAGTCCATTTTTTAACCCCGGCATTACACTATGGCATTGGTGTCTTTGAGGGAATCCGCTGCTATGCCACCGATGATGGTCCGGCAGTGTTTCGGCTGGAAGATCATGTCAATCGATTGATCAACTCTGCAAAGGTCTTGGGGTTCACCAACCTCTTGTACAGTGCGGAAGAGATTGCCGATGCAATCAAGCTTACTGTGGCAGTAAATGAATTCACCGAGTGTTATATCCGTCCCTTGATCCATTTAAGCGGTGGTGGCTGGAACCTCAATGTCGATGGAGGAAAAGCAGATGTGGGGATTGCTGTATGGGAATGGTCGAATTATTTGGGTGCCGATGCCTTGCAGTACGGCGTTCGTGCAAACATTGCCTCCTTCACGCGTCATCATCCTAACGTCATGATGACGAAAGCGAAGATTTGTGGAAACTATGCGAACAGTTTTCTTGCAAAAACGGAATCTCTACGGTTAGGATTTGATGAAGCTATTCTTCTTGATCCTCAAGGATACGTTGCAGAATGTACGGGTGAGAATCTTTTTATTGTGCAGAACAAGAAAATCTACACACCGAATCTTGCCCCTGTACTGGAAGGAATTACGCGCCACTCGCTTATCGCACTTGCCGGTGACCTCGGCTATGAGGTCACCGAAACGCTCATCTCACGCGATCAATTGTACACGGCTGATGAAGTGTTTGTCTGTGGTACCGCAGCAGAATGTATTGCATTGCGGGAGATCGATTTTCGCGTGATCGGGAGCGGAAACATGGGACCGGTTACGAAGGAACTTCAGCAGGCGTTTCAATTGGCGATTCACGGCAAGCACCCTCGTTCGGCAGAGTGGCTCGACTATGTGAATGTTGCCGAGTCGCTTCCACTGCGCAGGGCAGCTTCAGCCTAAGTCACTTACACACGAACTCTCAGTTCAACAGAAAGGGAATGCACAGCTATGGCACTAATCGATTTTGGCGGTATCAAAGAGGAAGTAATCACTCGAGAAGAATTTCCGCTTGTGAAGGCGCAGCGGGTTTTGGAAAACGAAATCGTCGCAATTCTTGGATACGGTCCTCAAGGGCAGGGACAATCGTTAAACCTGCGTGACAACGGAATTAATGTGATCGTCTATCAGCGAAAAGGAGGAAAAGGATGGAGTGATGCGATTCACGATGGTTGGGTAGAAGGCAAAAATCTTTACTCAGAAATTGATGAGGTGATGCAACAAGCATCCATCGTTCAATACCTGCTTTCGGATGCCGGGCAGAAGGAGCAATGGCACACGGTGAAAAAGAATCTGAGGAAAGGTCAGGCATTGCACTTCTCTCACGGCTTCTCGGTTGTTTTCAAAGAACAAACGGGCGTCATCCCACCGCCGGATGTTGATGTGATCCTTGTAGCGCCGAAAGGTGCAGGACGAACCGTACGATCAAACTATCTTACAGGCAGTGGTATCAATGCGAGCTACGCAGTCTATCAGGATGCTACCGGTAGAGCCCACCAGCGTGCCGTTGCACTTGGGATTGCAATAGGTTCGGGGTATCTGTTTGCGACGACCTTCGAAAGAGAAGTATATAGTGACCTTACAGGCGAGCGCGGTGTGCTCATGGGAGCGATCGCAGGGGTCATGAAGGCTCAGTATGATACGCTTCGAGCAATGGGTCATTCGCCGAGTGAAGCGTTCAACGAGACTGTTGAAGAAGCAACACAGAGTTTGTACCCCTTGATCGGTAAGAACGGTATGGATTGGATGTTCGCCTCATGCAGCACCACAGCGCAGCGAGGCGCACTTGATTGGTCCAAGCGCTTTGAAACCGCCGTGAAGCCTCTGTTTGAATTGCTCTACCGGAATGTGCAGGAAGGATTGGAAACGAAGCGTGTCTTGGATGCCTGTGGTGTACCTGATTACCGCGCGAAACTTCAGAAAGAATTGGATGAGTGGAAAAACTCTGAAATGTGGCGCGCCGGGGCTGTCGTTCGGTCGTTGCGACCGGAGAATCAAAAAAATGACTGACCGTCAACAATGAACACGAAGATGTTACCTCAATTATTCTCTTAATCATTTACATAGCAAGGAGATGATATGTCGATCCAGTCTAACAATGTTCATCATGCCTCTGTCCAGGATGTTGAACTATTGCTGGAACAAGAGAAGAAAGCAGTGGAAACATATTGGCACGAGGCTGCTCACATCGAAGATCCAGCACTGAAAACACTTTTTAAGAGACTTGCAGAACTTCGCGCACGATGTTGCGCCGAACTCGAATCGCATATGACCGAGGCAAAATCTCAAAACGTGATCGTTGGGCAAATTAATGAGATGTTCTGGTAATATAAGAACGGCAAGAGAGGCTCACTGATGAACGGAAATGCGTGCTCTGTAGATTTATGCCGGGGATCAAGTGTCGCCCGAGGGTTATGTTGGAAACATTACGTGCGGTGGCGTCGCCATGGCGATGCGCTTTTCACTAAACGTGGCTACAGAATGCCATATCACTGCCGCCGCTGTGGAACAACAACGCCGAGTTCCTTTTACGCCTATTACAAAAGTATCTGCAAGGTTTGTCGAAAACTGAGAATCCTCCAGAAGGATTGAAGGGTTTCGAAAGGGGCAATTGCGGAAAATTAAGGATTCGATAATAATCAGCGATGTGAAGTATGGAATTCTTTGATCGCGAAGAACGATCGAGTTGCGGCGTTGGGTTTGTCGCAAACAGAAAATGTGAATACAGTCATTCCATTTTGCAGGAAACGCTTCGGGCATTGCGCTGTATGGAGCACCGTGGTGCCTGCGGTGCTGATGGTCTCACCGGCGATGGCGCCGGGGTCATGACGGATATTCCGTTCGAGCTTTTCGGTTACAAGAAACGCGAGGTTGCCGTTGCTACGCTGTTCATGCCGCGCGATCCGTTACGCATGAAGCAATCGCTGGATGTTTTTGAATCTACCTTCGCCCTGTACGAACTGGAGGTTGTTGACTATCGCGAAATACCTGTGAACGTGTCCGTCCTCGGCGAGGAAGCGTTGCATACCATGCCGGCGATGAGACATGCAATCATCCGCCGACCTAAACACTGTCGAACCGATGCTTCATTCGACAAAGTGTTGCATGCTGCTAAGCAGCGAGTTCGCACGAAACAATCACAGCACGGCATTAACAAAGAATTCTTCTTCACTTCTCTCTCTGCCAACACCATCGTTTACAAAGGGCTCACGCGCGCAGAGGTGACCGATCAATTCTACCTTGATTTACAAAATCCTAACTTCAAAACTCGGTTTGCGATGTTCCATCGGCGTTACAGCACCAACACACGAACCTCGTGGGACAAAGCGCAGCCATTTCGATTAATCGGCCACAACGGTGAGATCAACACTATCGAAGGCAATCGCTCGTGGGCGCTATCAAGGGAAAAATCACTCGGTCTCCCACCTGATCAGCTTCTCACACACACAGGCATCAGCGATTCGGGTAGTCTGAACGAGATGGTTGAAGCGCTCATGAATCGCAGCAGTATCCCGCAGATTGAAGATATTCTTGCCATCATGATGCCGCCGGCGTTCGGGCAGAATGATTTCTACAAGTTTTGGAGCCGTGCAATGGAGCCATGGGATGGACCGGCGATCATTTTGTATTCCGACGGGAATACTGTCGGGGCACGGCTTGACCGCAATGGCTTCCGTCCCGCTCGCTGGGCACTTACTGAAGACACGTTCTATCTTTCTTCTGAAGCTGGCGCGTTTGCAATTGACGACGCAGCAATCCTTCGAAAGGGAATTCTCCATGGAGGTACCGGTGTCAAGGTAGATTTGAAAAATGGTAGGGTTCACTTCCGCGATCCAGGTCTCTCGCGTGAAAATAGGGATGCAAAATTTGATCCGCGGACAATTCCTATCACATCATATCCTCTTGAGGGTGAAGAGCATGTCTCTGTTTTCAGGAAGAATCTGTTCACAATCACACAGGAGGAACTTGGGCGCGTTCTCTATACCATGATCGCTGAAGGCAAGGAGCCGATCGGATCCATGGGTGACACCGCCCGACCGAATGTGTTCTCTTCCGAACCCCGCCCGTTCTTCGATTACTTCTACCAGAACTTCGCTCAGGTCACCAACCCTCCGCTTGATTACATGCGGGAAAAAAATGTCACTGATATGCGTGTGTTTCTTGGACGGAAGCCCAACATCTTTTTTGCCAAAGATCTGATCCCGCTTGAGCCAGCCATCGAAGTTCCGAGTCCTGTCTTGAGTCTTGGGCAAATGAAATTCATTGAAGACTTGCAGACGAAGCGCCCGTCGGAATCGCACATTATCCCTAAGGTCTTCAGCATGACATTCAAGCGGTGCGAAGGCGTGATAGGATTTCGTGCGAGCATCGATCGGCTACGGGCGGATGTATTGAAAGCGGTTGAAGACGGGACCACCGTTATTATCCTCAGTGATAAACATGCTGACTACGAGAACCCGCCAATCCCGAGTTTGATTGCGTTACGGGCAGTTGTGCGGGTGCTCAATAATTCCGGTCTGCGATTCAACGCGTCTATTGTCATATATTCGGGCGAAGTGCGTACGCCTCATCATGTTGCAGCGTTGGTAAGTTTTGGGGCTTCTGCCGTATGCCCATACCTTGCACTTGAAATTGCACGCAACGATACGCATGAAAGCTTCAAACATCTCACACGAGACCAGAGAGAACAGAATCTTATCAATGCACTTGAAGCAGGGCTGCTCAAGATTATGTCAAAGTGTGGTATTTCTGTCGTGCAAGGTTACATGAGCTCGAAGCTGTTTACTGCTGTTGGTTTGGGAAACGAATTGATGGACGATTTCTTTCCCGGCAGGAAGACACCCCTTGGTGGCATCGGATATGAGGAATTAGCTGAAGATATTTTATGGAAAACAGGATTGGCAAAACTCCCTGAATATTCAAACAAACTCATCAACACATATCAATTCCGCGAGAATGTCAAAGGAAACGCCGGTGAGAAACACTCAATCACGAGCGAACGGGCGAGGGTTGTTCACAAGATTGTCAGAACTGAGCGCACTCCTGAAGAAACGGTCGCAACCTATAAACAATACGTGCACCTCGGTGATGAAGCGGAGCCCGTCAATATACGGCACCTGTTTAACCTGAAACAGGCTGAAAAGTCACTTCCGATTGAACAAGTACAGTCACGCGAGAAGATTTTGAAGCAGTTTGGTTCAGGGGCAATGTCGTTCGGAGCCATCAGTGCCGAAGCGCAACGCGACATTATTTTGGCAATGAGAGAACTTGGCGGACGAAGCAATAGCGGCGAGGGCGGCGAGAATCCATACTACTTCACGCATGGTATCACCGCATCGACAAAGCAGGTTGCCTCGGCGCGGTTTGGTGTAACGGCTGAGTATCTCATTTCGGGAAGAGAGCTACAAATTAAGATTGCTCAAGGCGCAAAACCGGGTGAGGGTGGACAGCTCATGAGTGTAAAAGTAAATCCCGACATCGCGCGTGCGCGCCATTCTTACCCCCATGTAGACCTTATCTCGCCGCCGCCGCTCCACGATATTTACAGCATCGAGGATTTGAAAGAACTGATCTACGAGCTGAAGCAGGTCAATCCGGGCGCGGAGGTTAGCCTAAAAGTTGTCGCAGGAACAAACATTGGCACTATCGCTGTTGGCATTGCAAAAGCTGGGGCAGATATTATCCACATTGCTGGCGGTGACGGCGGGACAGGCGCGGCTACCATTGGATCAATGAAACATGCAGGACTTCCGTGGGAATTTGGATTGTCAGAAGTGCACAATGCACTCTGTGTGAATAAGCTTCGAGGCACTGTCCGGCTTCGTGTGGATGGAGGATTGATGACTGGCAAAGATGTAATCATTGCAGCGGTCTTGGGCGCAGAAGAATTTGATTTCGGCAAGGTGCTGGTTGTCGCTCAAGGATGTATTATGGCGCGTGTGTGCGAGAAAAACACCTGTCCGACCGGCATCGCCACGCGATCGAAGGACCACATCGTTAAGCTGCTCACATTGATAGCAGACGATGTGCGGCAGCAACTCGCCGGATTGGGCGCGCAATTACTTCGGGAGATTGTAGGACGCACAGACCTTCTTGTTCTCTCACCGAGGCACGAGGAGTTCGTTCGACAGCGAAAGCTTGATCTTTCGTACTTCCTCGATTCACCCTCCGCTGGCATCACACCCGGTATTCGGCAAGTTGTTGAAGGGATAAGTACCCTCAACAAACAGATTTTTGATGATGCATATCAAGCGATCGTGACCCACAGGACTGTTGATTTCAGTTATGATGTGTCGACGAGTGACCGCGCTGTGCTTGCGTATCTCTCCGGCGAAATTGCACGCAGAGTGTACAAACAGCGTTTGAGAGGAATGGGTCAACACGTTGAAGCACCCTGTAAAGGGTCGGTCAATGTCACATTCACCGGGAGTGCGGGTCAAGGATTTTGCGTGTTCCTTGTGGATGGCATCAACGTACGTTTGTTTGGCGAGGCAAACGATTCTGTGTGCAAATCTATGTCAGGAGGCAACGTCATAATTCAGCCGCATCCACGAGCACAGTTTTCACCTGAAGACAACGTTATCATTGGTAACTGTGCCCTCTATGGTGCAACCGGCGGAAACATCTTCGTGAGAGGGCTTGCAGGTGACCGGTTCGCTGTTCGCAACAGTGGAGCAACTGCGGTTGTGGAGGGAACGGGTTTGCATGCTTGTGAGTACATGACAAAAGGCACCATTGCTATCCTCGGTAAAGTATCATACAACGTTGGGGCTGGAATGACTGGTGGAACGCTCTACTTGAATAGAGATTATGATGAATTCGTCAACAAAAATTATCTATCATTGTGTGAGATAGACAAAACCGACGAATTAGAATTCCGAACACTCATAGAAAAGCACTTCAAAGAAACCGGGAGCTTCACTGCTCGTGAAATCCTCACAAATTGGGAACTTGCAAAAAAACGATATGTAAAATACGTTCCTATCAATTTTCTGGAGAGATCAGCGCGGCAACCTTTCTCCTCACAGAGACTCCACGAGTCAGACCTTGAGATTACGGCACGAAGTTAACGTTTTACAGAGGGTGATCTTCTAAACGCTACGTATATCGAGATCCGCTATAGCAACGGGGGATCGACCGCTCGATAGGCAGTATAACATCCCACCTCTCCTCTCTCCCAAAGCTGGACTTGAACACCTACACGCAGCCTTGCATCTTCCTCTTCCATTCCGTAGATTTGGACGGACAATGAGTCGGCGAGCGGCTTCCTTATACGGTGGAAATACCAAAGTACTCTCTCACATGGTGGTGCCGCGGTGCGACATCGTCCGCTCATCTTGGGTTAGTGTGAAACAGGATTTCCTCTATAAGGCATTTCGTTGCGCAAGTCTGTTCAGTCTTGCCTCATTCCTTTTTCTTCCCAACATTGTCGGGGGGCAAGTGTTGCCGTTCCACAATTATTCAACACGAGACGGTCTCCCTTCGAATCGCATTACCGCGCTTTGTCAAGACTCTAAAGGATTCCTCTGGATTGGTACTGATGAAGGTTTGAGTGTTTACGATGGCGAAGCGTTTAAGACCTACACAACGAATGACGGGCTCGTAAACAACTTCATTACATCAATTATCGAGAGCAAACAATCACCGGGGACGATGTGGATTGGGTCGATCGCGGGAGGAATCTCGAGGTACAAAGACGGTTCGTTCACCCCCATTAAGTTCGGATCATATATTCCGAAGACGTTTATCGGCAACGTTTTGGAGGATCAACAAGGGACAATCTGGTGCATGACGACGAACGGCGTCTTCAAAGTTTCTGGGGACACACTGCAACATTTTCCAATCCATCCACCTGAGTACATAAACGGCAACGACATGGTACTTGCATCGGATGGGAAGATCTGGTTTGGAGTCAATCGTCGCGTCTACATCTATTCACCCACTGAACAAAAAACAAACGTCATTAATCTCGACCTCCAACCCGGTGCATTCATCAATCGTATGAAAGTTGATCGTGAAGGAGACATTTGGATTATTGGCAAGGACAGCACGTTGAGGATGTTTGTCGGGGATCGCTTGCACACTCTATGGCACAGCTCATCGCAAGGCATTGTCACTGATCTCATTCTTGATCGGGATGGTGACCTCTGGATCACGAGCACCGGTGGACTCTGCCGAATTCCGAAGAAAGACTTCCCCAGGGGCCAAATAGTCATTAACTTCGGTACACAGACAACCGCTGAAAGTTACTTGGAACAGATTCTTGAAGACCGTGAAGGAGATATTTGGTTCGGTGGATTCGTCACTGGACTTCATAAACTTTCAGAGAAAAACGTAGTGACGTTACAGTTGTCCAATGAGGTCGTCGGATTTCCTGATCGCAAGGGGCATCTCTGGCTTATGAACTCTCAGGGAGCGTGGGAGTGTTGGAAAAACAACGACGGTGTCTGGTCGACAGTTAACCATCGGCTTCTTCGTGATAGGAAGGCAGTTCAGATTGGGAGTATCAGATCGGATACTCGTGGAAGATTGTGGATCCAATATAGCGACTCTACTCTTGAATGTGATTCAATCATCACACGCGAGCGCGGACCCTCCCTGCTCCGAAAATCTTACACGTTCAAGGCAGGAAAGGATTTTCCTGCCTTGATTTGGATGTTTTATGTCGATCCGCAGAATTACCTCTGGCTTAGCCTGGGGATCGGAATCGAAGTTATTGATCTTAATGCTTCGCCGCCGAAGGTCATCACGCTGCTCAGGCAAGAGGATGAATTACGGATGTCGTCGATCCGTGCGATCTACAGAGATTCCAAGAGCGACGTGTGGTTCGGCAGTTTCAGCGAAGGGCTTGTAAAGCTTGTTGGCGGAGATCTCACTCTTAGAGATCTGAGGCATTTCACGACGAATGAAGGTTTGCCGGACAACGGGGTGCGGTCCCTCGCAGAAGATGACTACGGCAGGCTGTGGATTGGAACACGCTTTGGGGGTGTGGCAATTTACGACGGTACAAAGTTTCGTACTATCTCGATCAAGGAAGGACTGCTGAGCAATGCAGTGTGGGCGATAACAAAAGACGAACAACACCACATGTGGCTTGGAACTGGCGGAGGCGCGATGTCGGTTAATATCGATAATCTCAAAGAGCTTCGGTGGTCGGAAGTGATGACGAAGGAACCGTGTGGGGTCTATTACTCAACAATGACAAAGAATATCTGGATTGTCAACACGAAAGAAGCTATTGGCTTAGGAGATAAGAGGACAACCGGGATCGCACCTCCAGTGCATATCACAAACATCACAATCAATGATCGACTGATCGATGTTCGCGGTGGGATGGAGTTCCCACACGATCAGAACAACGTCATTATTGACTACGTGGGGTTGAGTTTCAAGAATGAGCAAGCTGTACGTTATCAGTATCGACTGAAGGGAATTGACAGTGCTTGGGGTGCTCCGTCGCGCCAACGATTGGTCACCTATGCCGCACTAAGCCCAGGGAGCTACACGTTCGAAGTCATTGCAGTGAATGGAGACGGAATCAGTAGCTCTACCCCAGCTTCCTTCTCGTTCTCGATTGTACCACCCATCTGGCAGCGCTGGTGGTTTGTGGTATTAGTCGTTGCCAGTGTTGCTTCCGTGACTTATGGAGTATTCCGCCGCAAAGTTGTCAGTCTTGAACAACGCCGCGTTATGCAAGAAGAATTTTCTCGACGACTTATTGAATCGCAAGAGAGCGAGCGAACCCGAATCGCCGCAGAGCTGCACGACAGTTTAGGACAGAACCTCCTCGTCATTAAAAATCATTCTCTTCTTGCGCTCGACGCATTGCCCGAAAGCTCCGAGATACGCGATCGATTAAATGACATCTCAAACATTAGTACTCAAACGATAACTGAAGTAAGGGAAATTTCCCACAACTTACGTCCCTATCATCTCGATAAGCTCGGTTTAACGACAAGTATACAGTCGATCATTCGCAGAATGTCTGAAGCAAGCGGGATCACCTTCACATCCGATATCGATGCGATTGATGAGTTGTTTTCGAAAGATGAAGAGGTTCATGTCTTTCGAATTATTCAGGAAGCCGTCAACAATATCGTTAAGCATTCGCAAGCGGCGGAAGCTTATGTCTCAGTCAAACAACACGACAAGCTGGTCAAGGTTATCGTCAGAGACAATGGAAAGGGCTTCACGACACCCCGTACGTCTCTCCCGACTCCAGATGATGAGCTGCACGGATTTGGGTTAATCGGGCTCGGGGAACGGGTGCGCATTCTCAATGGCAATATCTCCTACGGCTCGACTCCGGGACGCGGCACGACCATGATCGTCGATATACCCTATCGGAGAAGGGATCATGCCTGAGGCAATCCACATCGTTATTGCAGACGACCATCCGATCTTCCGCAGTGGTCTTCGACAGGTTCTTGCGGCGCAGGATATAGTTCACATCATCGATGAGGTCTCCGACGGCGAGAGTGCACTTCGTTCGATTGAAACATTGAATCCCGATGTTGCACTCCTCGACATCGACATGCCGAAGAAGAACGGTCTTGACGTCATCAAGGCATTGCATGAGGAGAACCTCGATATTCCAGTCATCTTCCTCACCATGTACAATGATCGGGAAATGTTTAACAGGGCGATGGATCTTGGGGCGCGTGGTTACGTTCTCAAAGAAAGTGCTGCACGAGAGATTGTCGAATCCATCAAACTCGTTGCTGAGGGGAAGTATTACGTCAGTCCAGCCATGTCTGCCCACCTCATTGAGAGAAATGCGCGTGCTGTTGAGATCAGGAAGACCCTCCCCGGCTTGGATGCCTTGACACCGACGGAACGAAGAATCCTCAGGCTCATCGCAGACGGGAAGACAAGCAAGGAAATCGGTTCCGTGTTAAATGTAAGTGTACGAACTGTCGACAACCATCGTCTAAACATCTCGAACAAACTCGACATTCATGGCACACACCAGCTTCTGAAATTCGCAGTGCAGAATAAATCCTCACTCTAATTCATCTCATTCACTCGGCACAGTTTCTTCCCAATCACGATTTTGTGACTTCTGAGTAGGTTTACTTAGATGGATTAAGTAAATAGTCAGTAAAGAGAGCGTAAACCTCTCTATAGTATTCGTCCCCCTGCCGCAGTAAATTTCCTAAAAGGTTGCTCTTCGTTGCAACCGGTGCCATGTCAAGAGCACACATCAAGTAACTATTATAGAAAGGAGAGAATTAATCGTATGAAATCCATCGCAATCTTTGCACTGGTGATGTTGATGTTCGGAATCGGAGCGGCACAAATTCCGCACACGATATCATACCAGGGATACTACACTAATGGTGGCGGTCAGCCAATCACTGGTACGTATCCAATGACCTTCAAGCTGTACACTCAGGCAAATGGCGGCTCGCCGACGTGGTCACAGACCTTCGCGAGCGTACCGATCACTAAGGGAGTCTACAGCGTGGTGCTCGACGTCTCAACCGTTGTGTTCGATCGGCAGTATTGGCTGGAGACGGTGATCAATGGAGTGACCAGCACAAACCGAACGCAATTGACTGGCGTGCCCTACTCGCTTGCCCCGTGGGCACCGAAAGATACTAACGTCTATCTTGCCGAAGGAAATGCAGGGATAGGGACGACGACTCCTGCTACAAAGCTGGACATCAGAGGGAACTTAACTCTTGATCCTGGAGATAGCCCTGTCCTCTTTACAGGAACCGGTTCCAGTGAACTCAATCGATACCTCAATCTCATTAACTCACCGTTATCTCCAAGCGCCTCGGGTCTCAAAGCAGGTGGTATTCTAATTTCCGATAGCTACAGCTACGCGAATCCCGGGAAGAATGACTTAGTAGTAAGGGGCAGCGTAGCCATAGGGGGGACATCAAGCCCTAGCCACCAGTTGACAGTTTGGGGAACCGATCTGGGAAATGGAAGCTTTGCGTCGTTCACTTCCACAAACCCCATTATCTGCTGCCCACCTCCAACGGAACTGCTCGTCGGTGCTTACGCTGGAGAAGGCATTATCTCAGCCATGGGCAGCCTTGATGATCTCGACCTGAGAGCGGGCGGAAACAACACGCGGGTGTTTATCAAATACGATGGCAATGTAGGTATTGGCACGACTACGCCGGCCAGCAAACTGGATATCAATGCCCAAGACGGGCTGAGAATTTTTGGTTACCAACCATTTCTGACGTTGACCGATGCGAATGCCGGAAATGCACGGGCAAGAGTGCAGTGTGCCAATGGAGACGTTAACCTCTTTACCGAGAGTTCCCTTTCCGGCGGGAATGAATATATGGTTATGAAGTCTGGCTCCGGTAATGTCGGCATCGGAACGGCGAATCCCGCTGAGAAGTTGCACGTGGCGGGATCTTTTTTAAGGGTTGATGGCGCAGGCAATGAGCAAGCTTATCTTGGTGGTGATGGCGCTGGGGGCGATGTTCAGCTGGGTAGCTCTAACCCAGCTGTTCCCAATGTCGCATTGTATAATACCGCCACTAATAAATACATGAATATGTATCTCGGCGTGCTCAATATCAGTGGCGGTAGTGATGTGGCTGAACCGTTTGAGACAATTGAAAGCAGTGAGTCAGAACCAGGGACCGTCATGATCATTGATGCTGACAACCCAGGTAAGTTGAAGATGAGCGAGCATCCATATGATCCGAAGGTTGCAGGTGTTGTGAGCGGAGCAGGAGGGGTGAAAGCAGGCCTAACACTCCAGCAACATGGAGTCATGGAAGGAAACTCGCTGATTGCAATCGCCGGCCGTGTGTACTGCAAGGCTGAGGCGCTCTCGGCGTCCATTGCGCCTGGTGATTTGCTAACAACATCTGACATTTCTGGCTACGCCATGAAGGTGACCGATAAGGAACGATCAAATGGCACAGTTATCGGTAAAGCGATGTCTTCGCTGAAGAGTGGTAAAGGACTTGTGCTCGTGTTGATCAATCTTCAATAAAAGGGCAGTAAGCAATATGACGACTCTTGATAGGCAGAGAAAATTTTTCCGTACTGAACATGAACTTTTGATACCCAGCTTTTTTTGAAAGAAAGGATATGCCATGAAACACTTTATATACTTGATTCTCCTTGCCGTTGCAGGTGTTGTCACTGCACAGAACCAGCCTGTCGCATGGGATAAGGACATCCCTGTCCCTACTTCACCCTTTCAGCCCGATCTTACACCTGGCTACGTTCTGATCGAAGGAGACATCCAAATACCACTGGCACAGTACAATGCTATGTTCGAGGCCATCAAAGGCGCCAAAGGTGAAATCCGGCCCATGGCGACCTATGGTCCTGCCACATTGTGGCCGAATAACACCGTTCCGTATGACTTTGTTGACACTGGTAACGGAGGTGTCTCATCCGCCAACCGAACCGCCGCAATGAATGCAATGAACAATATTGCCGCGAGGGCAGGCGTGATATTTCGCCCCGCTTTGGGTGGCGACGCAAATCGGATTCGGTTCCAGAACAGTTCCTTCAATAACTCGCCGGTTGGTGTCCAAGGCGGGGTACAAATCATCAACATCGCCAACTGGGGGAATTCTATCGTCATTTGTCATGAGGTCTTCCATTCTCTTGGATTCCAGCACGAACAGAGTCGTCCCGACCGCAACACCTATGTGACTATCAACTCGGCAAGCGTATGCGGCACTGGAAGTAGCGGTACTTGTGCACCAGCCACCTGCCAGATGTGTCAGAACAATCAGGGCAATTGGGTCTCATGTATGTATAACTTTGATATCGTATCCCAGAGTAACACGTACGGACCTTACGACTTTGATTCGTTCATGCACTACGGTGCATTTTCTTTCTCATGCGATGGAAACGCCACCATCATGGTGAACTCGCCGTACACTGCCACTATCGGTCAGCGCAATCACTTTTCCTATTTCGACGCCATCACGTGTCGTGCGCTCTACCCCTTCGGCAACGACCGCTGGTTGGACCGGGCTTATGGGGGTTCAACTGCTGGCACTTTCCAGCAGCCTTATAACAATACGACTCTTGCCGGAGCCCTGGCTAACGTTCCCAGTGGTGGTACGCTGTTTATCAAATTCATGAACACGTACAGTGCGGTGGGCACGTATAGCACACCAGTCACCATCATCGCCCCTAACGGTGCTGTCTTAGGCAATTGATTAAAGACCGATGTGACCTTCAATGCTAAAAGGGATTTAATGAGTCATCAAGGATTATAAGAAGGAGTAGTAACCATGAATACGCTAAAAGCTCTCGGATTAATATTTATCTCGTGTGTCTCAGTCACTTTGCTGAGCGCACAGCAGTTCAACCTCGAGTTCTCCGTCGTCGGTACGGGAGGGGGCGTTACATCGATTGGCCCAGACACACTCATCCTCACGCTTGGGCAGCCGCTTGCAGGAGAGAGTTCAGCTGATTCTAATCTTAACTCGAGCGGCTTCCTTTATCAGTACAGCGGAGGACCAATCGATGCGTATGTTGGGGTCTACTCTGTTATCGATGGATGGAACATGGTCTCCGTGCCTCGTACGGTGAGTGACTACAGCAAGTCAGCAGTTTTTCCGTCAGCAGTCTCAAATGCATTTGCTTACGAAGGATCATACGTGATCAAGTCCACACTCGCCAACGGCGTGGGATACTGGCTGAAGTTTAGCAACAACCAGCAGGTCTCGATGACAGGCTACACACACACTCTTGATACAGTAAATGTGCAACAAGGCTGGAACATGATCGGCTCTATTTCTCAGTCAATTCTTGTAACAACGATACCTTCTATCCCATCAGGCATTGTAACCTCGAATTTCTTCGGCTATCAAGGGAGTTATATCATTAGCAGTACGATTGAACCGGGCAAAGCATATTGGGTGAAGGTGAATCAAAACGGAAAATTGATCTTGTCCTCTTCATCGAGCAACCCAAGCTCGGTACCGATCAGGATTGTTCCCACGTCAGAATTGCCGCCACCGCCGCCTGAGCGAGAAATGGCGGAAGTGAAGGAAGTGCCAAAGGAATTTGCGCTCAGACAGAACTACCCGAATCCATTCAATCCCACGACCGTTATCCATTTCGAGCTTCCAGTTGCGAGCCACGTCTCGCTGAAGGTCTACAACGTGCTCGGGCAGGAAGTAGCAATGTTAGTAGATGAGATGCAGGATGCCGGTTTCAAGTCAGTGCAGTGGGATGCCAGTCATACTCCAAGTGGCGTATACTTCTATCGATTAAATGCTGGCACTTTCTATGATGTGAAGAGAATGTTATTACTGCGATGAGGCTTACTCGCCTCATGCTTTCCATCCTCTGCGCCCGATGACCCATGATCATGATTGTCGACGATAACGCTGCGATGCGGGCAATAATGAAACAGTATATCCAGAGCATTAAAGTCAATCACGAATTTTACGAATGCGGTGATGGCTTTGAAGCAGTTGATGCATTCCGGCGCCTTCACCCTGATTGGGTGCTCATGGATATCAAGATGCCAACGATGGATGGCTTGACTGCGACGAAAACGATTCGTCAACAATTTCCCAGCGCGCGCGTTATCATCGTGACAAATTTTGATGATCCGGAATTGAGAGATGCTGCACAGAAAAGCGGTGCAACGGGATATGTGTTAAAGGAGCGTCTGTTTGAGCTTCAGGGGTTGATGGCGTGAGCCAAATGTTTATCATTAACCCATTAACCAATGTTTAACCAACATCATAAGGAGTAATATCGTGAAACATCTTCTTGTTACAGTTGTGATCGCTTTGATCACTTTCCCGACGTTTGCTCACGCGCAGATCCCAGGGACACCGAAGAAAATATCGTACCAGGGCGCTTTAACGTACGTCGATTCGCACGGTAAGACCAAGGCTGTCAAGAAGGGCACGTACTCCCTCACATTCCAGTTGTTTGATGATCCGACGGCAGGAAATTCTGTAGTGAGCGAAACTCGATCGGTTACATCAGACAAAAACGGAGTATACAGTGTAACCCTTGGGGAGGATGGATCCCCTCAAGGCAACCTGAACACAAACTTCGATCAGTTGCTTTGGTTAAAGGTCACCGTCAACTCGGGACCGGAGACAAAGATTACCTACCCGTTTGCGCTTCTTCGCGTGCAGTTGACAAGTGTACCGTACAGCCTCAATAGCTCACATGCGGACACTGCAGAGTATGTAAGAAATGTTTCTTCCGGTGGCGGCACCCTGTTGGTGGACTCTTCAAACCACTTTGTGGGAGTAAACCGCTCCCAACTCTTCGGCGATGAATTTTTTGGTGTTTTAGCCCCGGTAGCAGATGGCAGCTACGGGGGAATGTTTATTTCCACCGGCAACTCCGACGGCTGGCCGTATTATGGATATGAAACCCGTACCAAAAGGGCCTTTACCTATCTGAACAGTCAGACCAATAACTGGCATGTGAACTTCCCTTTTGACGGCGGAGATGTTCTCACAGTCACCTCGAATGGCAGCGTTGGCATCGGCACGACGACTCCGAATCATCTACTCCGAATTGGTTCTGGCCCGTTATGGACTTCCAGTAGTTGGGGAGGGGCTCTGGAGCTGGAAAATGGAGCGGCGATTGGTTGGCATGCGAATGGGGCGGGTAACAGATTTGGAATGGGGCACACGAACAATGGATTCTATATATTTCGCACCGCCAGCGAGCCGGGAAACGCTGGAAGCCCTGCCACATACGATTTCCTGATTAATGACAACGGAAACGTCGGCATCGGGACAACGAATCCATCATCCACATTGGACGTTGCGGGAGATTTACACGTAAGCGGTAATATCATTGGCTCCACAGCCTGGACCGATCTTCCACTACCAGCTGGGTTCGTCGGTCCTGCTCAGTATCGCAAGATTGGTGATATAGTATATCTGAGGGGCGCAATCGGTAAGGCAGATAACTCACATTTCGATGATTTTGCAGTAATCGGTACGCTCCCAGCGGGGTTCAGACCGCCGGGGGGACGGCCTTTCGTCAGGTATTTTGCAGCGTACTATAATGATATCGCACTTCAAATAAATGACACCGGTGACCTCGTTTCGTACAACGAGTGCTTGAATTGTGGTGGCGGCACCATGTATCTTGACGGTGTCTTTTTTTCCACCACTCCCTAATTGAAGGAGAAGAATCTATGACATGGAAAACTATAAGTAGTGTGCTCGTGATTGCAATCCTCTTGCTTTGGTCTTGCTCTATCCTTTACGGGCAGTCATCGAGCCAGCTCGGCACTGCGACCGAGCAAGATGAGGAGGAGTTAATTCAGAGTGACTTGGAAGTTTCTGAATCAGCGAGTATACCATTCATGTACACCATGACGAAAGGTACGTTTGAGGGGGCAGGGAGGGTACTCCTCTCCTCAAACGATGCAAGCACCGCAAGTGCGCTCGGTAGCCAAGGACAAATTGGTGTTCAAGATGAGACACCGGAGGACTACGCACTCTATTCGAACTATCCCAATCCCTTTAACCCAACGACGACCGTTCGCTTCGACTTGCCGATGAGCAGCATCGTGACGCTGAAAGTCTATAACGTGCTCGGTCAAGAAGTTGCATCATTACTTGATCATGTGGAGATGGATGAAGGAGAACAAGAGATTGAGTTCTCCGCCGTAGGCGGATCCGCCTCAGGCGGAAATGCAAATGATCTCGCGTCAGGTGTGTACTTCTACCGTCTTGAGGCGAGGGATGTCGGTAACCGATCCAACATCTTCGTGCAAACAAAAAAAATGCTGCTTCTCAAATGACGCCCCGATGAAAAAGTAATCCCACCTCTTTCAAGTAGATGTGCACGTAAAGTAGACATACAAGGGAAGCAACAATAAGGGATCCCGACATGCAGCACGCATGTCGGGATTCTTCCTCTCAGAAGACTCCCAGTGGCAGGATCCCGTGGCGCACATGGATGACCAACTTACCAGAAGTGTTATCCTGTGAGCCCGTTTTGGAATATCTCCGGTTACTTTTATTAAGTAAGTCTCCCTCTAGTAGTATGTAGCATATGCCGATAACCGAGACCTTTTGTAGGAAGAACTGTTCGTAAAGCGAAGAAAGATCCTAAAATGTTGGAATCCTTTAAGATTGTTACCCTTTGCTCACACTGGAATTAAATAAGTATTGTCTTTATCATTTCTGTACGTTACATTATATAATAAAAAGATTTTATCAATTATAGTGGTTATTTCTGTGGTAAAAGTATAGGGTTTCCATTGCTGTAAGATCTTTCGGGCCAAGGCAAGATTCGATTGATGTATCAGTCCGGTATTTCAATATAGGGGTACAAAGCAATGAACTCTGTTCGCGAAGATGTGTTTGAGGAACCCCGTGGGCATGGGCAGGCATTATTTGATAATGCGTTAGATGCTATCTTGATCGTCGATAATGAAGCACACTGTGTGGATGCGAATCCTGCAGCATGTGCTTTCTTAGGTTACAGCCGAGAAGAATTATTACAAATGAATGTCTGGGATATTGTTCAGATATCAAATCAAGACGCGGGGAAAAGTTGGTGGCAATCATTTATTCAATCTGCCAGGCGAACCGGAGAATACACGGTTCTGTGTAAGAACAAAACTCCTCGTGAAGTCGAATATCGGGTGGTGGCTAATTTTGTGTCGGGTTATCATCTTTCGATACTTCACGATATCACAGAGCACAAGCAAGCCGAACGTGAGCTACGGTTGCTTGCTCAAGCGGTAGCGTCTACGAGAGATTGTTTCTGTCTGACGGATTTGAACAATAATATTCTCTTCGTGAACAAAGCTTTTTACGAAACATATGGATACACTGAAGAAGAACTCTTTGGAAAGAACGTTTCGTTTCTCCAATCGCAGAACACAAGACCGGAAGTCATTGATCAAATGATAACATCAACCATCGCCGGAGGCTGGAACGGTGAATTAATCAATTGCCGCAAGGACGGCAGCGAATTTCCTATCGAACTCTGGACATCCGTTGTGAGAGATGATTCTGGAAATCCGGTTGGGCTTGTGGGTGTTGCGCGCGACATCACCGAGCGCAAGCGCGCAGAAGAATCTTTACGTGAAAGTGAGGAACGCTACCGGGCAGTGATGCAATCTGCGAACGATGCGATTATTTCTGCCGACGACAATGGGAAGATTATTTCTTGGAATAGGGGTGCACACGTTATCTTTGGCTACACAGAAGATGAAGCGTTAGGGCAACCTCTCACCGTTCTGATGCAAGAACGCTACCATGCTCACTATCAACAAGGGTTAGCGCGAGTGAAGTCCGGTGGCGAAGGACACGTTATTGGGAAAACGACTGAATTGTATGGTATCAGAAAAAACGGGAATGAATTCCCTCTTGATCTTTCCTTGGCGATGTGGGAGACAAAACATGGAAGGTTTTATACCGGTATTGTTCGCGACATCACCGAGCGCAAGCGTGCGGAGGAGGCATTGCGAGCATCAAAAGAGAAATACCAAACCCTTGTGGAAAACCTCAATGATGTAATCTTTACTCAAAATCTCCAGGGCATAATGACGTATATTAGTCCTGTCGTGAAACGGATTTCTCAATACACCATCGACGAGATCGTCGGACAAATGTTCACTCGATTTGTCCATCCTGACGATCTTCCTGCCGTGATCGCGAGTCGAGAGCGAACCCTCGCTGGTAAGTTAGAGCCTTTCGAGTTTCGACTGTTAGACAGAGATGGTTCTGTTCGCTGGGTTAGAACATCGAGTTGGGTAATCCTCGAAAATAATCATCCGGTAGGTTTAATTGGAGTAATGACTGACATAACAGATCGCAAGCGGGCTGAGGAGGCATTGCAAGAAAGCGAACAACGTTTCCGGCAGTTGTCCGACGCCGCGTTTGAAGCGTTGGCCATCCACGACAAGGGAACGATCTTGGAGGTGAATGACGCGTTCTGTCGGATGTTTGGTTATGAACGCGGGGAAGTCGTCGGCAAGTTTGCATTAGAAATGACGGCACCCGGGTATCGCGAACTGGTAAAGCAAAAGATCCTGTCGGGAGATACACGTCCTTATGAAGCTATGGCGTTGCGAAAGGATGGTACAGCTTTCTTCGTGGAAGTGGCAGGAAAACCGATTCAGTATCAGGGGCGTCTTCTCCGAGTAACAGCAATCAGCGACATCACCGATCGCAAACGGACGGAACGTCATCATGCCGCTCAGTACGATGTCACCCGTGTGTTGGCGGAATCTGCTACACTGGCCGAGGCCACGCCGTACCTCCTTCAGGTTATCTGCGAAAATCTCAACTGGGAAATGGGCGAGCTTTGGGAGGTAGATCACAGCGCAAACGTGTTACGCTACGTCGAAACGTGGCAGGTTCCCTCACTCGACGCCAGCGAGTTCATCGCCTCTGGTCGCCAAACCACCTTCGCTCCGGGCATGGGCTTGCCTGGTCGTGTCTGGAAAACCGTCCAGCCCGTCTGGATTACCAATGGCTTAAAGGACCCGACCTTCCTCCGCGCTGCTGCTGCTGAACACGTTGGGCTTCATGCGGCTTTTGGGTTCCCCATCCTTCTGGGTGATCAAGTTCTGGGCGCGATGACGTTCTTCAGCCACGAGGTTCGCTTGCCGGACGATGATCTGCTCAAAATGATGTCGGTCATTGGCAACCAGATCGGCCAATTTGTTGAGCGCAAGCAAGCGGAGTCCAATCTCCAGCAAGCTCACAAGCGGATGCAAGTCCTTTCAAAGCGGCTGCTGGAAGTTCAAGAGAACGAGCGGCGTAACCTTTCCCGCGAGCTTCATGATGAGATCGGTCAAGTTCTGACGGCAATCAAGATCAACCTGACGACACTGGAGCGGTCATCGGATAAATCTGTAATTGCAGATCGCCTGAAAGACAATGTTGATCTTATCGAGCGTGCTATTAATCAAACTCGTTCCATGTCGCTCTTATTAAGACCATCCGCCCTTGATGATCTTGGACTTGTTGCAGCCTTGCGCTGGACTCTTAAAAATATGTCGCAATTGGCAGGTATCCAACCAAAGTTTCTCGGAAGCGACGTTACGAGGCGCTTCGACTCCAACCTTGAAACTGCGTGCTTTCGTGTCGCGCAAGAGGCCCTAACAAATGTTATACGACATGCTCATGCACGAATAGTCACACTTGAATTGAGCATTCACGACGATAAACTACATTTAATTGTACGCGACGATGGAGTGGGATTTGATGTTCAAAGGGCGCGGGCTGGAGTGTTGCATAGTCAGAATTTAGGTTTGATTGGAATGCAAGAGCGTGCTGTGCTAATCGGTGGTATACTTGAAATCAAATCCACCCCTGGGCACGGAACGGAAATCCATGCCCAGTTCCCCGTTGCCGGGGACAAGCACGAATAAGACAACACGATTATACTAATGACGACTGTTCGTATTCTTCTTGCCGATGATCACGTGCTTGTCCGAGCAGGAATTCGTTCGCTATTACAACAAATCTCGGGGGTGGAGGTAGTTGCCGAAGCAAACAACGGTCGAGAGGCATTACATCTGGTAAAAGAGCAAAGACCAAACGTCGTCTTGATGGACATTGCGATGAAGGATTTGAACGGGATAGAAACGACCTCGCGAATTACAAAAGAATTTCAGGATGTTCACGTGATCATTCTTTCGATGCACGCAAACGAAGAATATGTTTTGCAAGCATTACGAGCTGGTGCCAAAGGATACTTGTTGAAGGACGCTGTATTTCCAGAACTTGAATTTGCAATTAAAGCTGTTTCTCGTGGTGAAACATATCTCAGCCCCCCAGTCTCGCAACACGTCATTGACGCGTACAGACAACACGGTTTCGATGGAAAAGGTCCCGTGGAACAATTATCGTCACGCCAGCGCGAAGTTTTACAGCTTATAGCCGAGGGCCACACGACGAAAGAGATTGCTCTTCTGTTAAATGTAAAAACCAAAACAGTTGAATCTCACCGCACGCAATTGATGGAACGGCTAGGAATCCACGACGTTGCCGGTCTTGTTCGGTTCGCCATCCGTATGGGGATTGTTTCACCAGAAAATTAAGTTGACATTAGTGCGCGTGATGTGACTTTAACGATGGGGCAATCTCACCCCACCCAGCTCTGGGCAGGGAAAAGTCATCTTCTTATGCCCTGATCACACCTCGAAATTCCCTCAAACGTACTTGAAACTCGGAATCACGAAAACACCCTAAGGTATTTTCCTTTCCATTTTCGGGAATTTTCCTATTGCAAATTTCTAATTTTTATCGTAATTTATCAATAGAAAATTACAGTGGATGGTTCAAGAAAATCTATTGCTAGAGACTTCTGAATTATTATTAACTGTCATGTTGAGCGAAGCGAAACATCTCATTTTTCATCTGTTTGAGACCCTTCGCTTTGCTCAGGGTGACAAAGAAAAGAATTTTTCAGAAGTCTCTGCTAGGGCATAAATTCAAGGAAGGAGGTATAGTGTTGATCAATAATTCTCAGGTCGCTTATGAGCCAGGACTCGGTCGAAGCCCCATACGCGTTTTGTTGGTAGATGATAGTACGGTACTTCTACAATCTATTGACAAGTTTCTATCTACATTCCCATGGATTAATGTTGTTGGACATGCTCTTTCTGGAGAAGAAGCGATTAACATGGTTCAGGAAACTCAAATTGATCTTGTGCTTATCGATATCAAAATGCCAGGAATTGGCGGGCTCGAGGCGACAAGCGTCATTAAAGCTCGGGCAAGCCCACCGCGGGTTCTTATCCTGACACTATATAATAACCCTTCGTACCGCGAGGCAGCTCATGATGCAGGAGCAGATGGCTTCATCTTAAAGAGTTATTTTGTATCGGATTTGATTCCAATGGTGAGGGAGCTTTTTAGCATAAATGAGCATAGTGTGTAATGTTGATATCATCAATGGATATAAACGTTTTGTAAAAGACAAGGTAGAGTAAAGGAGCACATCAAATGGTTCCTAATGGTAGGTCATCTCGAACCGTGAAGGGGGATTTCATCTGCTGGCTGACGGTCATCCTTGTGGTGGGTTGCTTGCCTCAATCGCTCGCAAATGCACAAGGTTCTCCGGCGGACACTCTAACAACCTCACTGCTTAAAAGCCGCTCTCTCGAAGAGTTAATGGAAATGGACATTACCTCTGTCTCGAAACGGGAAGAAAAACTTTTTACAGCAGCAGCAGCCATACACGTTATCACCCAGGAGGAAATTCGGCGATCGGGAGCAACAACACTTCCCGAAGCTTTACGACTGGCACCGAACCTTAATGTTGCCCAGGTTGATTCACGTCAATGGGCAATCAACGCACGGGGATTTAATGGAGTGACCCCATTAAACCGGACAGGCAGTTAGGCTGCTCTGTGTGAATGAAATTTATCTTCGAACTCAACCGGTGAGCAGTAGCCCAGCGATGAGTGAAGACGTTTTTTGTTGTAGATTGTTTCAATGATCTGTCCGAAGTGTCGTTGTGCGTCCTGTTCAGTTTCGTATTCGTTAAGATACACTTCCTCGGTTTTGAGAGTTTTCATGAAG
>JACOSX010000014.1 GCA_016178625.1 Ignavibacteria bacterium
CACGAGATTTTCATCCGAGCCCGTGGTAAAGGCGACGGCGGGGTATCCGTTTCCCGAGAAGATATTTCTCGACGCGAGGGTCGTACCGCCGATCCTGTTCTTCGGTGATAGTGCGTAGACACCGTTCCAGATATTGCCGATGACATAGGTGCCTGTGAGACTTGGGCCGATGAAGTTACCTTCGATGATGTTGTTGCCATTCGTCCACAAGACGATTGCCGACCCGCCGGTAAGGCCATTGATCACAAGCCCGCGCACTGTACTGTTGCCGGCGTACATATCCAGCCCGTCATAGGGCCCCATGCTATAGAAGTTGATTTGGATTATAGGTTTATCGACGAAGCCGGGTTGGGTCGTGCCATCAATAATAACGGAGTCGACGATGTTGGGGAGTTTCGAAAGGGGCTTGATGGTCTTGAAACCTGCCGGTGAAATATTGAAGGTGATCTTGTCGAGGCCGGGATTGGTGTTCGCGTCTGCGATTGCCTTTCGGAGAGAGCCATTGCCTGTATCGTTTGTTGTCGTAACGACACATATTGTTCCGACGGGAGAGCCCGATGCTCCCCGCCGCAACTTTTCATTCTTCAGGTGGAAGCGAATTCGCTCTTCCACGATCGCATTGTTGAGCGAGTCCCCAACGAAGCCATCTCTTGATATTCCTACGCCAGTCACTTTTGCGTACTGCAAGGTGTCCCGCCAAGTCTGTGAAATACTGAGTGAAGGAAGCAGGATCATCAGTGTGGTTAACCCTTTAGCCAGCAGTTGACGGAAGGTACATGCTATTCTCATATGTTTCACCCAGAGCTTGTTGGACGAGATAGTGGCGTCAAGAGAGCGCGAAGGAAGGATATTGATGACGAGCAAGGAAAGCCTTCGTATATTCTGTTTCATGATGAATTTTCCTTAGCTAAATTAGTATGTAACGTTCTTGTGGCAATGTTGTGACCCGCCCAAAGGGCTTTGAAATAGATCAAACTGTATATCGTAATATCCATCTTGCACCGGTGCATCTCCGGATATTGTGAGCATGCCCTGATAGGAGATGGTGAGGGGCACAGTTGGAATACCCGCAGGTGATTTTGGGCTGCCCTTTTCTGCGACAAGTGGTATGACAGGTTTGGCTGTTGTTGAGGTTTGTGCTACGGCAGTCATCGAACATACAACCAACAGCACGAAGAGAACAATGAGAACAGGTTTCATACGTACCTCTTGATTTGGTCTACTGGTTAATGGATAATTATTGATTCACAATTCATGTTATAAATTTCGGGTTAGAGGTTACTGGTTCGAGTATTGAGTAAGACCTCGAACCCCCGCCTGACCGGCGGGCAAGTCTAACCATCTTTTTCTCACTTCAACTCGCCCATTGATTTATTTCCCACGCCATTCCTTTCAGCTGCGAGGGATTTGACCATGGCCTTGAGCTCGTCTAACTCCTGACGGAGTTTCTGATTCTCTGCGCTTAGCTCCTTGATTGCATTAATGGAGATGTACATCAACGCGTTCGCATCGAAGCGAAGAATGTCTGTCTCTTCGCTATCTTGTGGATCAAGCTTTCCTTTGAAGGAATCGACGGTGTAGGGAACAACGTCCTTAATTTCTTGTGCGATAACGCCGACGTACGTCTTATCGGTGGGAAGACCACGTTTACCATTGTAACGGAACGTAACCGGATTGACTCTCTTGATCACGCTCAGTCCATCACGGAACGGGTTGATATCGGTCTTCAATCTTCGATCTGAGAAAACCGCCCACGTTCCACCGCCGGACTTGCTTGCATTGCCGTTGACGGAGAGGAGCTGGTCGGGGGCGGTCGTTCCTATGCCAACATAACCGGTGCTTCCTTGAACGACCATTTTGTCTGCATTGTTTGACCGAAAATAAATGCCGCCTGTCGTCAGTGGAGCGTTGAGATACGTATTCGTTCCGTCTGACAACATTGAATAATCCGATCCATCCTTCCACCAGCCAGCGTAGCCGTTGTTATAATTTGGATGAGTACCCATTAAAGTATTTTGAGAAGACCCCGCCCGCACGTTACCAAGGACATCAAGTGCCGCACCCGGGCTGTTCGTGCCGATGCCCACACCGCCAGAGGCGCGAATGAGAAACTGATTGGGACCTGTAGAGAAGAGATTAGCTACTGCTGAATCCGCCCAAATAAAAGTGCCGTCATGATTGGCTTGTGCAAATCGTCCGGCAGCAAAGGAGAAGCGGCCAGTAGCGCCGTTAGACCAACCACCGGGGACAGTGGATGAAGCTCCGCTGGCAGTATTGAACGCGCCGCCACCGATAGTGGCCCCGTTGCCGCTCGCTGTGTTGCGAGCGCCGCCTCCAATCGTTGAAGCACCTCCATTTGCGGTGTTTTCTTGACCTCCTCCCACGGCGTCTGCAGTATTGTTTGCACGATTACCAAAACCGCCGCTGATAGTGGCGCCTCCCCCACCGGCCTCGTTACTTAAGAAGCTGAACCCGTCGCTGGTTCCTCCACCTCCTATAGTAGCACCCGTTCCGTTGGCGCTGTTTGTTGCGCCGCCGCCGACCGAAGAGTAATCGCCGGTGACGCTGTTTTGAAATCCGGCGACAAAAGCGTTCGCACCGGTGTTTGTATGATACGGGCCGATGGAGACTTTGCTGGTAATTTGGAGTGACCCCATTAAACCGGACAGGCAGTTAGGCTGCTCTGTGTGAATGAAATTTATCTTCGAACTCAACCGGTGAGCAGTAGCCCAGCGATGAGTGAAGACGTTTTTTGTTGTAGATTGTTTCAATGAAC
>JACOSX010000044.1 GCA_016178625.1 Ignavibacteria bacterium
CAAAATGCTTCATTAATTACCAGGGGGCTAAAATAGGGAGTAGAGCTTCTATTATGTTGCCAGAAGCACTACCGCTAACGTTGCGCGGGAAGTACGGCAGTGCGGGCGAACGTGAGCTTCTGTTGCGAACACTCGACATGCACGCATTGACGTGCTTCCCGAGACGTTAGCTGCAACTGCCAACAGTCAGTAATGAAAACCTCTACTGAATATTGGTGGCGCACTCTTATTGCACCGCACTATTGCTTACAGAGTAGATCATACAATCGAAAGGAGTAAGAGCAAAATGGTGAAGAAATCCCATCCCCCGAAGAATTCAATGAAATCTCAAACCTCAAAAAAGGAGTTGTCACCAGAACAACGTGAAGAACTACTCAGAGCATTGAAAGCCCGTTTTGAGAAAAACATGAACCGCCATAAAGGTCTTGAATGGGCTAAAGTACAAGCAAAGCTGGAAGCTAATACTGAAAAACTGTGGTCGCTCGATGAAATGGAAAGAACTGGCGGTGAACCGGATGTTGTTGGTCATGATAAAAAGACGAGCGAATACATTTTTTATGATTGTTCAGCGGAAAGTCCTAAAGGCCGCAGAAGTGTCTGTTACGACCGAGAAGCGCTGGAGTCAAGGAAAGAACATAAACCAAAAAATAACGCTAGTGACATGGCTGCTGCCATGGGCATTGAACTTTTATCGGAAGAGCAATACAGGGAGCTGCAGAAACTTGGAGATTTCGATACGAAAACATCGAGCTGGGTGAAAACACCTTCTGGCAATACAGGGAGCTGCAGAAACTTGGAGATTTCGATACGAAAACATCGAGCTGGGTGAAAACACCTTCTGATATTAGAAAACTCGGTGGTGCCATCTTTGCTGATTACCGCTACGGCAATGTCTTCGTGTATCACAACGGTGCAGAATCTTACTATGCTGCCAGGGGGTTCCGTGGCTGGCTAAGGGTCTAAATGTTGACTTTGAATTTTAGCATTGACCGTGCAATGGCGGCTGCAGCTAACGTTGCGCGAGGGCACCGCCCGCGTAACGTTAGGCGCAAGTTTAAAAAAACGAAAATGTGGAGACCAGAACCCACCCAAAAACGGGGCGACACCGAAAAGCCATACGAGTAGGAAAATTAAAAGGAAATAATCATGGAATTAAAAATTAACATTGTCGCAGTCTTGGTGGCAGTCGCTGTCAATTTCGTACTTGGATTTGTATGGTATGCTGCTCTTTTTGCAAAAATATGGGGAAAGGAAATGGGTTACGACCCTAATATGAGACCCGATAAAAAAACTATGCTTAAAGGTATGGCGCTTATGATTATCGGTAACTTTCTTTTTGCATGGGTACTTGCTTTCTACTTAGCGGGCTGGCAATATATTCCGGGTGCAAAAGAAATGAGTCCTTTAGTAACTGGCGTAAATTCGGCCATCTCTGTGTGGATTGGTTTTTATGTACCCGTTCATTTGAGTCGAATTGTTTGGGAAAAGCATTCATGGAAGTTATTCTTCATTAATAGCGGATATCATTTGGTTGCGACAGCAGTTGTTGCGGTGATTCTTTCCTACTGGACTTAGAAAATGAGATATGACACGAACGAAATAAACTTGCGCCTAACGTTGCCCTTAGCAGAATAATATGCTGATCGAAGAAAAAGGTTTAGCTGATGTTTCTCCCGCTGACATAGAGGCGTTGGTCGGGCAGAAGGAGCGCAATAGGCTTGAGTTCAAGGAAACTGTGGGAAACGGAGCATCGGAATTGATGGAGTTTCTCCGTGATGTGTGCGCTATGGTCAACGCTGACGGAGGCATAATTGTCGTTGGTGCAAAAACCACAGGCGAGGAATGCAGCGGTTTCGTTGACCTCAAAGATGTTGACGATTTGGCACAACGACTGAGGCAGACTGTTCTCGACAGCGTCGAAGACCGCATCTTCGATTTTGGGGTGAAGCCTTTCAAGCTAAGCACAAGTCAGAATGTTCTCCTCGTCTACATTCCCGCCTCATTCGGGAAGCCGCATATGATCAAGAAGGACAAGCGAACAGAGTTTTGGAGAAGGTACGAGAGCGACAAGAGGCCAATGACAATCGCAGAGATACGTTCCGCTTTCTTGAACAATGCTGATTCTATGACCCTCCGCCGCATTGACCAGAAAGTGGACAAGGTTCATCAGATTCTCGTCAAGGAAGAGACTACCAAAGAAGAGGCTCGCATTATCACCAACGAGGCTCAACTTCACAAAGTTACCAACTTGACCCTTCTTCTTGAGAAACTCGATTCGGAGTTCTCAAGACAACTCGGGAAACGAAGAGCGTTTCGTCTTACAATCACTCCAAGTCCACTCGTTGGCGAAATAGTCGATCCCTCCAGACGAGACATTCGAGAACTCCTCAGCAATCCACCAAAACAGCGTTATGCCGGATGGAATATGCAGAACACCGGTGACTTTAGAGTTACTTCGCTTGGCTTCGAGATGCCCGAATTCTTGCAGCACGAATTGCGGCTCTTGCGCAACGGTCATTTTGAATTCCGGACCGAAATAGACGAATCTTTCAGTTGGAAGCAAGATCCACAAGAATTCAAGAGTCATCCCTTATTATATCCGCTTCCGGTAACCGAATACCCTGTCAGCTTCCTTCGTTTTGCCAAGCACCTATTTTCTTTTCTTCGATACAAAGGCGGCTTCGTGTGGCGAATGAGGTACTACAATATCAAGGATTGCCAACTGAGACCATATCATCCCGAGGCAATTCGTTTTCGTATCACTGATGCTCGAATCTTTACGGAGAACAACGTCTTTGTCGAGGATAACCTTCTGCCCGACTTCGATCCCGATTCTTCTGCTCTAAAACTCATTCAGGAACTCTATTACAAATTTGGGTTCACTCGCGAACATATTCCATTCTTTGATGACAAAGGACAGTTCTCATTGCCAAATAGATGACGGGCAACGGCAGCTAACACGCCCGCGCAACGTCGCTGGAAGATGGAGCCAATGATAGTAAAGCCTCGCTCAACATTTTTGTTCGATCGAATGACAATCGTATGCTCACAAAAAGGCTGCGTTGTTTTGCCAGGCGTTATGCGCAACCCGCGCGGCAGAGAATGAAGTGTAGTGCAATCATTGAAGAAAGAGCGTGCCTGCCACCGACCAGGAATTCCATCAAAGAATCAGGCAGGGCTCAAGAGTGAAAGTGCGATTATTCCCGATCGGAATACCGCGTTTCGTTGTTTGCGTTCTGAGTTTTCCAATGCCACCAGCGCGAGGACACTCATGGCACTCGTGGTTCTTCTGAGAGGAGTCAACGTCGGCGGTCACAGAACCTTCCGACCCACCATCCTCACAGAACAACTGAAGCATTTAGATGCCGTCAACATCGGCGCGGCGGGCACCTTCGTGATTCGCCAACCAATCACCCGGGCACGACTCCGCGCGGAATTGGCGCGTAGGCTTCCGTTTGACGCTCAAATCATTATCTGCCAGGGCAGGGAGATTCTTGGGCTGATGTCTCAGAATCCTTTCGCCCGCCAGCCGGTGCGACCGGACATCGTCCGCTTCGTGAGCATCCTGTCCCAGCGCCCCCGCTCGGAGCCCTCGATGCCTATGAGCTTTCCATCCAGCGGCAGGTGGCTGCTAAGAATCCTCGCGAGAAAGGATCGATTCGTTTTCGGCCTGTATCGACGCCACATGAAGGTCATCAGCTATCTCGGCACGGTCGACCGCCTCTTTGGGGTACCGGTAACCACGCGCAACTGGAATACCATCACCGCGATCGCCAAGGTGTTGGGTACCGGAGGGACCTGATCCACCAACGAGTTATCCGAAGAACGGTGGCAGGCACTTTAGGAGAGGAAATAGACAGTAGTGCAAACTTCAAAAAGCGGGCTGCGCATAACGCTGCGAGGGTGAAACCCGCGCAACGTTAGAGGAAAATTTGCCAGCATAACTATCCGAAGCATCCTTCAAGCGAATCACCAATGCTTTATAAAGAATATAAGCCACACGAAAGCTTGGAAGAGCATATCAAATGCTTTTGGGTGCTCGAGAAAGAATACGACTCTGCCAATAGGTGTGAATTGGTGTATCCCGACAGCTATTTTGAACTCATATTCAACTATGGCAAAATGTACAAACTATTGAGACCGGAGGGACTGCAACCTCTTTCAACCGTTTTTCTCATCGGCTTACTCCAGAAGCCGTTACCACTCTATTGTGATGGGTTGGCAATAGTTGTGAGTGCGCGCTTCTATCCCTGGGGTGCACATACTTTTTTCCCTATGCATGTGAAATCCGGAATTGACAAAGCGAGCGCAATCGATTTTCCGCACAATCGGATAATTCATACCTTGCAGAAGTCAGTAGAACAATCCAACTATGACACAGCGGTCGAGCAGCTACAAAACGGATTCTTGGAATTCTCTTTGGAAACGATGTACGACCGCCAGCTCGTCCGAGATGCCTCAGAATATTTATTCCAGAAGAAGGGACAATGTCGCATTGAAGAAGTAGCGGAAATGTGTCATCGCTCGTTACGACAAGTGCAACGTAGCTTCAATCAGGAATATGGCCTTACGATGAAAAGCATGGCTCAAAATTTTAGGTTTGATGAAATCAAAAAGCACCTGACGAAAAATCCCGACAGCGATCTTACGGAAGTTGCGTATGAATTCGGTTTCTTCGACCAGGCGCATTTTACAAAAGAATTCAAACGGTTTGCCGGTAAAACTCCTACAGATTTCTGTAAGGAGATCAAAACGATTCAAGAGCACTGGGATCAAAATGTCGTCTTTTTACAATGAATCTTGCGATGGATTTGTTAAATTTGTTCTGTAAATCAAACTTAACACACCAAATGAAAGGATTACGACAATGATCACCAAGTTAAAATCCGTCGTTCTGTTAGTGCATGATCAAGAAGAAGCGTTGAACTTCTTCACACAAAAGCTTGGATTCGAACTGCATACAGACGCAAAATTCGGAGAAGACAACCGTTGGCTCACCGTCAGCGTGCCGGGCCAAAAAAATATTGAGATTGCACTGGAGCGGGCACGTACCACCCAGGCAAAAGCGACGGTTGGAAAACAGATGACGGGCGGAACTTCTCTTCTCGGTTTTTACACCAAAAATATTAAGAAGGACGTGGAGAGTTTCAAAAGGAACGGTGTGGAAATCGTGGGCGACATCGTAGAAATGCCTGTTGGGAAATTTATGGTTTTTAAGGATCTCTACGGCAACCAGTTTTACCTCCACGAAGAAAACTAGAATGAATAGGAGAAACAGAATATGAAAACGGAAATCAAATATGGAGTCATCTTTGCAGGTATCGTGGTTCTCTATGTCTTAACCGAGCACTTTCTTGGATTCAACACAACCCGGCACGACATCGGTCAGTACACAAGGTATGCCGGTGTCCTCGTTCCCATACTCGGTATTCTTTTTGGCATAAGGGAAAAACGAAAAAAAGAACTCAATGGCATTATGACGTTCGGCCAGGGAGTTAAGACGGGATTCTGGATTGCGCTCATTCAAACTACGATTACGACGTTGTGGTTTCTTCTCTACGCCAATGTTATCAATCCAGGGTTTTTGGACACCATGTTGGAATTCGAAAGAAGTACAATGGCTGCCGCTGGAACCACTGAAGCGAGTATTATCCAGCAGCTCGATCAAAAGAGAACCTTCTTTGCATTTCCCACATTCCAAATCTTTCAAGAAGGATTGGGAATTGCCTATGGTGTTCTGTTTGCCGCAATGTTTTCATTCTTTCTCAAAAGAAAGCCGTCTACTGCGTGAACAATAGCATTACTACTTGCTGGCAAATTTCCTCTACCACGACGCTTTTTATTTTATGGCGTGGTCGAGAAGTTGTGGTCGCTCAATGGTTTTTTGTGTACGGCAACACGTTATCTGAGATTCCCCGCTAAGACCAGGCGTCGATACAGCACACTCGCGAGCGAATGTTACCCTTCAAGCGTAACAACGTCGCCTCTATTTATTATGAAGGATTATTATAGCTCAACGCTTCCGCTGTCCCACCGTCATTCTGAACGGAGCGTAAGCGGAGTGAAGAATCTCACTTTTTGAGCATTGAGATGTTTCGCTTCCTCAACATGACAAGTAGGAGGGAGTTCTCTCCAGCGTTGCGTTGTTTTGCGAGTCTATGCGTCATGACACGCTTGTTAATGTAGGTAAAACTTTGTACCATATCCTATGATAAAACGGGTCTATGTCGACAATTCTGTTATAGGTGGGAAACATGATCCAGAGTTTGCCGAACCCACGGAGAAACTATTTCGTGAATTCAGATCGGGGCTTTATCTCCCTGTCATTTCAAACATCACCACCAAAGAAATACAGAATGCCCCTGCCCATATTCTTCGAGCTTACAATGACTTGAGTGAAATAGCAGAATTCATAGAATTAAGCGATGAAGCAGTTCAACTTTCACAGTCTTATATTAAGGAGGGTAAGTTTTCCAAACGAATGCTTGCCGATACTTTACACATAGCTACTGCTTCAGTTCATCGAGTTGACATTGTGGTTAGTTGGAATTTTCGAGATATTGTTAACCTCAACAAAATCGTAATCTACAACGCAGTAAATCTTAAGATGGGATATCATCAGATCGAAATACGAAATCCAAGGGAAATACTACATGAATAAGAAATTTGACGCCGTGAAATTTCAACGGGAACGCCGCGAGGCATTGTCGCAAAAGTTATCCAAGATGTCTCCGAAGGAAATTGTAAAACATTTCCAACACACTCCAGCGACTCCAACGCGACGTAAACGCTCGCGTGCCACAAGCGCATAATAACGTCGCCTCTATTGAAATGAATTATTGTAGCTCAACGCTTCCGCTCTCCCACCGTCATTCTGAACGGAGCGTAAGCGGAGTGAAGAATCTCACTTTTTGAGCATTGAGATGTTTCGCTTCCTCAACATGACAAGTAGGAGGGAGTCCGCTCCAGCGTTGCGTTGTTGGCCGACACGTTATCTGAGGTTCCCCGCTAAGACCAGGCGTCGATACAGCACACTCGCGAGCCAGATGCCGTTCATCAGGAACACATTCAGATAGAGATACGTGGGGAGCGCATCGAGCCACGAGCACACAGCAAGCAATGTAAGTTCCGTTCCAAACCCCAGCAAGCCTGAAATCCGCAGTCCGAATCGGTCAGAGTACCATGTTGGTAAGAGTTCGTCATTGAACTTCTTTCCCATGCACCATCGATCGATACGGTACATAAGTCTATCCTGCCAGTTGTAGATGATCACGAAGAGTTGCTGGAGACGCAGCGCAACCGGATCGCCTTTGCGATCTTCCTCCGTAATCTCCTCAACGATGCGGTTGAGCTTGTAGCGATCTTCAAGATGGAGAAACGACGCCTGGTAAAACACATGGTACGATACACGGAGGGTGATTCCGAGGAGCGAAAGAATGCCTGAGACAATCATCGGCACTGACGGACATTGTTGATACACCACAGAGGTGATCGCAGTGAAGACAGCAACATCCACGACGAAGTCGCCGATGGAATCGAGGAACCTGCCACGGCGTGAGTAAAGTTGCTTGGCGCGGGCGAGCTGCCCGTCTGCATCATCGAATACATCCTTCATCATCACAAGGAAACCTGCGATTGCAATCGCGTGTGGAGTGCCGACCGTGTACGTCCACGCGGCGGCGAAGCCGATAAGAATGGCGATCACTGTTACCTGGTTCGGCGTAACGGACGTCGGATACAGCAGCCATACGATGACTGATGCGACGGGACGCAATAGGTAGATATTGATCAGCTCATCGGCGTAATACGCATCCGACTTGAGCGACTGTTTGAAGAACGTGACCGGATCTGGACGAGATATCGTCAAGCGTTCGCGTCCTTGGTCGTTGCTGCGACGTGCGCGATATCTTCAAGCTTGCGATGAATCTTCCGCTGCAACAGGTAGGAAAGGATAAGCCATCCGTTTCCCACGATGAGCACAGTCGAAAGATATACATCGATTCGATTGAAACACGCACAAACGATCAGGAGCGTTCGGTTGGTTGTCGGTCCCAGCACGCTCCACAGGCGGATCATCAGAGAATTCTCGTGCCGGTACGTGGCCGGATTAAAAGAACGATCGTTTCGTTTTGTGTTGGATCGCTGCTGGAGTCGTAGATACTTCACGTACAATTTCAAAAGAAACACCTTCAGCCCGTCTCGACGCTCCTCCATCATCGACATAATCTCAGCAGTAAACTGATCAAGCTCACGTTCGAGGAAATTCCGTTCTGCCCGTACTGTGGAGATGAACTCGCTCTGGTAATGATCGAAGAACATTGCGTGCAGCGCGCTGCTGAGTCCGGCGCCGATGACCAGCAACCAATGAGAGTTTCCTGTTGATGCCAGACCGATCCCGATTCCGAGAAATATTGCTACGCTCGATATGTAATCGATGACGCCATCGACCACCCTACCAAGAAGTGTTCCACTGTGCTGAAGGCGTGCGAGCTGACCGTCGGCGCAGTCGAGGATGTTCGCAAGGGCATACCAGAGAGCACCCATCACGATTGCAGCTGCAGTGCTCATCGAGAAGAACAATGCGGCGATCAATCCGGCAACAAGCGAGAACCCTGTCACCTGGTTTGGAGTAATCGGAAGCCGATAGATCATTTTCACCAGAATGAACGCAACGGGGCGATAGAAGAGTAAGTCGAAGACCTCCTCGGCTTCGGGCATCTTCAACGAGCGCTTGTACTCTTCAACGATCATGCGACTCCATCAGATGTTCGACGCACGTAATGATAATCTGCGTATCCGCGATCGGATCAGACGTGAACGGGTATGCAAACCGCTCGGAGATTTTTGTGGTGAGACGGACAGCGGCATCGCGCACCTCCGGGGGAAATGTGGTATCGTCTTTAAGATGGGTAAGTTGATTCATCGCATCCTTACCCCATGCGTCGTTCGGATGGATCGAGAGAAACCATGCGAGCGCGTGCCCTGCCGCGCGCCGCGCGCAAACGCGAGCCTTGCCTTCATTGCCGACCTTCAGCGCTTCACGCGCCCTCAAGAGTTCTCGATCGATCAGTGCGTGATAATATTCTTTTGAGGGCATGGGATTGTGTGTTCTTTTCGAGGAGAGGAGTGGGTACCGGCCAGACTCACAGCTTTACACATACAAGGGAGACATCATTCTGAAACTCATCAGTTGTTGTAAACGTACGCATCTCTGAGATGATCGAAGAGTAGATCTCTTGCGGCGAGCTGTCAAGAGTCTGACGGAGGCTCATCAGTCGCGCAATGCCAAATTGTTCACCTCGTCCGTTCATTGCTTTGGGCTTACGCGGCATGATAATGTCGGTCTGGAAGAAGTCTAAAACGGGAATTTCTTCTCATACCAGTGCTTCGTGACATCGAGCCAAAAGAACAATCCTCTCCACTTCCCGAACGGTTCGTAGAACTTTTCGATGACACGATCGCTCGTCTTCCTCCCATTCTTGTGGATCTCAAAGAACTGTTTTCGGCACCAGCTATCGATGCCAAGGTAATCATAGCGTCCGAGAAGTTTCAAGATGTTGCCAGCCGCATAGGGACCGACGCCTTTCACGGAACGGACCTCTTCGAACAATTCTCCCGTCGGTATAGTGCTTGTACGCCACAACTCGATCTTCAGCTCACCTTTTGAGATGCGTCTCGATAACTCCAATAGATACGGCGCGCGATAGCCCACACGAATTTCCTTCCGCAAGAATTTCTCTGTACACCCGGCAATGGCTTCCGAATTTGGGAACGTGTATCCTGCATCATGAATCTTGAATCCCAGTTTTTTGCAGAGATTTTCCACCATCACTTCTGTCAGCGCCCAGCTGCAGTTGGTCGTGCAGATCATCTTCACAACGTCTTCAAAGACTGTTGGTGCACGAAGCAGCCTGCCCGCTCCAGACTTCGGAATCCAACGATATTGCTTATACTTCTTTGCCTCATGATAGAATTCATCATAGTCCTCATCAAGCCGCACGCAGGTCTTCACGTGACGAAGAAGCTCTCGTTTCTGTTCTGCAGTGAGAGTTTTTTCCTGATGCGCTTCAACGATTACGCGCGATGGTGATCGCTGTTCAATCGTCGCCTCGACGATCGTTCCAGACGACAATGCAAACAACCGGTGCAACCGTGCTTCATCCTTCCTCACCTCAAACGGCGGAAGTGAGCACCAGCCATGGCTATAGACTGTCCGCCAAAAATGGAAGTTGGGTGGAACAGTAAGCGTTAGCTTCATTCGAGATTTTGAAGGTGAGAGAGTTGGTCGAGCAACTTCCGATTTGTAGGATACTGTCGGATCGCTTTCTGCATGGCAAGCATTGCATCCTTCGGTTTCATGCGATGCAGCGCTCGCCGCAGTGCCTGATACTTCCCCGTATCCGCTCCGAACAACAATTCCTCACGCCGCGTGCCCGATTCGGGGATATTGATCGCGGGAAAGATGCGTTGGTTGGCGAGATCACGATCAAGAACAAGCTCCATGTTGCCGGTTCCTTTGAATTCTTGAAAAATTAATTCGTCCATGCGGGAGTTTGTGTCAACAAGTGCAGTTGCGATGATCGTCAATGATCCTCCCCCCTCAAGAGCGCGGGCGGAGCCGAAGATGCGCTTCGGAATTTCCAATGACCTGATATCAACGCCCCCGGACATTGTTCTCCCACTACTTTTTTGCACGGCGTTGAATGCCCTTCCCATTCTCGTCAACGAATCGACCAACAGGGTGACGTCTTTTCCAGCCTCGACTTTCCGCTTGGCATATTCGAGCACGAAGCGAGCAAGTCGCACGTGATCTTCGCGATCGCTGTCACTCGAGCTTGCGAAGATTTCACCACGAATCGTTCGGCGCATCTCGGTCACCTCCTCCGGGCGTTCATCGACGAGGAGAATCAACAGATCGATTTCCGGATGGTTCGTGCTGATCGCATGGGCGAGCTGTTGCATTAACATGGTCTTCCCGGCTTTGGGCGGTGAGACGATGAGTGCTCGCTGTCCCTTTCCGATCGGACAGAGAAGATCAACAACTCGCATCGAGACATCGGTCGATCCGGTGGTTAGCTTGAGGCGATCGTTAGGGTCAACCGCTGTGCGACGGGAAAATTCTTCTACATACTTCCACTCATCCGGATCGAGTTCATTAATCGTATGGATGGTGCCAACCTCAGCGGAAGCTTTGTTGCTGCGCTTCGTTGTGCATTCGATCAGACAGGCATCGCGAAGCTTGAACTGCGCGATAATGTGGGGTGCAATTCTCGGGTCGTCACGGTGGCGAGTCATTCCAAGAGAGAGTTGACGCAATTGACCGCCGTGACGCCCGTCCATCTCGAGCAATCCCGTGTACGTTTGTTCAGTCATTGGTTAGTACCTTACGTGCAGTTAACATAGTGAAATATTTTTTGTATCTTTCAGTATTACTCTTGAAAGAATGGTATGAAATTCTCGAACATTCAAATCTTGCTCCTCCGTCTTGCCATTGGTGGCTTGTTCCTCAATGCAGGATTAGGAAAATACAATGAAGGATGGCTTACAAATCCTGCGCCACTTGTAAAATCGTTGGATGAATTTCACCAACACGCCACAGGTTTCCATCGGCACTACCTCGATTACGTCGCGCTACCGTATGCCGGCGCCTGGGCGAAGCTGATGACAGTCGGTGAACTTGCTGTGGGGGTATCACTTCTTCTCGGTCTGCTCGTCAGGCTTTCCTCTGCGATGGGGATCTTTATGGTGTTGAACTTCCTCGCAGCGAACGGCTCGCTTTACTCACTGAATTTCTTTGGATCCCCGTGGGCGGCCCTTCTTCTTAGCGGGCTGCTCACTCTGTTCCTTTCTCGCGCCGGTCGCTGGGTTGGCGTGGATGTGCTCTTGGCGAAATCAAATTCCAAGGGAACGCTGTGGTAACGTTGCTCAACCACAAAGACTGTTGACTTGAAAATTCCACCACCCCATCACTCTTTCTTTGCACATACATCTCACATCACAGATCAGACTCAAAACTCCGGTGGATGATCGATGTCCATCTCGAGTTTCAGTGATTCGTTCGCGTAGATTGTGGTCCTGCGTGTTGCAGGAATCTGAATATCCCAGTCACCGAGTTTATTCTTGATCACCGAGCCCCACAGTTTCCTGAGTTTCCATGAAGTGAACTGTTCCCAGAAGATCCATCCAAAATAGGCAATCCCCTCTTGAATCAGGAACGCTGGGACACGCTCTCCCGGTTCGACCTTTACATCGCCCACCGTTGTTGCACAATAACCGTGTCGTACAAGTTCTTCGGTGAATATCGGAGTCAGGTCGCGTCCCTCATGCAGAAGATCATGCTTGATGCGTTTGACGATCTTTCCTTCGATAATCGCCCCCAATGCGTCAACAACCTTCCCATCAGTGTTCGTGGTGAAGCCCATACCCTGTTCAATATAGAAACTCATGGGCTGAGAGTCAATCCACTTGAAACTTGAAGCTCACGAAAACTCTTCCTATCTTCATGCGTTATTGATGCCTTGCTGATTAGCGCGGGCTGCATCCACCAACATGTATTTGTTCCCAAGACGCTCACAAACGAAACATCACTTCAGCAGCAATGCCATCGAAAACTGGATTTGTATATAACGATCGGTTCCTCGATCACGATACCGGTCCTGGCCACCCTGAGAAGCCTGACAGGCTAAGGTCGATTACAGAGCACCTGAAACAGGTAAGTCTCTGGTCAAAACTCCAGCATCTCATCATCGACCATGCCGCTGAAGAATGGGTCTTGAAAGTCCATACCGCTGAGCACCTGAAATTTGTGCGCGAAGCCTGTCGACTCGGGAGAACGATTTTAGATCAAGGCGATACCCATGCAAGCCCGGAATCGTACGATATTGCTTTGCTCGCGGCTGGTGGCGTGCTCGCCGGTGTGGATGCCGTCATGAACGGTTTGCTTGATAGTGTGTTCTGTGCGGTGCGTCCTTCCGGACATCACGCTGAACAGAATGCCGTGATGGGATTCTGCTTATTCAATAATGTTGCCATCGCAGCGCGCTATGCGCAACTAGCATATCATGTCAAACGGGTTGCCATCATCGATTGGGATGTCCATCACGGCAACGGCACCCAACATATTTTCTACGACGACAACTCTGTATTCTTTATCAGCCTCCACCAATATCCGTTTTATCCCGGAACCGGCGACAGATCGGAACGGGGAGCCGGCACAGGCAAGGACTACACATTGAACATTCCAATGAGGGCAGGAAGCGGCGAGGAAGAGTACATACTGGCGTTCACTAAAGAAATCCTTCCCACCCTTGACGGTTTCAGACCGAACCTGATTCTCATTTCAGCAGGCTTTGATGCTCACAAGGATGACCCGCTCGCGAATATCAACCTCACCGAAGAATCCTTTGCACGCATGACAACAATGCTGACAGAAGCGGCACGGAAGTATTGCAATGGCAGGATCGTTTCCGTACTTGAAGGTGGATACAACGTGAATGCACTTGCGAGGAGCGTCGAAGCTCATCTCACGCAACTGTTAAGCGATCACTCTTGACTTTCAAAGTCGAGTTCGCTACAATGTACTCGATGGTCCCCCACACATGACTTCTATGGAAAACAAAAAAGGCGGTTCATCTCCGAGAATGGTGTTCCTAACAAGTTCATCCATTGCGGCGAGAATCCTCAGCGCATTGTGCATCGTTATCATGGTGTTATTTCTCTTGCCACTTGTTGTGTCATTGTTTGACAACGCCAAGTCGTTCCGGTATATCCAATCGGCATTAGATATTGAACACATGATGTCGACTGCGGTCAGGCAAAGTATTCCCACAAAGATTGGCGGGAAGGACATGACGCGCTGGATTGTAGTCGTGGGGATCTTCATCCTCAGCGGCACGTTTAGCCGGGCAAGTGTGCGCTTTACGGAAAAGGCTCAATACCTCAAGTTCAAACAGAATGTCGATCAGTGGAAGGCAGACATGCACCTCTCCGACAATGCCATCATCCTCACACCGCTGAACCAGAAGCTCGAACAATTGAAGACTGCGAAGAAGAAAGATCGTGAGCAGCTCCTCAAAGAATTCGCAGAGACGAAGAAGAGGCTCGACGAGATGGGCCGAGACCTCGCCTTCCTCGCCATCGACGTCGCGGATTCAACCGGTATGAAGGAGGGTGAGGAACGAGCGATCGTCGAGCATGACTTTAAAGAGTACAAACGCTACGTGGAGCGAACGCTTACGGCTCACGGTTGTTTGAAATCGACGTGGACACCCGATGGAGTGATGAGTTGCTTCACATCGGTGGATGCCGCCGTAAAAGCGGCGCGAGAAGTGATCAATGGATTGGAGGAGTTCAATCGCAACGTGAAATCGATGACGAGGGATTTTATGGTGCGGTGCGGAGTGAATTCCGGCTTCGTTTACTTCGATGATTCTGTCCCGCTCGAGGAGATCAGTGACCGTGTCATCGACATTGCGGGACATATGCAGAAACACGCCAAGCCCAATAGTGTCTGCGTCGCAAAACCCACCATCGAGCCGTTGAATGAACGAGGGGGATTCGAGCCATCCGGACAGACGGTCGACGGTTACGAAGTGTACGAATGGAAGAAATCGTAATCAGCTTGTACGACGCCAGATCGTTCCTTCCTTCTTATCCTCCAGAGTAATACCCAGTTTCAGTAATCTGTCGCGAATATTATCCGACAGTGCCCAGAGTTTCTGTATGCGCGCTTCTGCACGAAGATCGATCATCAACCGCACCAAGTCAGCCTCAAGTGAAACATCTTCCGGCATATTCGCGTTCAGTTGTGCTGGGATGATCCCTAAAATCGTCCCCCCAAGTTCGGTAAACGTATTATCAACGTTTACGAGTGTCTCACTTGAAAGTGTACCAGCCGAGAGCGCTGCGTTCACCTCATGGCTCAGATCGAACAACACGGCGATTGCTTGCGGTGCATTGAAATCGTCATCCATCGCGTCACAAAATAGTTTTTTGTAACCATCGAGATCGATTTTCAATCCAGCGTTTTCATTGGCCGGATGAACTCCCTTCGCCAGGTCAAGGCGAACATTGCGGACGGTGTTGTGCAATTTCTCAAGTCCTTTCGCCGCGCCTTCCAGCGCCTCGTTGGTAAAATCCAACGTGCTGCGGTAATGACTCTGGAGGATGAAGAACCGCACAACCAATGGAGAATATTTCTTAAATGCATTCTTCAACATGATGATATTACCGAGCGATTTGCTCATCTTCTGTCCGCCAACGGTGACGAGATTATTATGGATCCAGTAACGCACAAACAGTTTTCCCGTTGCACACTCACTCTGCGCAATTTCACACTCGTGGTGAGGAAATTGATTATCCAAGCCACCCCCGTGGATGTCGAAGGTATCGCCGAGATATTTCATTGACATTGGGCTCCGCGTTCTTCCACAGAGCGAAATCATTCGGATGTCGCTTTTCCGATTTCAATTCAACGCGGGTGCCGGACTCTGCTTCTTCCGTGCTCCGTCCGGAGAGTTTTCCATACTCTTTGTCTTTAGCCACATCGAAGTACACGGATCCGTTCACTTCGTATGCATATCCTTGCTCGATCAGCATCTTGATCATTTCGATCTGTTCGATGACATGACCGGTTGCGCGCGGCGAAATGTCGGGACGCACCACTCCTAACGCGTCCATATCTTCAAAGTAACTTCTCGTATACGTCTCAGCAATTTCCATCGGATGTTTTTGCTCGATTCGCCCCTGACGCAGGAGACGGTCTTCACCATCGTTCGAGTCGCCGAGGAGATGACCAACGTCGGTGATGTTCTGGACATACGTCACATTGTAACTGCAATAACGGAGGTACCGCACGATCGTGTCGAACGAAACATAACTCTTCGCATGACCGATGTGAGAGTGACCGTAGACAGTCGGTCCGCACACGTACATCCCGACACGACCTTCGTGAATCGGTTTGAATTCTTCCTTGCGCCGCGAAAGTGTGTTGTAGATAATTAGAGACATGATAAGCTATGGTTCTATCAACGCGTTAAGTTTGTTCTCCCATTCTTCTTCATCGACAACTTCGTATAGAACATTCAGATTTTTAAGCGTATTACCGAACTCTTCCCATTTAATTTCTTTGGCAAGTTTATTGCACATGTCGAAAACGGAACGCTTGTATACGGTATCGACGTTTCCTTTCAAATGGGTTCCCTTCACTTCGGCGATAAATACTTTATTAAATCTCTCTCCTTCGTTTTTGGATGTTGTAAATATAAAATCTGGATAAATTTTGTGCCGTTTCCATCCTTGGATAGAGTAATCCGCTCGTGGAGCGTTTCGATACCAGAAAAAAAGTAAATCTTGATTGTCGAGATACCACGCGATTGATTTTTCCGTCTCATTAAATTCATCATCCGGAACGAAATCAAACAGTGATCGTTCAAGCGGTGTGTTGTTCACTCTCGTTAAGGTTTTTGCCTCTCCGGAAACAATTTTTGATTGCGGAAATTTATAGCTCAATTCGTCACTGATTACTAACAATCTGAGTACGTCTTTCTTGACTAACTGATGAAATATTGTCTCTGCAAGTCGGTCACGCTCTGCGCTTAAATGTTTTCTCAATTCTTCAATGATGAAAACAAAGTTGTTGATAACTATTTTCTTGTCATATCGTTCGAGAAGTTTATTGCGTACCTTTTGTCCAAATTCAAAGGCAATCCACGGGTTAGGCACAATGTCATTGATATGTCTGGTAAGAAACACTGAATCGAATTCAAGGTGGCTATCATTCAAGTGTTGAACATCTCGGATATCGATTAGTCGAGAAACATCTGCTGCCATGCCGATTGTTGATTCCACATCAGATACATTGACCTTCGATAGAGTGAGAGTGAATACCTTTTCAAGATTTACTTCATCCCACGGGATACGGCTTGCAATATCCATCTCATAGTTTACTTTCCGCCACCCTTTTGAATCTTTTATTACAAATACGGGAAGAATAACATGTGTAGCAGACTTCTTAAATTTCTCCCGCATCGAAACGGCGCGAGTCTGTCCCTTGCCATTCGTATCTTCTTGGTCAATAGAAATTCTACCGGTAAGATCACCAAGGCCTTCCTCTGCAAAGCCATGGCGTATTTCCTGAAGGAGATTTGCTCCTTTTTGTTGGAAGCAGTATACATAGCTCTCATCAAGCTCTTGAACTCTGGTTTTTCTTGCATACGGTTGACGCAAGATCCTTCCAACAAGTTGTGTGAGCGCAGTCTTTGAAGAAGGATTAGTAAGCACACACAATGCATACGCAAAAGCACAATCCCAACCTTCTTGTAGCGCATGCTTCGTAATGATGTACCGAATCTGACAATCTTTTGACATTAAACCGCCGATATCGTCAACTTCTTTGAGCTCATCCTTCTCACTCGTCTTGACTGCAACTTGTTCAGGTGAAATTCCTTGTGTTTTAATCAGCCACTCACGGACTTCTTCGGAATGAATATACCCTGAATCACGCTGATCTTTGCCTGTACGCTCAACTTGAATCAAGCAGATTGGTCGGATATACTGCCCGGTATTTGCTTCATAATTCTTTGCTTTCTCTTCCAAAAGATTTCTTCGGCTGATTACATCTCTCATTGCATCGGTCCAGTCCGGGCTTGCTTTGTTAATGACATGCAAATCGAGTTTAATCATTTCTTCACGGTGCAATTCGCCACCTGTTATTTCAACAAGCACATTGCTTTCTTCTGGTGGAGTTGCGGAAAGCTCAATGATAATCGAAGGATTGAAACCCCTGAGGGTCGCTTGCGCTGTCTCGCTGTACGCTTTATGTCCTTCATCCAAAATGATTATTGGAGAAATAAGCCGAAGCGTATTTCCAAGCGACGTTTTGATTTGCTTTCCCCAAAAACCATTTCCTTTTCCATACGCATCGAGGTTGGGAATTCTTGAAAGCAATTCCTCATGTCCTTTGACGTCATCTTCCGCTGGAAAAAAATCCTGAAAACCACCGCTATCCTGAAACACCTTGAGCGTCTCTTTATTTTGCCGCGAAGCGGAAGGAAGCATGAGCATCAACACAACAAGATTCTCTTGTATATCCAACGGCGTGAAGCCATCTGTCTTTTCGAGGACAACCGTTCTGCCACCGCTGGCAATATCAAGATGTTGACGATAAGGGTGAATGCGGTTGTGTAAACTTTGAATTGTTTGATTATAGATTTGCGTCGTCGGGACTACCCACAACACCAAACCGGTTCTTCGTTTAAGAAGGATTGTGTTGATGTGATCGATTGTTTTTACTGCTAAAAACGTTTTACCGCCGCCGGTTGGGATTTTAAGGCAAAAATTGGTGAGGTCGCGCCCTCTTCCGTCCTTGCGGGAAATGTAATTCCACTGGCCGAGAGTCTCCCATGCATCTTCGCTGGCATGTTTGGTATTGCCAGAAGAAATCTGCTTTGAAAGAGCTTCTAAATATTGCCTTACCCGGTCTAATGCTTTATGTTGATATTCTTTTAATTCCATGATACGAGGAAATCAATCTGCCAATTTGTAAATCTCAAACGGAAGTTGCGCAAAATCGATGTTCAGCCTATCGACTTGATCTTGATCGAGATATTTTGTCGGGGCAAATACCAAACGTTTCTTGCCCTTCACCTGTCCGAGTGATTCCGCAATTTCAAGCGTGAGTGCAGTCGATTTAAGATACTTGATATCCGGCTTGTAGAAAAGATACACTTTATATTGCTTACTTTCACCTATGAAGAACTTTTTCTCGTCAATTTTCTTTTCATTAAATTCTTCGCCGGTTGCGGTATAAAACACATAGCGTGCAAGTTCTTTATACGTCGGCAAATTCTTACCCGACAAGATGTTTTCCATCTCAATAGGTTTGCCGAGCAGAAAATAGCTAAATGTATTCCTTTCGTTTTGTAAAGTTTTAATCACTCTTCGGATACGTTCAGCCGTAACGCTATTTGCATAATCTTCGCATTCCACCAAAACAAATTTTCTTTTCCTACCATCAGCATTGTTTAATTCTAGCACAGCCTGGCCCGTAGTTCCAGATCCCGCAAACGAATCCAACACAAATCCATCTGTAAACCCCGCCAAAATCAGAACATGTTTGATAAAATCTACTGGCTTCGGGTAATCAAAAATTGTCTTACCAAATAATTCATTGATTTGATCGCGACCAGTTTCAGTATTGAATTCAGAGCCAAGCCAGATAGTAGGGAATAATCTTCCTTTGAGTTCACCATCTTCAGTTTCAGCGAAATCTTTTTCATAAACGTCCCATTCGTTTATCCCAGTCTCTTTCCTCTTAACCATCCTACCAAAAAGTAGCCCTGCATCTTTCTCCACTTTTGATTTACTCCATCTCCAAACACCATCTGTCCCATCAGAAAGTTTAGGGATAACCTTTTCGAACCCATTTCGACCAGATGTACTTACTTCTCCCGTTTTAGTATTAACGTATAACGGATAATGCAAATTAGGTCTATCTGTACGTTTCGAAAGGGCGCCGCGCTTTCGTAAACCTAAAGGTCTATATCTTCGTCCGTCTAAGTCTTTCTCACTATACTCTGCAAGTTGTTCCTCGGTAAGCTCAAGCCGGCCTGCTTTAAATTTATTAATATCTTTGCAATACGCCAATAAATACTCGTGCTCGACAGCTAATTCTGTTCCAAGTCTGCGTCCGCGTGGATTATTTTTTATGGTAATTAACCCAAAGCGATTTGTTTCTACAAAAATTTCATCACAAATAATTATCAGATTTTCTAGTTCATTATCATCAATCGAGATAAAAATCACCCCGTCATCTCTCAAAAGATCTTTGAGTAATTTCAACCTCGGCATCATCATGCAGAGCCATTTGTCATGGCGCGTCAAATCTTCTTTGTCCACGACTTCCCCCAGCCACTCCTGCATCATCGGGGAGTTTACGTTATCGTTATAGACCCAATTCTCGTTGCCGGTGTTATATGGTGGATCGATGTAAATACACTTGATCTTGCCTGCGTATGTGGGAAGGAGCGCTTTCAGCGCAAGGAGATTATCGCCGTGAATGATGAGATTGTCGTCAAGCCGCACTTTGTCGGTGAGACTTTTTTTCTTGTCGGGAACCAGCTCGTGGTATTTCACCGTGAGGTGATGGTTCTGAACAAATTGCTTCCCTTTAAATTGCAGTTGTGCCATGTGCGAGAAGTTTCGAGATTAACAATTGAGTATGCATCGGGAGGCGCACAAATATACAAAAATTACTTCATTATTCCATACTGCGTCGGAATATACACATAATCGAACGCAATCTCACGGAGCCTTTAGTAGCAACCCAAGCCATTCCATCCTCCCCTCGTAGGGGAGGATCATAGGTGAGGTGAGTCTTTGGAAATGTACTCATAATTCTCAAGTCTATAATAACTCATTATTCTATGACCTCACCTCTCCCTAACCCTCTCCTACGAGGAGAGGGGACAATTGCGAAAATCTTTTCCCCGATTATCTCCCGTAAGTAAATGGGACGATAACCAGAATATCTTCACGTCGATCATTTTACGATCCCGGACTGCGTCAGAATATACGCATAGTCGAATGCCGCTTCCTTCAGCCTCTCATATCGTCCCGTCGAACCCATGTGTCCCTGACCCATGTTGACTTTCAGCAGGATCGCGTTGGTATCAATCTTCATCGCACGGAGCTTGGCGACCCATTTCGCTCCCTCCCAATAATTCACGCGGGGATCATTGAACCCGACTCTCACCAGAATATTCGGGTATTCACGCGCTTTCACGTTCGTGTACGGATCATACGATTTCATATAATCGTAATACATCTTCTGATGGGGATTACCCCATTCAAGATACTCCTGCTCGGTATACATGAGCGTAGGATCAAGCATGGTATTCAACGCGTCGACAAACGGAACAGCGGCAATCACCGCCTTGAACAAATCGGGACGCATTGTGGTCACCGCACCCATCAACAAGCCACCCGCACTGCCTCCGGAGATCGTAAGCTTTTCCTTACTTGTGTACTTCTCTTTGATCAGATGTTCAGCGCACGCGATGAAATCTGTGAAGGTGTTCTTCTTCTTCAATAATTTTCCATTATCATACCATTCTCTTCCCATGTCTCCCCCGCCGCGCACGTGAGCGATACCATAGATAACACCGCGATCCAGGTAACTCAATCGGGATGAACTAAATGTCGGCTGACTTGATGAACCATACGCACCATAACCATTCAAGTGCAATGGCGCCGTGCCATCAAGCTTCACGCCTTTTTTATAGACAAGTGAGATTGGAATATCCGTTCCGTCCTCCGCCTTTGCAAACATTCTCTCCGATTGATACTGTGACGGATCATATCCGCCGAGCACCTCCTGTTGCTTGATGAGTTTCCGCTCCTTCGTATCCAGATCGTAATCGAAAATGGAGGCAGGTCGCGTGAGCGACTGATAACTGAAACGAAACACATTCGTATCGAAGACCCTGTTGATATTGCCGAACGCCGAGTACACCGGATCGGGGAATTCGATGTAGTGCACTGCGTTCGATGTCATGTTTGTCACCCGCATCTTCTGCAATCCTTTTTCACGCTCGTAGATGACTGAATGATTGGAGAAGAAATCCATTCCTTCGATCGTGACCTCTTTCCGATAAGGAATCACTTCTTCCCAATTCTTTTCGCCTGGATCGGAGATCGGCGCTCGGACGAGCCGGAATGTTTTTGCATTGTTATTTGTGCGAATATAGAAATATCCTCCCCAATGATCCACATCGTACTCATGCTCGGGTCGACGGGGAATAATCACTTTAAACTCACCCGCCGGTTGAGCCGCTGAAACGTAGTGCCACTCGTTGGAATTAAACGCATTCGAATTGAGAAGAATATACTTGTCGTCTCGGGTTCGATCAATACCCACGGTGAATAATGCGTCTTTCTCTTCAAACACTAATTGATCGGTCGACGTCGCGCTCCCAAGCACATGGCGATAGACGCGGTACGGTCGGTTTGCAGAATCTTCCGTCGTATAGAATATTGTTTTATTATCGGTCGCCCACGTAATACTTTGCGTGTTCTCCACTTGGTCGTTTAACATCGTGCCGTTGATCAGGTTCTTCACGTGAAGGATATAGTTTTCGGAGCCGCTGGTATCTACCGAAAAAGCAAGTAAGCTTCCATCCGGGCTCACCTCGATACGCCAAAGGCGGTAGAAGTGTGAGCCTTTCGACACTTCGTTTTGATCGAAATAGACTTCCTCTTGCGCATCCACGCGTCCCTTCCTTCGGCAATAGATGGGATACTGCTTTCCCTTCTAG
>JACOSX010000010.1 GCA_016178625.1 Ignavibacteria bacterium
ATCCGGGAAATATACAAGTATCTGAACTGGGGATGTACCGAAATTTATGATGTCGATCTGGAACAATACTTCGACACGGTTGACCATTGGAAGCTCATGAAGTTGATTGCCCGCCGAGTAGTGGACAAGCAGATTCTTCATGTGATAGATCAGTGGTTAAGTTGTGGGTATGTCGAAGATGGACGGCATTGGCAGAGTAAGAAAGGCACGCCCCAGGGAGGAGTAATTAGTCCGTTACTGGCAAACATTTACCTGAACCCTGTCGATCAGGCGTTCGAGCGAAGCAAACTCGCAGCAATTAAGCGAGGGTCAATTCACTTGGTACGCTATGCAGACGACATGGTGATATTGGCACAGAGGAATCTGAAAGAAGGCGTTGACCTGCTGCACAAGTATACGGAGGGATTAGGGCTACGTTTGAATCAAGAGAAGACGCGTGAAGTTCATATGATAGAAGGAGCGAGCGTGGATTTTCTTGGATTTCGATTTCTCTATACCAGAAACAGGAAAACTCATACACGATTAGTATTAGTGTATCCAAGTCCCAAAAGTCAAAAGCGATGTCGGGAGAAGCTGCGCACTATGGTGCATCACTCGATACCGTTAAGACTGAAAGATCAGATTGTTAAAGCCAATCGGTTCTTGCGTGGATGGGTGGGATACTTTCGTGTGGGGAACGCGGCAGCAACGTTTCGTGACATCAACCAGTTCGTCAACAAACGTGTGCGGCGGGTATTGCAACGCCGTCGCGGCAAATGTGGATTCGGTTGGAGTTGCGTCAGTTCGCAATACATCTACGGACATCTTGGTTTGTTCTACAACTACCATGTTCAACGGCTTTGAGCCCAAGGTATTACACGTACAGGAAAGCCGTGTGAGGGAAAGCCTCCTGCACGGTTTGACGAGGGTTCAATAGCCATAACAGTTTGTTACACTATTGTCCTACTCTACAGACGAGTGTTGAGTGCGAAGTAAAAAGATCAGGGTAATAAACAAGAGCCGATCCCAAACAGCAAGATCGGCTTTTGTTTTATAACGGTGCGGGAGATTTCTCGTGAACGCCCAGCCCTGAATGATCTAACCCCATCGCTTCGAAGATCTTATTCCTCACCTCGATATAGTGTAAGGAATCCAAATCGCGGGGTCTCGGAAGTCGTACATCTATAACAGTACGAATGGTGGCAGGTCGTCGGCTCATGACCACAACACGATCGGCAAGCTGGACGGCTTCCTCCACATCGTGCGTGACGAAGAGGATGGTCTTCTTCTCGCGTTCCCAGATCGAGATCAATTCTGCGCGCATGCGGAGACGCGTGAAATAATCCAGCGCCCCGAATGGCTCATCCATGTAAAGAACGTCCGGATTCGAGACGAGCGCACGGGCGATCTCTACACGCTGCCTCATCCCGCCGGAAAGTTCGGAAGGATATGCATTGCCAAATCCCGTCAATCCGACCATGGTGATGTAATGATCGATATGTTCCTTCTGTTCCCTCCTTGATCGATCCATGATTCCGAAGCCAATGTTTTGTTCGACCGTGAGCCAGGGGAAGATCCCGCATTCCTGGAAGATGAACACCCTTCGCCGATCGGGACCGTGAACCGGCGATCCATCGATCAACACGTCTCCTTCAGTGGCTTTCACAAAACCCGCAATGATATTCAGCAGAGTCGTCTTTCCGCAACCCGAAGGACCGACGATGCAGACAAATTCACCCTCGCGCGCTTCAAGGGTGATGCGCTCAAACACCCGGATTGAAGTACCGTTCCCTTTTCCATCGAAGGTCATGCCGAGATCGCGGAGGTGAATCTTTATTGAAGCTGTTGTCATGGCACGGTTGCTATTGCATCATCGACTGGAATCCCCAACGCACCTCATCCAGACGCTGCAATCTCCTGATGAGCAAATCCAGGCATAAGCCGATCGCTCCAATCAGGATCATCCCTGCGACCACCAAATCGTATCGTTTGCCTGCGTTGCGAGCGTCGATGATGAGATAACCGAGACCCGAATTCACGGCGATCATCTCCGCGGCAACAACCACCAACCAGGCAACGCCCAGTGCCAATCGAACACCAGTAATGATCTGGGGCATTGTCGCCGGAAGGATGATCTTCTTGAAGAGCGCCAATCCCCTCACGCCAAAATTGCTCGCGGCGCGCAGATAGACGAGCTGGATGTTTTGGACAGCCGCCATCGTCGCCGTTAGAATCGGAAAGAGGCTGGAAAGAAAAATCAAGAAGATGGGTGCAAGGTCGCTCAGGCCAAACCAGAGGATTGCCACGGGAATCCAGGCAATCGGAGAGATAGGTCTCAACACTTGAATGATCGGGTTGAACGCATAGAATGCGCGACTGAACCAGCCGATCAATAAGCCCGCTGGTATTCCGATGATGAGCGCAAGAAGAAAACCGATAGAGACTCGAAAAAGAGAAGCGACGATATATTTGAACAACACTCCATACCTGAATAGCTCGGCGATGCCAGCGATTGCTTCGACCGGCGTGGGGAATATTTCGCTACCGGATACTTTCACTGCAATGTGCCACACACTCACGAACAGGAACACAACGAGCAGTGGGAGTAAGAGTACTTCGAGACGCTTCTTCATTGAGTGGGTGACCAAGAGTAAGGTTGCGTGTCGTGCGTCTTCGAAGAGAATGTCGTATCGGCGTATTCATCGAAGGAAATGGGGCCGGAAAGCACCCCCGCTTCCATTGCAATGTCTGCGATCTTCTCGAAATCATTCTTCGCGAGCGCAAGGTTGCTATACGTGACGCGATCAGGAGGCTTGCTCAACACGAATCGCAACAGCCGCGGGTCTTGGTGGTAGTACTTCGTTGCTACTGCCTCAGATGCTTCCATCCGGTGTTCCATCCCTGCATCGAGCCACTTGCCGCTCTTCGCGATGCCGTCCACTAACTGCTGCACCCACTGAGGATGTTCTTTGATGACACCCTCATGCACTACTAAGACACATGAAATAAAATTGGGCCAGAGCTGCTTCGCCTGGTACAATACTCGACCATAGCCATCCATTTCCGTTTGTCCCATAAATGGCTCGCCCGAGATGATCGCATCAACCGACTTCGAATAGAGTGCGGCAGGCATGTCGGGGGGAGGCATCTCCAACAATGTGACATCGTTAATCGTCATTTCGTTCTCTCGCAGTCCGCGATAAATGATCAATCGTTGATTAGAGAACCGATTCGGGACGGCAATCTTTTTTCCCCGCAGATCTTTGAACGTGTAGATCTTGGAATCTTTGTGGACCATCAAGGCTGTTCCATCGCGGTGGCCGAGATAAACGATCTTCACCGGCACTCCTTGTTGTCGAAGCGCCATCGCCATCGGCGCCAGCATAAACGTCGCCGGAAGATTCCCGGAAAGGAAAGCTTCCTTCAGCTCGGGCCATCCGCTGAAGCGCACGGGCTCATAGAATCCATGCCCCACCATGTTTGTATTAATCCAGTCGGTCACCGGACATGTGAGGTGGCATGTCACCGGAAGAAATCCTACACGAAATGTCGCCTCTTCCGCAACGTTCCCGGAATTAGAAATACCTGACTTATTAAACCCAACATTCAACCAGAAGTGGAGAATGCCGATAACAGCAACGACACCAATAACAGTAAGAAATATCTTCAATTGTTTTGACATAGACATTGCTTCCTTGAAAACGTACTTGCTCGAATGGGTTTTCCTTAATGCAGAACGTCGTCGGCTGACGAAAACTCGGATGTTGGAAAGTATAGAGAAACAATAGTTGAATGTCAAGAATAATCTTTGATTGGTGCTGACTCAGTTTCACAGGTGTCACAGCCTGTCCCGCTGAAAAGCGGGAGTCCACACCGTGACACAAGCACAGAATTCGGTCACGGAGGGGGCGTGCATGAGGCTGTCCAAAAAGAACGTTGTAGAGTCCATTTTGCAAATGGACACTTTAAAAACAGAGCAGAACCTGTAAAATATTTGTCCGATTGCAAATCGGACTCTACATCAACTGACTTTTTGGACAGCCACATCACAGGAGGGGTCGGAAGCGGCGACCAATAGTTCCCAAGTCTCCATCCCTTTGATCCAAAATGAGGCACTACTAAAAAGCCATGCATTGTTCAGAAAAAGTGGTGTTAGGACTTTCGAGACTGTCTGAGAACCGGTGCGTCATTGCGAGAACGACGCAGTCGGTCGAAGGAATCCGACTAAACAATGCAATTTTTCAAAGTATTTCAGATTGCTTCGGCACTTCGTGCCTCGCAAAGACAGTTCTTGGATAGTCTCGCACCTCCCGACGCTAACATAAAATTTTTTTTCAACACCCCGCTAAGTTGTTGACATCATAAAATAAATTCATTACTATACTTCACCTGCCCTCAATCAAGATATTTAATGCTCTTGAAACCACATATAGCACGACTTGGGATGATGGGAGCTCTTTTGGCGTTCGGGTCATGGTATCTTGATCCGAATGAAGATCATGCCTTGGAAGTTCCACTCCAATTTCACGATGTTGCCGCAACATCGGGATGCTCAAATACACACTCCAAAGTCAAGCTGTCTGAAAAATTCGATAACATTATGCCGTGGCTCTCATCGGTGGGTGCCGCTGTCTGCGCCGGCGACTTCGATCGCGATGGCCGAGTTGATTTCTATGCGACAAACTCCGGACGAAATTCTCAGAACCGTCTTTTCCGCAATCTTGGGAATGGAAAATTTCAAGACGTTGCCGCAACAGCCGGTGTCGCCGATTGCAATCGCGAAGGCGCATCGATGGACGCAATCTTCTTTGATTATGATAATGACGGCGACGAGGATCTCTACGTTGTGAAGTGGGGGGCATCAAATATTCTGTTTGAAAATCAAGGAGACGGGACCTTCCGCGATGTCACGCAACGCGCGGGTGTTGGATTCTGGGGATATGCCAATGGCGTTATTGCGTTCGATTATGATCGCGATGGCTTGCTCGATCTCTTTGTTGCAAACTATTTCGCGGATAGTATTGAGAATCCCGCTACCGGAGAACTCGCTCGCAGCGATCTCTGGAATCCCGTGAGCACACGCATCATGCATTCGACGTTCACTCATGCGGTCAATGGCGGAAGGAATGTCCTCTACAAGAATATGGGTGATGGAACCTTCAAGGATGTCACGATCGAATCGGGCCTCGGTCATACAGGATGGTCGCTCGACGCTGGTTCGGGTGATTTGAATAATGACGGATGGCCCGACCTGTATGTCGCCAACGATTTTGGTGCCGATGAGTTGTATTTCAACACAGGCGCTTCGGAAAATCCTCCACGCTTCCGGCTCGTCATCGACCCCGATGGTCATCCCGGCATCGGCAACGATTGGTGGAAAGGAATGAATGTCGATATCGCGGACGTCGATGGCAACGGACGATTGGATATTTATGTCACCAACATCCTGGCGCGAAGATATAAGACCGACGAAGGGAATATGCTCTGGCTGAATGTTGCCGATCCGTCGAAAGTCGGCGGCTGCAAGTTCATCAACGTAAGCCCGCAGGCTGGAACGAATGACGGCGGATGGGGATGGGGCGGAAAGTTTTGCGACTTCAACAATGACGGCTTGATGGATATCTTTGCCGTAAACGGCTTTGCTACCGGCGCAGATCCGAATAGAACGTACTGGTACCAGTTGCAGGAAATGGTGACGCAGACAAAAAATAACGCTGCCGATGTCCATGACTGGCCCGAAATGGGAGATCGCGATCTCTCAGGTTACGAAACGAGCCGTTTGTTCATGCAGACTCAATCGCAGAGCGGAGGTGGAGATCGGAAAAAACATCTTCAAAAGAATGTGGATGGAAGAATGATCACGGTACCGCATTTTGAAGAAATGGCGACTGCCTCAGGGGTCGGTGACCTTTACAATGGTCGCGGGATCGCACTGGCAGACATCGACGATGATGGTGATGTCGATATGTATGTCGCCAACCAGGGGGCGCCCAACTGTCTCTACCGAAATGATCTGTTCAGCGTCGATGGTACGATAACACGGGACGATGCACACTGGCTTGGCCTGCTGCTTATCGGGAGTCCCGAAGTTGGGTATCGTATTGGCGATCGTTCGTTCCGAACAAGTCTCGACGCGATTGGGACGCGAGTGGAACTGTTTGTGAACGGTCAGCGACAGATTCGGGAGCTGACCTACTGCAACGGATTCGCTTCGCAGAGTGAGAAGAGAATGATTATCGGATTGGGGAAATCCCGCGCCATCGATAGTCTGGTCGTCCGTTGGCCCAGTGGGAGAATTGAGAGGGTCAGTGGCAAGGAACTTCCAATTGATCACTACCACGCGATTCTCGAGGTGAAGAAGAGTACTGATCTTGTCGGGAAAAAGGAATGAAATCGCGGTTCGTCATCGTTGCAGGAGTGCTTGTTGTGGGATCGCTCATCGCTCTTGCTTACTATCGCGCTGGACTCTTGAACTTGCCATCAGTTTCCGATCAGCTCACTGCATCGGATGCTGGTTTGGATAAGCTCGGTGATTTGAGAGCCCTTGATCATGATCTTGCCCTCACAGAAGCGAGCACCGAGGCGAGACCTCTTGCAACACCTGTTCGGTCGGCATTAACCGCGATTAGGGATGGGAATGAAGAGACGGGTATCCATCAACTTCAAGACGCTGTGAAGAAGGATCCAACAAATCTTGTGGTCGGAAATGCCCTTCGGATGGAGACGATGAAGCTGAAGAGGAAGTGGCTTGCGCAGAGTGCCAATCAAAGCGAGATCGCTTTGAATTTTCCTGAGTATCTGCGCGATGAGCCGGTTCGCTTCCTCCGTGAGCTTGTGCGGCGCCAACCCAGCCGCGAAGCAAAATTGCAACTTTCCCTCGCGCTTGTCGACCATATGCTGTTGTTTCCCGCTCTCGAAATCAAAGCGCCTTCGAGTGTTGAAGCAGTCGAAGTTCTTACAGATATTCTGAATCACGAAAGTCCGTCCTACGTCCCCGCGCTGTACGCCCGTGGACTGAATTATTTGTATCGTCCATTCAACCTCGTGTGGCCCGAACGAATTGCAGCGCCTGTGGATGCAGCAAGCAACGATCTCTCACTCTGCGTCGCGATCGGACAAAAAATCGGTGCGGGTTCGGATCGATTAAAAGCTGAGCTGTCGCTTGCTCTCGGCGACGCGTACGCTAAAGAAGGCAAACTCAGTCTCGCTCGATCGTGGTGGCAGATTGCAAACAATATTGCACACGACGAGAAGTTTCGTACGCGCGTGTTCGCCAGATTGCAGTGGGGAGATGAAGACGTCGCGGCAAGTCTTGAAGAAACGCTCCAACATCAGATGGAAGATCTCGATCATCCGTTAAGCGATTTGAGATTTATGTGGGAGTAACCAGCTTCCTCGTCACCGCGCTCTGCGTGGTGACGGATGTGTCGTTCGCTCCTGCGGACGGAAAGGACTTTAACGCAGAGCGTCAGGCTTTGGCATTCCCACGCCGAGTGTGGGACCGAGTTGAAATCGAAAACTGAAAATCCAATTGCGTGACCCCACAGGGGAGGTGGGGAACAAAACATTAGATATGGAAGAATCAAAGAGCAAAATTACATTCGTAATGCCGAGCATTCGCGACCCTCGCATCACACTCCTGGTCGCGCTTTCCGTATGGACAATCCTCGGTCAGGAGGTTCTCTATTTTAATAGAAGCGCCTTTCAAATTATTATCTCCATTACCGTGTGTGGAGTTCTCGATATCCTCCTGGGGATCATCACCGTCAGAAAATTTCTGGTGCCGCTGAGTGGCTTGATTACCGGTTTGAGTTTAGGGATCTTGCTCGAAAGCTATGACTGGAGAGTATTCGTTGTTGCGTCCGTCTGGGCGATTGCATCGAAACATCTGATCAAAGTAAAAGAACAACATGTGTTCAATCCGTCGAATCTGGGAGTTGTCACGGCGATCCTTTTCAGTCATGGCGTCGCAACGGTTGCGCCGGGATCGCAATGGGGTGGTGACTTCCGATTTGCCGTACTCATCTTTGTTATCGGCATGGTGATGATGTGGCGAGTCAACCGTCTTCCGCTAGTGGTCGGATGGTTATCGGGATATTGTCTGATGGGATTGCTGCGGATGGCGGTAGGCCAGGGCGGTTTGATTTTCGTCCTCGGACCGCTCACGGGTGCTGAGTTCACACTCTTCACATTTTCCATGATTCCTGATCCGAAGACATCGCCATCAGAAAGAACCGGCCAGGTGTTTTGGGGAATTGCGATCGGCATACTCGATGGTATCTTGCGGCTTGCGGAATTCCGCTTCTCTATGTTTTATGTGCTCTTTGTCCTGTGCGCTGTTCGTCCCTGGTTTGGCGTCATCAAAGAGAAAGTAGCTTATGTGATTCCGGCAGTCGGAGCGCTTCGTTCGTTAGGATTATCACGGGCGAAGGTGGAGTAGGCATTCTCATTCAATATCATCAAATACTAAAAACTATGTTCCTCAGAAAATGTATTGTGGGCGTCCTCATCGTTTTGGGAAGTACGATAGCAGTTGCACAGTCTGTCGCCGGGAAAGATTCCGTTCATGTCGATCCTGAGTATGTTGCCCTCTATCGCGGCTTGTATGAAAAAGCGTGGTCTGAGAAGTTTGCAGAGTTGTGGAACTCCAACAAAGACACAGCAAAAGTGTTGGGAGGAATGGGAAAAGTGTACTTCGCTTCGGTCAGTGCGGACACAACGTGTGCACTGTTTGATTTCGACTCGCTCGGTCAGGCACGATTTCTGAAAGTCTTAAAAGGAACTCCTCCCGATACGCTCCCGATCTTTACCTCTCGAATCGAGCGCTGGGCAGATTTTATGGAAGGAAAATTAAACGCGGTTGCAGGTGTATTGTCGGGCAAGATCCGGTATAAAGGACCGATGACCCTTGCGTTTAAGTACGGATTTCTGTTCAATAAAGTCGCACCTGTGGGAAAACGCACAAGCCAAATGATTCATCAGAAGCAGAAGAAATAGGCAGATATGCTCGCAACGTTTCTTTCACGATGGGTAGGGCGAGTGATAAAGCAGATGCGGTTCCCGATGCAGGGTGAGGGGGGACAAAAAATTTCCGATCTCGTTCTACACACATTTCGTGAGGGATGCGAAATGGGGTTGCAGGGTCATTCGTATGAGATTATGCTGCAGGTGTCGCAATCGCTGCCATGGCATCTGCGAGCTTTTTTCCATGAAGGACACGCGATGGGGACTGCCGGTCGTCATGCTTGCTCGCTCCGAAAAGTGAATCCCGAACGCTCGATGAAGTCGACCAATTTCCAGGTGATGCGTTTCGTTGGATATGGCTTCTGGAACGGAGTTGCGGCGACGTATCCCACGCCAAGGATTCCTGAGCGTAAAGAGTTGTGGAGTGACGTCCCTGTCTTCGAGAAGTATCATCTGTTGATGTCGAATGGCTTAGGATTCTCCACCGTTCTATTCGCAGGCAAGTTTGACCAGCGACTGAGAAAACGCTTTCTTGCTATTGATGATGTGCAACAGAGAGATGCGATCTTCCACGGTGTTGGACGTGTGTTGTGGTTTTTGTACCTGAACAATTTCAAAGCGTTACAGGATATCCTCACTCGCAATGACGATATTGTTGAACCGCTGACAATCGGTCTGGGACTTGCGATTGCATTCACGCAAGTTGCGACACCCGACATGATTAAACGAGCGCTCGATCAATTTCCCGATGGGCGGCGACGCCATTTGATGCGCGGCGTCGGCATCGCGTTCCAAGTCCACGGACAAAATGATCCTGAATGCAAGGATAACATAGAAAAGAAGATCGCTGGCGAGATGCGGGATTGGTACGAGGGTGCGTGTCACGCCTCCGATGAGGCGGGGAATGTCGCGGAGTGGTATCCGAAGTATCATGAGTTGACGAAACGGTTAACCGCGATGTCAGAAGTTTTCACGAAGTAAAGGAGACAATATGGGAAAAGTAAAAGAACCGGAAACTACATACATTGTGGATAAGAAGGGCAAGAAAACAGCTGCTGTTGTACCTATCGAAAAATATGAAGAGCTATTAGAAGACTTGGAAGACTTAGCCGTGATTGCTTCCCGAAAAACCGAGCCAACGTACGACTGGAAAGACTTGAAAAAAAAGCTGAAAAGGGATGGGCTCCTTTCAAATAAAATATAGGGCTTCCTTTGAAAGGGAATTTAAACGCATCCCAAAAGAGTTTATCGATACTGTTGCAATTCGCATCGATGCTCTTGCTCAAAATCCGTTCCCGGTAGGATGCAAGAAACTTACGAAAGAAGAATTGTACAGAATTCGAGTCGGCGATTATCGGTTTATCTATTCGGTTGATACAAACAACAAGGTGGTGACTATAGAAAGAATCAAACATCGAAAAGATGTGTATAGAAACATTTAAGTGGAAAAGAAAATTGAAAAGATGATGATAGGCAAACTGCGGGATTGGTACGAAGGTTTGTGCCATGCCTCCGATGAGGCGGGGAATGGCGCAAAGTGGTATCCGAGGTATCATGAGGAAACGAAGAGAGTCATTCTCTCCGTTGAAACTGAAAGGTAATTTCTACGAAACAATATTTTATTACACAAATTTTGATTGTTCTGTTTTCTTCGATTGAGGTTCAAGCTCAATCGGCTGGTTACGCGCTCGAAATTCACAGCGGCAATTATGTCCAAGGTGGTAACCCTGGCAACGATTTTCCCATTGGCAATTCGCCAAGGACAATTGCGTGCTGGATCAAGAGTAGTGATCTGAGTGGTATCGATCGAGGTGTTTTTCACTACGGGACAAATGGTTCATACCCTGGGAGTGATTTTCATTTGTATTCTAAAAGCACGAGAGTCTCAGCTCTCGGCAACGGCTACGGCTATGGTGGGATCTCAGGAACGAAAACTCTCGACGATGGTAATTGGCATTTCCTTACAGGTGTGTATGAGGGTCCGACCACCAATGTCTTGCGACTGTATATCGATGGTTTGCAGGACGGTCTTGCTTCCTCATCAACAGTGCCGAATACAGGAACGGGTTCCAACTGGGTGATCGGTGTTTTCATGAACGGCTATACGTCGTTCAATGGTCTGATGGACGAGGTGAGTCTCTGGAACGTGGCACTCAACGAGCAGGAAATACGTGACATCATGAATCGTCGTCTTACTGGCTCCGAGACAGGACTTGTCGGGTACTGGCCCTTTGATGAGGGGTTGGGTGATACGACGACAGACGTCTCAGGACATGGTAATCGGGGAAACCTCGTTGGTAATCCTTCTTGGATTCTCTCAACAGCACCCATAGGCGAAACAGTGTTTTTCGTAGAGCCTTTGGCGATGAATTTTGATCTCGCTATTCCAGGTGTAACAGTCACAGATTCGATTAAGATCACCAATGCTGGTACAACAGTCCTTAGCGTCAATTCGATTCAGCTTTCAGGAGCGGAAGCATCACGCTTTCAGGTTGACCCTTCTCCCTTCATTCTCGGCTCACATGAAAGCAAGTATCTTCGTGTAAGTTTCTCAGCACAATCACAACGAACCCATACGGCCTCTTTGTCAATTGTTAGCGACAGTGGAAGCAAGACGATTGCCTTGACGGCCAACCGTGGGAAAGCGATGTACTTTGACGGCGACGATGAAGTAGTCATTCCGCACGCAAGCAGTTTATCATTCTCGCCTGCATCGACATTTACGGTTGAGTTGTGGTTCATGCCAACCCAACCTCGAAGTATTTACCATCTTCTGGGCAAGAGGAATCTCTGTACGGAAAATCTCTGCAACTACCAGATCGCTCGCGATCCCCCCTCTCTCCTTTCACTTGATTCCGGAGGAGACATTGGTAGTAGTGCCGTTGATCCACCCCTGAACGAATGGTTACATTTTGCGATGACATACGGTGATTCGATCCTCAATTTATATGTGAACGACAGCCTCGTGGTCACGATGCCATTTGTCATCACCGGTGAAAACACAGTTCCGTTGAGATTAGGGAATACCAGCGACAACTGTCCAATAGCACAACGTTTCCTTGGGTTGATCGATGAGGTCCGGATATGGGACGTCGTCCGTACGCCAGACCAGATTCGATGTTATTACAATCGAATTATTCCTCCGAGTACACCCGGTCTTATTGGCTACTGGAACTTCGACGGAGACTCCAGTGGTCAGGTGGTCGGCGATGCATCCCCCTACAATCATAATGGTTCGCTTGGGGCAGACACGTTGATCGGAAGCGATGACCCGATAAGAATAGTTTCGTCGGCACCGATTGCCACGCTGAATCATGATGCTGCAGTTGTTCGCATCGTCGCTCCTGATTCAGTCGTTGTGAGAGACTCTATGCTGATCCCTCAAACTCTCGTCCGGAATCTCGGTTTCGAGACGGATACGATCCAGGTTCATTTCTCTCTTGGTTCAGCATACGTCGCGGCAAGCTCAATAATACTCGTACCTGGTGACTCCGGAGTGGTCTCGTTCCCTCCGTGGACTGCGAGCACGTACGGGCTATTCCCAATAACCGCTTATGCTCACGTTCAGGGCGATTCGTGCACGTTCAATGATACTCTAAAAAGCAAAGTTGCCGTTATCGTCCCTGGCTCCGAACTGGCGATCTTCAACACTACACCGGACAACGGAGGCAATTCAGGAACGGTATCAATTACTATTCACGGGCAAGGGTTTCAATCCGGTGCGGCAGTGAAGCTCTCAAGAGAAGGCTATCAAGACATCCTTGGCTTCAATGCAACAGTAATAGATTCCCATACAATAACCACGCAGTTTGATCTCACCGGAAGGCAGTTAGGGAATTGGGATGTAGTGGTAACGGATCCGGGAGGACAAAGCACGTCACTGCCCGGTAGCTTTACGATCAGCGAAGGGTTTGTGAATCTGTGGGCTGAGATTATTGGAAGACCTGTGATACGTGTAGGAAAGAGTTTTAAGTACATTATTACAGTTGGCAATTCGGGTAATATCGATGCGAAGGGCACTGTGTTAACATTGGGCGGTATTCCTGTGGAAGCAATTGTTGAAAAGTTATTCAAACTGGATTATCCGGAAAGACGAACCGGCGAAGATTCTGTAGATTGGTCTCACCTCCCATACATATTTGAAGATTCGGGGAAAAAACAGATCCCCTTGTACATACCCTCGCTTCCCGCCAAAACGAATTTATCTTTGACCGTTTCTGTAACTGAGCCTGCTTCAACGGACTTTAGTTTACAAGTGTCTTTGAGCCAGCCTTTGGTCCAACTGCAAAGAGGGAGCAATATTGAACCTCATGAGGCATTCATCGGCTCTGAATGTTACACTGAGATCATCAAAGCTGCAGTTGGATTACTCGGCGGACTACTTCCTCAACAATGCATCAGTCACATTGCAGGTGTCTCTGGGGATATCGTGGATCTTTCAACACATCCGCGTCCGCAAACCATCTATTCGTGGATTCAACTGATCACAGACGTAACAATTACGGGCCTTGTGTGTGCTGGCGAAGTTCATCCTGTGACTTCAATTATAGAAAAAACTTGGCAAGCTTACGAACAAAGCAGGACAATCGCCAGTCTTTATGGAGCATGCAAAGATATTATCATGGAAGAATGGAGGTCAGTCTTGCCAGTCGTCCTGACAAGTTCATGGGATCCTAACGAAAAAGTAGGGCCAACTGGCTTCGGAGCTAGTCACGCTGTCTCTGTTGGAAGGTTGTTTGATTATCATGTCTATTTTGAGAACAAAGACTCCGCCACTGCCGCTGCCCAGGAAGTCGAACTCAAAGACACGCTCGATGCGAATTTGGATTGGTCTACATTTGCATTCGGTGACATTCAGGTCGGAGATTCACTCCTCTCGCAAATCGATACCTCTCAAACTCTCAATCGAACCTTTCACCTGAATGACACGACGGATGTCGATGTCCAAGGCAGTTTCAATCCTGGGACCGGAGTAATCCGTTGGTACATGAAAGGAAGAGATCGGCGCAACGGCGACCTGGCAGATTTTCTCCCACCCAACAAAGATAGCGTCTCACCGCGCGGCGAGGGCTGGGTGAGTTTCACTGTTCGGCCCAAAGCGGGCCTTGCCACCGCAACAAAAATCAGGAACCGGGCAAGCATCGTCTTCGACGTCAATCTACCGATCCTCACCAACGAAGTCTTCAATACGATCGATGCGGGTGATCCAAGAAGTCAAATTACTCAGATCAATTCATACCCGGATTCAGGGACGATGAAAATAACGTGGTCAGCCTCGGATGATTCTATGGGCTCCGGAGTCCATAGCTATGCATTGTATGCAGAGAAAGATCAGGGTGCGTTCCAACCGTATGCCACAAATCTCACTAATACTTCCACCGGCTTTCCCGCCGAGCCGGGGCATACGTATCGATTCATGCCGATCGCACGGGACAACGTTGGCAACCTTGAGCACTGGAAGGCGATCACTGACCAATCCGTTGCGGGCCTCTATCAAGTTTCCAGCAGATGGAACATGGTATCCCTTCCATTATCGGTTGTTGATCCACGGAAGATTGCACTCTTCCCCTCTGCGGTTTCTTCCGCATTCCGTTACGACCCGAACAACGGATACCAATCGAGCGATTCCCTCTTCAACGGCTCAGGATATTGGGTGAAGTTTGTTCACGATGAGAATGTTCTGCTCCAAGGTTTTCTGCACACATTAGACACTATTCGTGTTGTAAACGGTTGGAATATGATCGGGTCAATTTCATCACCTCTGAGAGTTACAGATATTGTTTCAAATCCGCCGGGCATAGTCACCTCGCAATTCTTCGGGTATAAAGGTAGTTATGTTGTGATGGATAGCCTTCGTCCCGGAAATGCATATTGGGTTAAGGCAAATCAAGGTGGGCAGCTTGTGCTCGCGAAATCCACAACAGCTGGGTTTTTTTCTGCTAGAATAAAGATTGTTCCAACCACTGAATTACCGCCTCCAGTGCCAGAGCAATCAGTGACAGAGTTCACTATACCAAAGAAATACGCCTTGGAGCAAAACTACCCCAACCCCTTTAATCCGACAACTGTAATCCATTATCAGTTACCAGTGCAAAGTAACGTAGCGCTCAGAATCTACAACGTATTGGGTCAAGAAGTCAAAACGCTTGTCGATGAGGTTCAGGATGCGGGCTACAAATCGTCGGAGTGGAACTCGACAAATAATTTTGGTAACTTGGTTGGCAGTGGAGTTTACTTCTACCGTCTCGAAGCGACAAGTGTCGCAGATCCGTCGAAACATTTCAGTCAAGTAAAGAAGATGTTGTTAATTAGGTGAGCGCCAAGCTAAACTGATCCTAATCTTGTCGGGTGAGGGAGGGAAGGGCGCTCCCCTCCCAAGTCCTGAATGTGGTAAAACTCTGAAGCCATGTAGCGAGGAGTCAGCCCGGGGTCGAAAACACCCCGTGGCTAAGCGACTCGACAATGTAACCTGAAAGGGTGCTACGCAATAGGCCAGGTCGCAACGTAAGTGAACGCACAGGTAGCTTCGTAAAGAGCAATAGCAGGGG
>JACOSX010000015.1 GCA_016178625.1 Ignavibacteria bacterium
CTGTGTTCGACCGACTGTTTGCTGGCGTGCGCGCTCAAGCTTATCGTAGAACGTCGAGTCCTCAAAATGGTGCATATCGAGCGCGGCGGCATGTTCCATCAAACGCACCGACGTTTTGTTCGAAAAAAGATCACCGAGAAGGCTATCAAGCAGCGCGACACATCGACCAAGCACATCTGAAAGCAGAGCGACAGCAAACTCAGCGCCGACGAGAATCCAGAGGTGTGTGAAATTTCTATCACCCTGAAACTGGATTAACCGCACCACCTCATTGATGATCAACTTGCCGATGTACAGCATCACGAGGGGAACAGCAGCTCGCACAAACCGAAGCAGCAGATTCCCAAGTGTCATTGGCTTGCTCGTCTGCCAAATCAGGCGTAGAAACTCCGGCAGGTTGCGTAACGCACGGAAACGTTCTTTGAGAGTAAGCAGTGGTTTACCACCTGGCTGAGGACGTCTTTGATGAAAGGGAATGACCGATGAGAACAACAACATTGCCTCGAGATTTATTCTACAACTGTCGGAGCGTACTCTTCAGAAAAATTTCTGTCCGTAATTTTCTGGAAAGTATACAGAATAATTACACCAATTGCGAATGTCGCGATGACCCACGAGAGTGAAATCTGCTCCATCGTAGAACGATCGACCTGAGACTTCGCCTCGATGAACGAGAAAAGGATGACCACAAAATTGTTCGTAAAGTGCGCTGCCATCGAAGGCAACAAACTCTTGCTTCGATATGCAAAGTACCCGAAGACCATCCCGAGAATCGAGAGTGAGATCAGTCCGAGCGGTTGGAGATGAAACAACCCAAAGACAACGCCAACAATGAGCACACTCTTCCACTTCACTGTTCTCTCCATCGTCCGCTGCACGTAGCCGCGGAAAAACGTCTCCTCGCAGATGGCAGGGGTGATCGCGATAACAAGCACAAGCCAGAAAAACTCCGGCAGTGACGATGAGGTGAATAGCTGTTCATTAACCTCTTGCAACTCACGAGGGATATGCAGCGAGTGCGCAAGTGCATGAGCAACGTAGGCACTCGTGGGAATCAAGGCAAGTGTCCCAAGAACCGCGAGACCGACCTCTCTCAACTGCGCTGGTCTAAAGCGAACGTACTTCCTCACTTCTGTGGTGTGCCACCGTCGTACTAACCACAGCGTCGGCAAGAGCATGAAAAGAAATTGCGTGACGAAAACAACCACCTGAATTTCTAACTTGTATCGCTCGACGTAGTGCACCACATTCGTTAGGATGTTATCGGATGATGCCGGAAGTGGTTTGAACCTCGAAGAGACAAGAATGACTATCATCGCCAGAAATGATTGCACATTGAAATACAGCACACCTATACCCAGCAGACCGAGGACGGCCGCGGCAACTGGACTGCGATTGCTTCCCTCCCATGAACCCTCATAAGCAGATGAGTCTGATTGAGCTTCTGTGGGGTTTGTAATGGAGTTCTCCATTCCTACTCAGCCCTCTCTTTAGATGATCGGCTCAACGGGTGCAATGACTTCTGGTGGTTCCTGGTGAAACTCCCCCTTCCTCGCGCGCAAATCGAAGTACAACACGGTGGTCACCAGCGGCGAGACCAGGACCGACAGAAATTGCGCGAGGGCTGTTACCACACCAAAACCAAACCCCATTGATTCCAACATCTCGGCACTTGCGAGCGGATCAGGCTTGCCTATCTTCATCGAAGCAATCATCTGAAAGTATTTCGAGAAAAACCCCCACAGGGCAATAAGATTAATGGGGGCAGAAACGAGTGAGATGGCGAACTGGATGATAAGCGCCATCAAGATGACGATACCCAGAACGCGCCACCACTGACCGGAGACAAGGAACGAACTCCGGTCGAACGAATCGAACACGCCGCGGTCTTCAATGGCGATTGCTGTAACCGCAAAGTACCACTGCACCACCAGTTTGATGATGAAAGGAATACAGATAAGAAGCGCAATCACGCCGAGGAACACGAACCAGCCGGAAACTTTCCCCATCACGAACAAGAAGATCGGAATCATGAATAGTCCAATGGCGGCGAGAAACTGCAAGAGGATTTGACCCAGTGCGCGGAAGAACCTGCGTCCCATCGTCTTTCGTAACGCCTCCTCCCATGAGGAGTGCGATCCCATCATCTCTGCGGAAGCGATCGTGGTGACCCCGATCGTGCACGCGAGAACTGCAAGCAATTGGAGACTCAGACTCGCGAAGAAGAGCAGGTACGGACCTATAAGCGAAAGAACTTGCTCGGGTCCGTGCGTACCTTGTGTCGCGGTCTCTCGGATAATATCGGCAAGATTCGAGAAGAGCATTTCCATCGCGAACGCCATCAGCAGCGACACGGGCAAGAGAATAACGACGGCAACCATCGCTGAGCGAGTAAACGTCTTGCCGATCAGCTTGAAAATGCGATCGAAGATATCACCGAGCTGCATGGGAAGGATGGGGGGATTCACGGGAGTGTCCATAGAATCGCTTAGTTTGGATGCGCTTGTATTTTCATATCTTCCCTCTCACCTTCGCCCACGCCATGCCCAAGTATTCATAGACGGCGATCTTCGTTTGCTCGAGCGCCTCAACGTTCGGGTAAAAGTTGGCGGGAGTCAAGCCTGGACTTTTCATCATGTAATCGGTCGGCGCAGGAATCGGGCTCATACCTTGCTTCCGGAACAGCGCCATCGCCCGCGGCATGTGCGACGCCGAGGTCACGAGAATAAACCGGTCGTTCTTCACAATTGGATAAATGAATTGTGCCTGTTCTGCGGTGTCCTCCGACTTCGACTCCAGTACGATGTCCTGTTGGTTGACACCGAGTGAAACGGCAACCTTCGCCATCACTTCAGCGTCGGCAGGCGGTCCGAAATAATTACCCCCCGATAAGAGCAACTTGCTGCCGGGAATTTCTCGATAAAGCCTTATTCCCTCCGTCAGTCGAACCATTGATACCGCCGAGATCTGACTCGTCAACGGCAGATTCGGATTCGGGTTTTGACCGCTGGCTAACACGACAATCCATTTCGCGTGTTCCGTTCCCATCACCCCGGATGCTGAACGCGAATGGTTTACCACGAGTGCCGGGTATTCTGACTCGAGCGATCCCAACAGCTTATACGGAACCCAACGATAACTTACTGCCATCAGCAACAGCAATCCCAGAGTGACAAACAGCCTCCCCGCTTTCTCCTTCTTCGTGAACCAAAGGAGAATCACTCCAACGATCATGATCTCGACACAGATCGAGAGGGGATACAACGACATGGCTATGAATTTCTTGAGAAGGAACATGATTCTATTTGATTCTCACCAGAAAATAATTCCTTCCACCCTTGCGCAACACGATGAACTTCCCTTTAATCGTATCATCTATCGCGACCTTCTTCCCTTCGTCGGAGATGCGTACGTTGTTCAGGTAAATCCCTCCCTGCTGAATCGCTCGACGGGCTTCTCCCTTCGATTTTGTTACTCCCGCCGTCACCATTGCGTCGATCAGCGGGAGTCCCTCGCCGCTTAGCCGATCCTTCGGGATCTCCACGGATGGTACATCGCTGAAGATATCAAGTAATTCATTCTCATTGACGTCAGTGATCTCTCCGCCAAAGAAGATTTTCGACGCCTTCACCGCTTGAGCGAGAGCTGATTCACCGTGCACAGTGCGCGTGACTTCCTCCGCGAGCTTTCTTTGTGCTTCTCTTGTCTCTTGTGATTTCGGCAACCAATCCATCGCACCCTCCATCGCATCTCCGTGATATGATTCTATCTCGCTCTGTGATAGCAACGTAAAGAGTCTTAGGAATTTGATAACGTCTTTGTCTCCGACGTTGATCCAATATTGATAGAATCGGTACGGAGACGTCCGCTGAGGATCAAGCCAGACAGTTCCCGCCTCCGTCTTTCCAAACTTCGTACCGGATGATGTCGTGATGAGCGGGAAGACGATTCCATGAACCTCCTTACCATGTTTTCGCCTTATGAGATCTATTCCTCCAACGATATTTCCCCACTGATCGCTTCCTCCCATTTGAAGGGTGCAATCATACTTCTCGAAGAGCTGTAAGTAATCATACGATTGTAGAAGTGAGTAGCTGAATTCTGTAAAAGACATCCCTTGCTCCTGTTCGAGGCGCGACTTCACAGAATCTTTCGCAAGCATCTCATTCACGGAAAAAAACTTCCCCACATCACGCAAGAATTCCATCATCGAAATCTTCGTGAGCCAGTCGGCGTTGTTCACAAGCTTCGCGGGATTGCTCTTTGCGTTGAAATCCAGAAAGTGCATGAGTTGCTTCTTAATTCCTTCGAGGTTTGCTTCGATGTCTTCTTTCAAAAGCAGTTTCCTCTCTTGAGCCTTGCCGCTCGGATCGCCGATCATACCGGTTCCACCACCCGCAATAGCGATCGGTGTGTGACCTGCACGCTGGAGATGAACCAGTCCCATGATTGGTAACAGGGAACCCACGTGCAAACTTGCCGCCGTCGGATCGAAGCCGACATAGCCTGTCACTTTCTTCTCCCGAAGGGGCGCGTCGGCGAGATGCTTTTCAGCCCCCACTGTGCTGGTGTGAAGAAATCCTCTCCATGCTAACTCTTTGAAAAAATTCTGCTCAACGAGTTGAGTTGTCAACATTCATCTTCCCGTATTAACAAAGATTAATCTCTCATTTAAGATGACAAGGTACCACCTTATTGCTGAAAAATCAAGGAAAATACATCCGGCTGTCAAACTCCATCCTAACTATTTCCTATTCCTGAATAATATTTCTTGACTGTAAGGTAAAAATAATTTACTTTAAGCCTCCAAAAATCAACGGCATGTTTAACTTGTAGGACGACGACATGGCACTGATTGAAGAAGAACCAAAGCACTCGTGGAAGATTCTCACGTTCATCGGCATCCCTGCGTTTTTCATTGCTGTGGTACTCTCGTTGATGATTCATCAATATTCACACATCATCATCAATCGGACAGTGTGCAAATCCGAATCGCGGACGAAGATCGTGAAGGTGGTGGATTTCCAAATGCTCGAAGCAGGCTGCCCCATCTCGTCGGTCGCGGGAGTCTCTTCAACATTTGTCCTCGCGCTAGCCTCGTTCGCCTTCTACATGAAATATCAGCGCAACCTGTTTGCCGCATCGATGGCGTTCGTCAACGCGAGCACGCGCCTTCCAGAAACGGTTACCGTGTTTCTCCAGTTGGTGATCCACAATAAAACTCATCTGGTGGTCGACGAGAGTTCTTCCCTCTCTCTGATTCACTTGAAAGATCCAACCATTGCCGTGATCATCATGTGCTTCTTCTCGCTGACAGTTATTTTCTTGACGATCATCGTCATCCACGACACAAAGACTGTCCCCTGGAAGTGGCTCGTCGCTCTTACGCTCTTCTGCCTTCTCGGTCCCGTAGAAAATATCTTTTGGCGACTCATCGCTCCTATGGCTGCATAGAAACCTTGATTGATAGGATTTCCACTCCTATCGAATGAGCTTCGCCGCATTGAAGCCGCTCATCACCGCACCTTCGATCGTCGCGGGAAAGCCGGTGTTTGTCCAATCTCCAGCAAGGAAAAAATTTTGAATTGGCGTCTCTGCGGATGGACGTAAAGGTTCGACCTCGCATGTGGGAGAAAAGGTGGCACGCTTCTCCTTGATGACGACGGCATGGACGAGTTTGGCTTTACGGCTCTCAGGAAAAACAGCATGGAGATCTCGAAGTGCCAGAGTAATGAGCTTCTCCTTTGGCACGTCTGCATATTCACGCGCGCCACTGATGACGGCGGATAGATAGCCGGTCGATGCTGTACTCTGCCGAAGAATCCTTCGCCGATTGAACACCCACTGGAGAGTCTTGCTAATGAGACCGACGTATCCAACATCCATGATCTCCCGATCGAACCAGAGGTTCATAGAAATGATCGGCGACGATTCAAAGTGAGGGAGATCGCTGAATGGTTTTTCATCACTCGCTCCCGCAGGTATCAGCTTCGCTAATGCAAAATAGGGAACCGCGCTGACCACATTCCGTGCCCGAACCAGGGTACCGTTCATTGCTCTCACCCCCATCACCCTTGCGTTCGATACCTCCAGAGATTCCACCTCAGTGTTGAGGTGGAGGGAAACGTTCTTTCTCGCGAAGAGTTCTTCAGCGTTTGAGACATACAGCTCACTCTGCCCGACGGTCGGGATCAGGATCGCTGAATCTGATTTCTTTCCCAAGAAGGCTGCACGAAGGGTGCGAGCAAACAGGAGCGCACAGGCTCTCTGCGGTGTTTCATTCATCACCGAGATGGCGATCGGATACCAAAAGCATACCCTTGCCTGTTCCGACTGATGAAGCCTCGCCAGCCATTGCTCGATCGTCAATGACTGCAGCTCTTGTTCAACTTTTTCGTTCCATTGCTTTAACGCGAGTCCGACCCTTAACAATTTTTGTCTGTCTCTGAGCGTGAGTAGCTTGAACTTCAGCATTCCCGCAGTAAGATCGAACGGCTTTGGGAGAGAGGAAATCTGAAAATGAGCGAACCCCTCCGAAGGATGATGTAATGGCAGCCTCAGCGTAGGCTCGTTATTCAGCAGATGCGAAGTCCCGATCATCTTGAGGTAACGGAACAAGTGATGATACGCGCCAAGAAGAACGTGCTGACCATTATCGACAATATCACCTGTCCGTTTATCAACATACGAATAGCATCGACCCCCAAGTCTTGCCGACCGTTCAAAGAGTGCAACTGAAGCTCCACGGCTTGCGAGATCAGCGGCAGCAGCCAGACCGCTCAGTCCACCTCCAATAATCGCAACGTCGACGAATGACTTTGAAACTGCAGATCGAGGTGGAGGAGGAACTGAGTGCTTGGACATTACTTCCCAAGCACCCTTTGCTTCACCCAGTACTTCACGGCAATGAGAAATTGAAGCATCCGCGACACATGGACGGATTGATCGAAGACATTGTAGCGAGCCTCTTTGATTCGCAGGAGTGTATGGAAGTAGATTCGCTCCATGATTTTTGGGGCAAACATCGCTCGCCGATCTTCTAATGGGAGCGATTGTTGCGCAAGCTTAAAGTATTCCTCCGCGCGGCGGGACTCGAACTCCATCAAGGCGATAAACTCTCGCGAATACCGATGAGCAAACAGATCTCCCTCAGAGTATCCGAAACGGCGAAGGTCTTCCTGCGGAAGATAGATCCGACCATACTTTGCATCGATGCTTACATCGCGAAGGATGTTCGTCAGCTGAAGTGCGATCCCGAGATTGATCGCGTACTCCTTCGTCTTTTCGCTTCGTGGTCCGAAGATTTCCAGCGACATCAACCCAACCGACGAGGCAACTAAGTAACAATACTCCTTAAGTTCGTCGAAGGTCTGGTATCGATTCTTCACTAAATCCATCTCCACACCCTTGAGCAATTCATGAAAGTGAACAACAGGAATTTTGAATTTCTTGGCAATTGCACTGAGTTGATTGAGGAGCGGATAGTCAGATTCTCCTGAAAGAGCATGCTCAAGTTCATTCCGCCATGTGTGGAGCCGCTCGAGCTTGTAGTTCACATCCTGAGCATTGTCGACAATGTCGTCCGTGGTTCGGCAGAAGGCATATACTGTCTTCAGCGCCTCTCGTTGATCCCTTGGAAGGAAGGAAAATGAGTAATAGAAACTCGACGTGCTTCCACGGTTGATTGCTGCGGCTATGTCAGATCCCATGGCTCTTTCGGCTTATGTTTTTCCGCATACTTCACAAGATCATCATAGAATAATCCACGAAATAAAATCAATATCATGCTGAACACCGATAGTTTCGGACGTGAATGAAGAACGTCATAGCGATTCCGTTCGATCATCTTCAAAACAGACATTCCTCCAAACCATACGAGCTTCAGTTCGAGCTGAAGGTCACGCTCAACGAGCGATGGAAGCGGCGCACCCTGGGAGAATAGATCGCGAGTCCGGTTAACCTCATGCTTCATAAGCAACCGGAATGCATCATTCATCACTTCGTCTTTCCACTGCTCGATTGAATACCCAAACCTTCTCATATCCTCCAACGGGATGTACAGCCGGTCCTTCTCTCGATCGAGAACGATATCTTGCCAGAAGTTGGTGAGCTGAAGCGCAGTACAGATATGGTCAGAGAGCGAGAAGAGATTCTCATCTCTATAGCCGAAAATCATGAGCACAATTCTCCCGACCGGATTTGCTGAACATCGGCAATAACTCAGGAGATCCTCAAACGTTTCGTAACGATTCTGGGTAACGTCGCGCTTGAACGCAGTCAATAAATCTTTGAGAGGATCAATGGGGATATTGACCCGCTTCACCGATTCGCGGAGAGCGATAAAGATCGGATGATCGGCAATACCCTCATAACACAGCCGCAGTTGCTCGTCCCATCGATCAAGATGTTGGAGGCGTTCATCAGGAGTTCGGTCAAGCTCATCAGCAAAATCATCTGCAACTCTACTGAATGCATAGACTGACTGGATATAGGGACGTTTCTCTTGCGGGAGAAAGAGTGATGCTACTGGGAAATTTTCGTAATGAGCATTCGTGATATCAGCACAATATTGGAATGCTTCATCAACGGTATATGATTTCGTCGTCTCCTGAAGCGTATCGGTATTCATTATTGGTGCGACAGATTCACTATGAAGTTCGCATCAAAAATACTAAACAACGCAAGGAAAGTCAAAAGAACCCTCCGGCGGGAGGATCTAACGAAGAACGTGTGTAGTGTCCGACCCACCGCACACATATCGTCATTGACCAGCGTGTTCTCGATTTCTTCTCGAAGGATAAGAGTCCTCTGACCACAAAGCGACCACGCAGTGCAGACAACGACCGCGCTTCGGTCTGATCGTTTCCTTGCATATCAAACCATTTTATCGTATATTTTCAACGACTTATGGCGGAGTAGCTCAGCCGGCTAGAGCAATGGAATCATAATCCATGTGTCGGGGGTTCGAATCCCTCCTCCGCTACGACACGCAAAAAACCCTTTCGGAAGTTACCTCTGAAAGGTATTTTTTTACATGCGTTATTGTGTTTATGGCCGAAGGTTCATTCCTGCATGCAATGAAGTCGTTTGTCCGCCAACGCGAACTTTTTGAGCATGGTGGAACCATCATCATGGCTGTCAGCGGGGGCGTCGATTCCATGGTCATGCTCCATGCGGTGTGTGCCCTACAAAAAGAATGGAAGCTCACTCTTGCCGTTGCGCATTTCAATCACCAGCTGCGCGGCAAAGAGTCGGAAGAGGATGAATCGTTCGTTAGATCATGTGCTCGAGAGCGAGGGTTGGAGTGTTATATTGAGCGGACAGACACCGCCGCTGTTGCTGAGGCAAAGAAGCTTTCGGTGCAAGAGGCGGCACGAGAACTGCGGTATGCTTTTTTCAACAAGTTGAGAACCTCATTGGGATTTGATCGGGTTGCGACCGCTCATCACGCCGATGATAACGCAGAGACGATACTCTTCAATCTCATTCGAGGGGCTGGCGTACATGGGTTGGCAGGAATTCAAGCCTTGAGGAACGACCTTTCTGTCATCCGCCCCCTCCTCTTTGCAACACGCGAAGACATCGAGCAGTATGCTACATCCCACTCGGTGAGATATCGGGAAGACTCCACAAACGCGAAAGCTGACTACACACGAAATTTCCTCCGGCAGACACTCATTCCACTTATCCGCGAGAATATCAATCCCAACCTCACTGCCACGTTGAACCGTAACAGCGACCTTCTCACTCAATTGGACCGCTATGTAGAGGAAGAGTCGAGGAAGATTCTCGAAGAAGTCATCGACCAGCGGTCGAAGAATACCATTGTTGTGAACCTCATCCGGCTTCACGCACAACCTGTGTTCCTGCAACAATACGTGCTTCTTCACTTGGGAAGACAATTTGCATCGACAGAGATAGATTTCTCAACCGTCAGGGTAATGCTGAACATCTCTCACGCGGAAACAGGCAGTTCCTGCTCCATCACAAAGGATGTGAGCGTCTATCGAGATCGAGAGTATTTGAAGCTCGTACGCACACATTCCCAACCGCAGTTCCGCTATCACGTCGAGCCGAATAAGACCTATCAATTTGAGCGGTTCGTGTTTGCCTCCTCAACAGTCTCAGACGTAACCTTCTCAGACAATCCTCACATCGAATATATTGATGCCGATCGAGTGGCGCGCGAGCTCATCATTCGCACATGGCACGAAGGGGATTGGTTTATTCCACTCGGCATGCATGAGAAGAAAAAACTCAGTGACTTTTTCGTCGACCAAAAGATCCCACTCGTGGAAAAGCGGACAATTCCTATCGTCGTCTCCAATAACGATATCGTTTGGGTTTGTGGGAAACGATTGGATGATCGGTACAAAATTACTGCTCACACCCATAACATCCTTAAGCTCGAATACGCACCACGATAACCAACGATACCTATAGAACGCCGATGAAAAAGTACCTTACGCTGAATGGAGAACAATTTGTTCTTTACCTCTCCGAAAAGAAAATCCAGGATCGAGTGAGACAACTCGGAAATCAAATCAATAAGGCATATAAGCACCAAACACCAATTTTCATCGGCATCCTCAATGGATCCTTTGTCTTCATGTCTGATCTCATCCGACACATCACCGTTGATTGTGAAATTGATTTCTTGAAGCTTTCAAGCTATGGGGATGCAAAAATTAGTTCCGGCAATGTGAAGCTATTGAAAGATTTGAATTGCCAGGTCGAGGGCCGCGACATCATCATTGTTGAAGATATTGTCGATTCTGGACTATCTGTGGATTTCATGAAAAGGCTCGTCAACCAGCACCATCCTCGTTCCTTAAAAATAATTTCACTACTATATAAGAAGAACGCCCTGAAAATTGATGTGAAAATTGATTATATTGGTTTCAGTATACCGAACTACTTCGTGATTGGGTATGGTCTGGATTATGCCCAGAAAGTTCGGAATTTACGTGCGATTTACAGATTGGCAGATGAAAGAATAACACAAAGAAAACCAGCGTAACTATGGAAAATAATACACCGGAATCAAGACGTTCAAACGACCGACGACCTCAGAAAAAACTTCCCCGACCACGGCGAAATCGTGCGTCCAAGAACCAGTTTAGAAACGACGACGATTTCAATTGGGCAAAAGTTCTTAAGGTGGTGTTGAGCTGGTCGGCGATCATCCTGGGGGTGTTCATCGTCATGATGCTGTTTCGAACGCAGGAAGGGACAGAGTACGAACTCGATTACACGCAATACCAAACCCTGCTCACCGATGGTCAGATCAGTACTGCGGTCATCAAGAAATCTGACCTAAACAATTTTGATTTCCACGGCACGCTGAAGAAAGGGACGGAACTTCTGACCTCGACCGGAAAGACTGTGCGGGTCGAACGGTTTATCGTTACACTTCCCTACATCGACGGCAAGGTCATCGAAAGTTGGAATGAAAAAGGAGTACGGTTCACGATCACGAAGGAAGATAACACCTGGATGAATGCTCTGCTTAGCGCTCTCCCCTGGGTTCTCCTTCTGGTCGTGTGGCTTATCATCATGCGGCGAATGCAAGGCATGGGAACAAAGGGGATCTTTTCGTTTGGGAAAAGCCGAGCGAAGACAATGACCGAAGGAGCCCCGCGAGTTACATTTCAGGATGTCGCAGGCGCCGACGAAGCAAAAGTTGAGTTGCAGGAGATCATCGAGTTCCTGAAGGAGCCGTCGAAGTTTCAGCGGCTTGGTGGAAAGATCCCGCGTGGCGTGTTATTGCTCGGTCCACCGGGAACTGGCAAGACACTGCTCGCTCGTGCCGTTGCGGGTGAAGCAGGTGTACCATTTTATTCGATTTCGGGTGCGGAGTTTGTAGAGATGTTCGTCGGGGTGGGTGCCAGCCGTGTGCGAGATCTGTTTGATACCGGAAAGAAGAATGCACCGGCAATTATCTTCATCGACGAAATTGACGCAGTCGGCAGGCACCGTGGAGCAGGTCTTGGCGGCGGACATGATGAAAGAGAACAAACACTCAACCAACTGCTTGTTGAGATGGATGGCTTCGAGCAAAACAGCGGGGTGATCATTATTGCAGCAACTAATCGACCGGACGTTCTTGATCCCGCGTTGCTGCGACCCGGCAGGTTCGATCGGCAGATCGTTGTTGATCGGCCGGACGTGAGAGGTCGGGAAGGTATTTTGAAAGTTCACACGCGGAATATCCCCCTCGATGAAAATGTCAACCTCGGTATCCTTGCAAAAGGAACTCCCGGTCTCGCAGGCGCTGACCTTGCGAACCTCGTGAACGAAGCGGCTCTCCTTGCTGCCCGCCAAAACCAGAAGGCAGTGACGATGAAACATTTCGAGGAAGCAAAAGACAAGGTAATGATGGGGATCGAACGGAAGAGCCTGATCATTTCCGACCAAGAAAAGAAAGTCACATCGTATCATGAATGCGGACACGTCCTTGTCGCAAAGAAAATACCCGAAGCCGATCCCGTGCATAAGGTAACAATCATCCCACGCGGTCGCGCGCTGGGTGTGACAACCTATCTTCCGATCGACGAAAAACATAAGTACTCGAAGGAGTACCTCGAGGCGATGATCGCTTATGCTCTCGGAGGACGTGCGGCAGAGAAATTGATCTTCAACCAGTTCACAACAGGCGCCGGCAACGACATCGAACGCGCCACTAATCTTGCCCACAAGATGGTCTGTGAGTGGGGTATGAGCGAACGCCTTGGTCCACTTGCCTATGGCTCCAAGGAGGAGGAAATATTCCTCGGACGAGAGATCACTCGCACAAAAAATTACTCCGAGACCACTGCCGTAGCGATTGACGAGGAGATCAAGAAAATCATCTCGCACGGCATGGAACGTGCTGAAAGCATCCTGGCGGAGAATATTGATGTTCTCCACCGCCTCGCCGGTATTCTCCTTGAACGCGAAATCCTCGATGGCGAAGAAATTGATAAAGTGATCCGCGGAGAGGAGTTGCCGCCCGTGGAAGGTCGCACCAATGGACAAGAACAAAGTGCGAAAGCAAGTCTTGACGACCAATCCACATCCTCAGCATCAAGACGATAGCGCTCCCCACCGAATGTCGACTAGTGAGCGGGTAGCTTTCAAACCGAACAACGTGGCATCCGGTATCGAGAATGAGTATCGGATCGAACTGATCCGGAAAGCAATTCACCTCTGCTCGATCGCAATTCCCGTGATCTACTTCTTTACTCCGCGCTCCTTCGCTCTTACAATCTGCGTCCCATGCACGCTGGCATTTATTGCGGTGGATGTTGCACGATATTACAACAGGCAAGTCGAACGATGGTTCTACAAGACGTTTGGGTGGCTCCTCCGAAAACATGAGACTGACCGGGAGAAAAAAGCACTGAATGGTGCTTCGTATGTCCTCATAGCGGCAACACTCACAATTCTCATTTTCCCAAAAATCATCGCTGTCACAGCTTTCATAGTCCTTATTATCTCCGATATGACTTCTGCACTCGTCGGACGTCGGTTCGGCAAGCATCGCTTTCTGGCAAAATCGTTAGAAGGCAGTGCTGCGTTTTTCGTAAGTGCCTGCGTCATCATTGTGCTCACACCCAAGATCGAATATCATGTCGGAGAATATATCATCGGGATCATTGCGGCCGCAATAGGTACTTTTGTTGAAGCCCTCCCTGTTCGTCTTGACGACAACCTCACCATCCCCATAAGTGTCGGTGCATCAATGTGGGCAGGTTACACCCTCATTTATCCTGCATTCGATATGTACAAATTTGGATGAAACACCTGCGAGCCTATCTCTCGGGAGGAATGGAGTACGCAGATGGTGAAGGCACACATTGGCGCAAGGAGATGCAGTCGTGGCTTGAATCGAACCTTCGGCATTCGGTGTTCAATCCAAACGTAGAGAGTGATCGATTTTTCAACGCCCAACATCCCGGTGTAAATTTCCGAACCTTGAAAAAGGAAGATGTTCATCTCTACCAAAATATCGTTCGACAATTGGTTGAAATAGACTGCAAGGAGATTGCCGAGCGGTCCGACTATGTCATCTGTTACTGGGATGAAGGAGCAGTAAAGGGTGCGGGCACAAAAGGTGAGCTGACCATGGCAAGATTTTTTGGAAAACCTGTTTATCTCGTCACGTCTTATCCCCTGCATGACATTCCGGGATGGATATTGGGCTGTATCACCAAGACTTTTTCGAGCTTCGATGATCTGAAATATTTCCTGTCCAGCAATCATTCATAGCCACTTGTCGTCACACGTCATCAGTTCAGTACTTGCGGTATTGCCTCAGGTTAATTCTTGGTAAGAGGCTGTCCAAAAAGTAATTATTACAGTCATTGCGAGCGAAGCAATCTCAACTTTTGAATTTCCCTCGGAATGTCAGATTGCTTCGTCACTTCGTGACTCGCAATGACGCGTTCAGGGACTTTTTGGTCAGCCACAGGTAAGTCCCGAGGGGATGGCTTCGCCAAATGCCTGTTCCACCGAAATGTTTTTCCTGAATTGAGACACAACCGTACTTGCGCATTTCTTTTGAAAATGCTATTATGATCGGGATTTGATTTTACCAATCGTGAAGTATTATCATCATCGGAGTTATTCATGAGAAAACATGTCAACCGCGTGTTTATGGGATTTGCTCTACTCGTTTTGCTTTCTGTTGTGATTTCCAGAAATTTCTCGGCGAGTGCTCCACCATCTGAATCGAAGAATAAGCCATCACTCGGTGAATCTGTTTATAATTCCCGCTGCGTAATGTGTCACGGTTCCGATGGCAAGGGGAATGGACTCGCGGCGGCATTCTTACATCCTCGTCCACGAAATTTCACTACTGGCGTCTACAAATTCCGATCCACTGAATCTGGGAACCTTCCCACAGACGATGACCTTACGCGATCCATCAAGCAGGGGCTTCACGGAACCTCGATGCCCGACTGGGCACCGTTCCTGTCCGATGATACGGTCAAAGCGCTGATCGAATACCTCAAATCATTTTCACCTCGCTTCGCCACCGAGAAACCAAAGCCGGTTAAGGCGAGTTACCCTACTCCCATCGCGCCTGCAACGATTGCTGCCGGGAAAAAAGTATATGAAAAGCTCGAATGCAAGAGCTGTCACGGAAGCGACGGTGCCGGAACAGATGCAGTTGCCACAAACCTTCAGGATGATTGGGGCTATGAAATTGATGCCACGAATCTCACAGAGCCCTGGACGTTCAGAGGAGGGTTAACGCCGACAGACATCTACCTGCGCATCCGTACGGGAATAAACGGAGCGCCGATGCCGTCGTATGCAGGCTCTGCAAATGAGAAAGAAATGTGGAACCTCACATATTATGTACTCTCTCTTGGGCGCAGACCTCTCTGGTCGATGAATGCAGATGAAGTGAAGAGACATTTCGATAAACTCGATCAGGATGCAAAAGCAAATCCGGTTGCGCGTGGTAAGTACTTAGTCAAAACGATGGGGTGCATCGACTGTCATTCACCCTACACGAAGGAGGGATACTTGATGGAGGAGCTCCTGATGGCGGGTGGGTTGAAGTGGTCGATCGGCCCTTACGGGTATCTCTATTCACCGAACCTGACCTCCGATAAAGAGACCGGCATTGGCAATTGGAAGGATGAAGAAATTAAGCGTGGTATCACACGAGGCATCCGGAAAGATGGAAGTCGATCGATTCCGTTTCCCATGCCGTGGACATCTTATGCCAATCTAAAAGAAGATGATCTCAATGCCATCATTGCATACCTGAAGACGATTCCACCGATCTACAACAAAATCCCCGAGCAAGAATCTCTCAATATGTTTGCATATCTCTGGGGCAAATTTAAGATGTTGATTCTGAAACAGGACTTCGCAAGTATCTCATATCCCGGGAATGCCGGCACGTTGAAGGGAGCAAACCAATGAAAAAGATTCTCAAACGCATCTTGATCGGAGTGGGGATCCTTCTGATCATCGGATTCCTCGCGTTCTTATACTTCATCCCTCCCTTTACACTTGCACCTCCGGAAACATTCATCAAGGCGGAAGCAGACGCAGCGCCATCGCTGGATCAGATAAAGGACCCAGCCCAACGGGCGATAGCGGAACGGGGCAAATATCTCGTCATGAGGATTGGATGTTCGGGGTGTCATACCCCGGGCGGTGACCAGGGTCCAAAGTTCGATACTGAATATCTTGCCGGCGGAATGAAATTCACCGATCCACTCTATGGTACGTCAATCTCGCGAAACCTCACGCCCGATCTGAATACAGGATTAGGGCAACGATCGTCCGATCAGGTGAAGCGGACACTCCGCACCGGAGTCTTTTCTGAAACCGGCCGCGTCTTCAACCCACTCTTCATGCCGTGGGGAGATTTTTCGAACCTGACGGAAGAAGATCGTCATGCAATTATGGTGTTCCTCCGAAATCTTAAACCTGTCGTTCATAAGATTCCAGACTTCTCCCCCACGAGCGATCAGAAATACAACTCCTTCTATGTATTGGATTATGGCATTCATGGAGGAAAGTAATGTGTCGGTTCTGGGTAGTGTATCACTTTGAATTGGTGAATTGAGTCTTGAATCTGTGGCTCGTTTTTCAAACCCCTCCTGTAATCCTCCCCTCGACGAGTCGAGTCGTCGACTTGATAAGGGGAGGATGAATGTCCCCCCTTACTAAGGAGGGGACCATAGGGGAGCTCGAAGAACATCGATCGGATTGAATATGGTACACTACCCGGTTCTGCATTCGTTCAGGAATTTAACTATATTTCACCATGGAAGAGTTCGGAAGAAAAGAAATTATCATCGTGGGAGACAGAGTTCTGATCATTCCAGACACGGATAAGGACAGAAGCGAGCACGGCTTATACCTCCCTCCCAGCGTCAAGGAAAAGGAAAAAGTTCAGAGCGGCTACATTGCGAAAGTTGGACCGGGGTTTCCGGTGCCCAATCCCAACTTCATCGACCAGGAATCGTGGTCGCCTACCCCGAAGGAACCGGTCAAGTACATTCCGTTGCAAGCAGAAGAAGGAGACTATGCTCTCTTCCTCAAAGACCAGGCAATCGAGATTGAGTACGAGGGCAAGAAGTACCTCATCGTCCCACAAACGGCTGTGTTGATGTTGATCAGGAGGAAGGCGATGAGTGGATTGGAGAAGTGAGACTAAAAGTCCCAAAGGGATCCTCCGAAGGAGTCTTCCGAAGGAATCCTCTGAAGGAGTCCTTCGGGACTTCGGACCTTCGGGAAAATAAAAACGCGATATGGCGTCATTCTCACCCACCGAGGATGTAAAAGCGCTCTACGAGTCTTCGACTCGAAGAGTCGTAGACAATAGTGCATAATTAACGTTAGTAGGCGCAATCACAGGAACAAATAATGGAAGATCAATCTCAAATATCGCTTGATAATCTATCTTCGCCCACTAGAAGAGAAAAATTTCTAGTAGGCATTATAATTCTCTGCATCTACATGGGATATGAAATTCTAACGACAATATTGATCCCTCGGTATCCAGATATGTTATTCGGTCCTTTCGTGTTTGCTAATATCACAAAGGTTGGCTTCGAACTGTTTTCAATTATAGCTCTGTCGGTTTGTCTTTGGGGTGTTTTGAAAAGAAGAAAGTGGTCGAGGACTCTAGTCTTGACTTGGTTTACCTTCAACATACTGTACATGCTTACACACTTTTTCTTATCGTTTGCTTACAAGGAAGAATTACCCGAACTTTACAAGAAATATCTCGGCACCGTCGATGAATTCACGGTGATGTTCGGCATTCTGATGATAGTCAGCGCTAAAATTATTCTCAGCGGTCTAGTCTGCTGGTACGTTTATTCAAGGAAAGATTTTTTTCCAAGATGAATTGTTTGTGTCTGCGCCTAACGTTGCGCGGGTTTCACCCGCGCAACGTTATGTGCCATTGCTGTTAGTAAGAAATATGATTGGTGAATAATGTGAGTGACGAACAATACGAATTTGTTTGCTCAGATTGCGGGACTAATGTTCAGGCGGATGCAAAGGTGTGTCCGAAATGTGGGGCAAACTTGGAAGAAGCAACAGAATCGGCAATTGAATCTAAACCACCCGAACCGCTGACGCCAGAATGGGCAAAAGACATCGAAAGTAAGTTAGCTTCATTGGAAGCAAGATTTCCCAAGAGCGATATTATCAGCCATAGTTTTTGGAGGCGAGCATGGACTGTTGTCGGATATTCTATCGCCGTAGAAATAGTCATCTTGCTTGGATTCTTTTTAGTGGCACTACTAGTCAAAGGGTGTATTGGTTAGAAATTACGACTCACAGCAACGGCACATCACGCAAAAGTACGACACTGGAAATGTCAGAAGTAAATGCTCGCTCAATGCTTTTGCTCACAAGGAATTAGTCGTTTGATAGCAGCAACAACGGCGTGCTTTGCGGAATCTATGAAAAGGCACTCAGCCTAATCGGAAGTTATGTTTCTGCAACTATTGTGAACGTCGCAGGCTAACAACCAAAGGGAAGTGTAATGCGCACAGCGATCATCATTCTCGGAGGCATTTTGTTTTGGGCGGCATGCCTTGGAATTGCAAAGCTCGTCAGCAGTTTTAGCACTTCATCCATGACCACTGCCACCATTGCGTTTGTCGCCATTTGGTTTGTGGCGGCTGCTTCGAACATGTGGATTGGCGTCTCGAAGGCGGGGTATTCGTTCCAAGAAGAGCTGCCAATCTTCTTGTTGGTCTTCGTGCTGCCGACTGCGGTAGCGGTCGTTGTGAAGTTGAAGTTTCTCTGAGCACAAGGGAGATTGTAATGGGGAAGAATAGGCTTGAAGCATTCAGTGATGGCGTGATCGCCATTATTGTCACCATCATGGTGTTGGAATTGAAGGTGCCTCATGGCGAGAACGTTGAGGCTCTTATGCCATTGGTCTCAGTGTTACTTAGCTATGTGTTGAGCTTCGTCTACCTGGGCATCTACTGGAACAATCACCACCACATGCTGCATACATGTTACAAGGTGACGGGGCCAATACTTTGGGCCAACTTACATCTTTTGTTCTGGTTATCGTTGGTTCCATTCGCGACGGGTTGGATGGGCGAGAATCACTTCGCCGCGGCTCCATCGGCTCTGTATGGTGTTGTGTTGCTCATGGCAGCTATCGCGTACTGGACATTGCAACAATTAATCATCGCATCGCAGGGTCGAGACTCGTTGCTAAAAAAGGCTGTCAGAAGTGATTGGAAGGGCAAGATTTCACCAGTTCTGTACGGCATTGCCATTGCCCTGGCATTTCAGTGGCGATGGATATCCTTGGGACTTTACGTTTCGGTTGCGCTGATTTGGCTAGTGCCGGATCGACGCATAGAGCGCGTGCTCGCTAGCAACGAAACATAACCATTCATTCAAGCGAACGTCCCTAACGGGCCCCCGCTTAGCTCCAACCGCTATTCATTCCGCGGAGTACGTTATTGTCTGGTAGCGATTATAGAGTGTCACTTCACTATTCTTAAAAGATGATAAATTTATGAAACTGTATAATGCATTTTTTGTATATCTCGTTGTATGTGTATGCTTGTTCAATCCGTTTGTCGGTGCTCAGATTAACAAGACTGCCGCTACTGACGACGGATCTGGAAACTGGAGCGCTCAATGGATATGGCAAAGGATATGGCAAAACGCGGATGGTCATAACAACACGTGGCTCTGCCTGCGAAAAACAATCACACTCTCACAGAAACCGACAAGCGCCCCAACTCGCATCGCGGTGGAGAATAAATATTGGCTCTACATCAACGACAAACTTGTGGTTCCCGACGGTGGACTCGACATGCACCCTGATCAGGATAACACATATTACGATTCACTGGATATCGCTCCTCATCTACGGGCCGGCGAAAACATCATCGCAATATTGGCATGGTATAAGGGAGGAAACAACGGGTACTCACAACACATGGTTCATAAAGGGGGCGTTCTCTTCGATGCCGTTCTTTCTGGAACCGATCCAAAAAAAATCATTTCCGACAATTCCTGGAAAGTCCGTCTACACCCTTCCTTCATCACCACACAACAACAACAACAATGGAACGACTGGAAATGGGTGGAGTACCCAATAGTCTACGACGCCCGGAACAATCCTGGAAACTGGACCGCGCTTTCCTTTGACGATGCGGCATGGGCACCAGCTTCGGTAAAAGGAAAAGTGCCTGACGCACCATGGAATTTACTTGTCCATCGAACAATTCCGTTGTTAAAAGTGCTCGATGCGATATCATTTGACAATCAGGCAAATCTTCTTAGATCGATAAGAATTGATACCACATTCACCGCCGATGTTGAAAATAATATTCAGGGATATCTTTATCTGAAAGTGAATGCGCCAGCCGGTGACACGATAACCATCAGGATGAATGAATGGTATACGGAACGATACATCACAAAGGAGGGTGTTCAGGAATACATCACCTATCAATGGCAGAACACCAGCGGCCAACCCTGGTCGAAACATTGTGTGGAAATTGCATTTACAGGTATCAGTGGAACAATTCAAATAGTGGATCTTAAATTCAAGCCGGCAGGTTACAACACAAATTTTGTCGGTACGTTCAACTGCAACAATTCCCGACTGAACACACTATGGAATAAATGCCGGAATACATCCTACGTTTGTATGCGGGATCAATTCTACGATTGTCCAGATCGTGAGCGTGGGCAATGGTGGGGCGACGTGTCGGAGCAAATATTATACTCATTCTATCTTTACGACAGCCGTGCGTCACTCCTGGCAAAAAAAGGATTCCGCGAATTGATGAACACACAGAAAAGTGACGGCTCGTTATACACGACCGCACCCGGCACTAAGTTCCATCTCCCGGATCAGAATCTCGCAGCAGTTATGAGCATCGGCGATTATTTTATGTATACAGGTGATACCGCTCTGGTGAGAGAACTGTATCCGAAAATTTCCATCTACATCAGACACTATGTTGCCTCTCACTGCAACAGCGATGGCATGCTGATTCTGCAGAAAGGAGTGTGGAATTGGATTGACTGGGGAGACAACCTCGATGTGCAAACGGGCAGCACCAATACGGTCGTCAACGGATTGTTCATCCGGTTGATGGAAACTCTGAAACTTCTGGCGAAAGCAACCGGTAACTCCCGTGAAGTAGTATATTATCAAAAGCTGCAGGATGAAGCAAGGAAACACTTCAATGAATATTTTTGGAATAGGGAATCTCGTGCATATGTGTTTTATACATTACAGAACTCTCAATCGAAAACGATTGACGATCGCTCCAACGCCTGGGCAGTGCTGGCGGGAGTGGTAGACAGCTCCCGGCAAGATGGTGTATTGGACATACTGAATACAAAACTCTATGCAAGTCCGTATCAAGAGCGCTACATCGAAGATGCGATGTTCGTTATGGGAAAAGATAGTGCAGCAATCGCACGCATGTTGAATTATTATCAGCCAGATATCGACTCGTGGTCGCAGACGATGTGGGAACGGATGGGAAACAACAGCACCAACAACCACGCATGGGCAGCCAGTCCGTGCTATCTTCTCGGTGCTTATGTGGCCGGGATAAAACCGACGGCACCCGGATTTAGTTCATATCAGGTGCTACCGATGCTAGGACCGTTGACTGCCCTCTCTGCCACAGTACCATCAATGAAAGGAACGATTACCACGATCGATTCTCTCTTCACAAATAAATTCACTCTGGAACTGAGTTCACCCTCAGGAAGTCAGGCGGTCGTAGGGATTCCGAGGAAGTGTGATTGGAAATCGGTCAGTGTCAATGGAAAAATAATTTGGGACCGAGGAGCATTTCTTGACAATGTCGCCGGCATAAGCGGTGCTGGGACGGACAACCGGTATATCAAATTCAATGTTGATCCGGGAATGTGGAAATTTACGGCGTTGCTGACGCTATAAAATTTTATAGCGATGGAAGCCTGATGATGCATCCCACGAAGTGGGATACAAATTAAAATTGTTGAGTACATTTTGAAAGTTATAATCTAGAAAGATGCCTGCTTGGTGTTGGAATCCAGCGAAGCGGAATTAAATCATACGCCGGCAACTTAGCTGCCATCATTAGGCGACCGTTCAATAGGAATAGCTATGGAGATAAACCGAAGAGATAGGGAATAACGTAATACAATCACGTTGCTTACTCGCAAGTTGTGCCAATAAAATCGTTTTTTTCTGATGAGATAGGAGCAGAATATTTTATACACGAAACGGGAGATGATGAATATGAAGAAAATAATTCTAATTGCACTGATGTTCTTTACCATTAATCTGTATTCCCAGAAAAATGAAACACGCAATCCATCATTACAATCAGGCAATCCGATTTTTCCCGGCTGGTATGCCGATCCGGAAGCAAAGGTGTTTGGCAAACAGTATTGGATCTATCCCACTTATTCCGCGCCGTATGACGAGCAGGTTTTTCTGGATGCGTTTTCGTCGCCGGACCTGGTGCATTGGACGAAGCACAGCCGCATCCTGGATACCAACGCCGTCACGTGGGCGCACCGCGCGATGTGGGCGCCGGCCATCACGGAAAAGGGCGGGCGCTATTTTCTTTTCTTCGGCGCGAATGACATCCAGAACAACGAACAACTGGGCGGAATCGGGGTGGCGGTGGCGGACAAACCGGAAGGTCCGTTCAAGGATTATCTGGGCAAGCCGCTGATTGACCGCTTCCACAACGGCGCGCAACCGATTGACCAGTTTGTCTTCCACGATCAGGGCGGCCAATACTACATGATTTATGGCGGCTGGCGGCATTGCAACATCTGCCGGCTGAAGAATGATTTTCGTGGCTTCGAGCCGTTTGCCGACGGCACGATGTTCAAGGAAATTACGCCCGAAGGTTATGTGGAAGGCTCGGTCATGTTTCGCCGCGGCGGGAAATACTATTTCATGTGGTCGGAAGGCGGCTGGACGGGGCCGGACTATTCGGTGGCCTACGCGGTCGCAGATTCACCGCTTGGCCCCTTCAAGCGCATCGGGAAAATTCTACAGCAGGACCCCAAGGTTGCCACGGGGGCGGGACATCATTCAGTCATCAAACTGCCCGGCCAGGACGTTTACTACATCGTCTATCATCGCCGGCCGTTGGGCGAAACCGCCGGCAACCATCGCGTGACGTGCATTGACCGCATGGAATTTGACGCTCAAGGTTTCATCCAGCCGGTGAAGATCACTTTTGAAGGTGTAGCGCAGATGCCCGTTCCGTAATGGTCGGCGGTTCCAAGAACGCCGGGCGTTACCATTCAGCCTGTGAACGCAATCTCTTTTGAATCATGGAACTCGATCTTGAAGGCCAACACACCATTCGCGCTTAATGTTCCGTGCCGTTCGCGAAGCGAACAAGCGGAACGAGGGCGAAGCCTGCGAAGCGTTCCGCAGCGCTCTCATGAGTGAGCGAATGGCTGCGGAACATGGAGAATCACGAATAGGAGCTTGGTCATCACGGTGTTATTCAGAGAATGCTGTCGATGAGGAGATCCATATCGAGAACTTGACTTTCAATATAGGAAGCGGGCTTCGCTCGTGCAACGTTATGCGTCATTGGGTTGCTGGCTGCTGGTTCAACTCCAGTTCGTTTGATGATGTGACATCTTCTATTCACTAAAATGGATCCGAATCTAGAATCGGAAAATAAGGTAGAGTCATCCAAGTTCAGGCGAGTGCACCTGCTAAGGTATCACGGGCGATATGCGTCATTAATGGCCCTCTCGGTAATCCCAATCTTTGTGCTTGTCATGGTTGTTCAGGGTAGACCAGATTGGGCACTCGTTTATGGAGGCATCGCTGTCATCTATGCCGTTATACTTAGCAGTATGTCGTGCCCAAATTGTGGAAAGCATTTTTTCTTTAAAGGGATTGGTTTGGGTCGGCGAGGGCTTTGGATTAACGAATGCCAGAACTGTGGTTTTCCAACAACTAAAAAATAACATTTACCAAGTGTCAATCGGCTCGCAACCCAACGAACGCCTAACACTTTAAAAAAAGTAACAGCGGCGGCTGGAAAATAAGCGATAAGATGAGTACATTAGTAAAGAACTATCAAGGAGACTAATACATGAGACAGGTCGTAATCTATCCAGGCGAAGATAAATATTGGGTGGCTGAGTGTCCCAGTCTACCAGGGTGTGTGAGTCAAGGGCGAACAAAGGAAGAAGCAATTGCAAATATTCGAGAGGCAATTCAAGGATATGTAGCAGTTCTTGAAGAGGATCGCCTTCCAGTTCCACCGGAACGGTTTGACACCATCCTGCTTGCCGTATGAGTTCACTGCCTCGGATCTCCGGGCGAGAATGTGTAAAAGCACTATCGAAGGTAGGGTATGTCTTGCGCCGACAACATGGAAGTCACATGATTCTTCGACGGAATGAACCATTTGGTCAGCTTGTAGTCCCAGACCACAAAGAATTGGATCGTGGAACACTTCGGGCGATTATTAGGCAGGCAAATCTAAATGTGAACGAATTTACAAAGTTGTTGTAGCTCACCACCGCCTTCGCCTAACACGACGCTGGAAAAAGTCATGGCTAAGAAAAGCCTCGCTCAATACTTTTGCAAAGATAGGTTATCCCTCCCCCACCGCCTCCAATACCAACTCCGCAATATCTTTCACTTGAACATGGTCAGATGCTTCTTTTGCCTTCACGCCGTCGGTCATCATCGTCTTACCCTTGCGAAGGTTTTGGAACCTTCGCAAGGTTCACACTTCCACCGCCTCCAATACCAACTCCGCAATATCTTTCACTTGAACATGGTCAGATGCTTCTTTTGCCTTCACGCCGTCGGTCATCATCGTC
>JACOSX010000017.1 GCA_016178625.1 Ignavibacteria bacterium
CTTCTTCTCCGAGGGCCGTATCTTCTTATTCATGGTGCTGTCTCCTTTTATTTGATTAGAATTTGTGGTTTGCTCACTTCAAATCTAACCAACCGGAGCGGCACCTCCTAATTTTTACACAAATATACGGACTTCATCCCTCAGCTTTGCAATGCCCTCAAGGTAATTCGGAAGTCAAGTGGATCACTATTCTGTGACAAGAACGGCAAACTGTGGACGTACTTCAAGCTGAAAAATGCCCTTAAGAAATTCTGCCTTAAAGCAGAGTTACGGATTATCGGCTGGCATAAACTCCGGCACACGTTTGCCTCTCAGCTTGTGGCTGCGGGGGTGTCTCTCAAAGTCACGCAGGATCTGTTGGGTCATTCGAGCATCGCAATGACTCTTCGCTATGCTCACCTAGCACCATCGGCCTTGCGGAGTGCGGTGGAAGTACTGGAAAATCCTCCAGTGCAGAGACTTGGGCAACAGGTGGTCAACACTTGAAAATCGGAATATGAAACACACCGCAAAGAAAGGGCATTCTTGTTGGATGCACAGTTCTTTAACGATTGTGAGAGTCAAGAGTCAAAAGGCTTGATACATAGCTAAGATTAGCAGTTAATTGAATGGAGGTGAGTCAATGAAGCTGTCGTAAACGTCTTCAAATTTCCTAAGGAATTTGAACCCTTCCAAATCTCGCGGGCAACCAGTGGGCAACGCTGGGGGATAAGAAGGGCATGTAAATTAGGGGTGGTTAAATCTCTGTTTTTTGGTATTCGAGGACTAAAGATCAAATGGATCGCTGGCTGCTTCACGTTCGGCATCCCGCTCATATGATTCAGCAAGGTTACGAAGAGAACTAGCGAGTCGGAAATAACCTTCCTTATTCACAGCATCCGCCTTCTGACGATACTCAGTAGCGAGCCTACGTTCATCCGCACCTGTCGTCCCCCAATGCACTCCGCGCTGATTAAATAGTTCTACTCTGAATGCGGTGCGCATCACGTCGTGCTCAGCTTCATTCAAAATCTCCGCAGAGGCTCTGTGGAGCCACAGTCCGTTTGGATCGGCAGGAGAATGCGCCAAAATTTTACCGATTTGATCGAGTGATATTCGTAGGTGACCCGATTCCTCACATAGCCGTTTCGCTTCATTCACCCATTTCCTCAATGAGTCGGCATCGAATGAGCCATCGGATTTACTCCCAGGCGGTATATTCCAATTGTGCAGAAGATCGTAAGCATGCGTCGCCAATTGCTTCTGATGCTCACTGGGTTCTTTCGGAGCCTCAGGTTCTTTTTCTGATCGAAATATGAGATGGATTATTTCCGCAAAGAACGCTGGGTCTTCTGCCAACTGAGTTTCCAGTGTCTTGGGAGATAGCCCAAAGTGGTGATCTAACAGGGGTAAGTAGTTCCATTCAATTTTGAACAATACCTCTTTGCCCACACCGGACGTATTTTGGAGCCATTGGATAAGATCTGTACAGGCGTGTTGATCCATCGTGTGAACAGGTTCCTTTGAACTGAGATTCTCCATTAACGCACGACTTACTAATTCTATTGATGGAGTCTGTTTTTCATGTAGCATCCAGTACAAACATTGAATTGCAGCCCTCGCGCGACCATGCCTAAGCAGCAGTTCAGTTGCATCTGAGAGGTCCTCTTTTAGATTATAAGGTCGCGCATCAGTCCGTTGCCAGTAAAGAGCTTCTTCCACTCCAAGCAATATCTTGGCTTTCTGCCAAGTTTCTCGACCAAAGGGAAGAATAGCTAAGAAGGTTGCCTTTTGATCATTTGTCCAGCGTTCCAATCCTAAATTGTCGGCCCAAGACCATCCGTTCTGATTGAAGCGGCTCCAAACATAACCAGCTGCAACTCTCTCCATTGGCTTTTCGTCATTTATCAAGAACTCCGGAAGAATTACTGAATCGAATGCTTTAGATGGCATTCTACCGAGTGCCAAACCAGCTTGATCCGATTCAGTTACTATTCGGACGAATTCTAATAAGCCTTCTACGCCTGAAGAATCCAAGATTTCTTGGATGGCTAGAGTGCGCCTGTTTTCCAATTCACGCCATTGCTCCTCATAATTGCCTTTCTCCTCGACCAATTCAAATTCACGCTGGCAAAAGAGCCGGCGATGTAGAAGTTGAGGTATCGTAGGCTTAAGTTTTTCCGCAACGACTGCAATGCTATCGACTTGATCTTTTGGCATCGCCCAATTAGCCGTTGCGAATTTACGATGCTTCACCACGAGATCAGTCAACGCCTCCCACATTACGACTTTCTCAGTATCTGCTAAGCCAATGATGCTGCCAGATGATAAGTGTTGAAGAATCTCAGAATGAGCAGGAGGGGGTAGATCATCTAACCGATCAATAAGCTCTGTCAGTTTTTTTAAGTCGGTCTTGGCACTACATACTGCCAGATTTGCATAGATGGTAACTTGTTCGAAATGTTCTTTCCGAGAAATTTTCTCAGAATGGTCTGGAGGGATAAACTCACGCCAGCTCGGTTTACGGCTACCAGATGTGACCTGGTGAGAACTTGGAAGCAATGCAAGTAAGAGTTTCCAGCCGGTGTCAGGACATTCACGAAGAAGTGCTTCCACAGCCGTCTTCCGATTTTCTACTGGCGCACAAGTTTGGGGGAGCCAAGGCAAAAATATTGTTGTAAGTGAATTCTCTGGACGGTTTGCCCAGTTTCCCAGGTGCGGATCGATTTCAGCAAGATGACCTAGGACAACCGCGACTCGTGCCAGATAATCTTGATGCCAGGCCAGAGTTTCAAGCGCCCAAAGAACTCCCGTCATGTAATTCCACGATCCTAAGATGCCACTACCTTCCTGTGCAAAAAGGTCATGAAACGTTCTGTTATTAGTGTCATTCAAAATATCTTCGACCACGTCTAAGAACTGCTCAGGCGCGGCCTCAGCCAAAAGTGGCAATACGTCATTGATACTTGCCCAATTGACCCAGTCTGTTGTTCTCAGAATCTCGTTGACGGAAATGATAGCTATCGATTCTGGCTTCCCAATCGAACAGGATGAAAGCGCCTTGGGATAGGTAGCTAGAAGCGCCAATGATTCTGCAAAACCTTCTCGAAGAACGTCAGAGTATTTAGGATTCTTGTCATGAAGCGATGCTTTCCAGCGTTCCTCAGGAGGTAAAGTGAATTTTGGATCCTTCTCCCTCAAAACGATCATTGCTTGTTTTTGGAATCTATCCAGATCATCGTTAGCTATGTACGATCCAAGATTCAACCAACCCTCAAATCGTGAAACGAACCGCCATCTCTCATCTCGCTGGATCAGGGGAGGGTCCGGACGCAACGTCACTGAGCGGATTTTCCGAAGCCACTCCCCATACGTTTTTCCCAGGGTACCCTCTACCGCAGTGCGGTCACCTTCAACATTGCCATTCCATTGTCCTATCAAGATCGCAATAGACAAATCGGACGCATGATCAGATGATACCCAATCAGGGGAGGCAGAAACGTCAAGGAGCAACCGCTTCATAATAGTGGTGCGCCCCTCACACTTGTTTGAAATTGACCTTGCTCTCTCAGCGGAATACCCGCACGATATTAGTACCTTTTCCAGGTCGTAGGGTTTCGGATCAGTCAAGTCTACCGAGTTCCCATGCGTGCCAGAGAGTGGAATACCTGCGAACACGACCCCATGTCCCTTGTTACGAGCTTCATTTCGCAATGAGGCATTCGTACTGAGGACATCCAATGAGTTTGTAGCGACAAAGATATGCGCATTTTGTAAGGCGCACATTACCCTCCAAGTTTCTGGATCACCTATGATCAAGCACCGACCGCCATAAGCGGCCTGTTGAGCGGCGTCTAACGAAGCAAGGAACGCCGTCACAAAATCGACGCCAGCTTCAGGATAACGGGTTCTTAGAAGCAGCTCTGTCGTTTCGCCTCGAAAAAGACGGAGCAATCGATCTATTGCATTCGCGCGGTCAAGAAGATATACATCTGGGCTCAGGTCTGGTGGTGAACCATAACGTTTCAGGCTTTCCCAATGTAGATGTGGAAACGACAGACCACTTACAGTAATCCCATATTCCTGTGCAAGCCATAAATCGATGCCTGGAAATAAGCTGAGCCAGTGCTCTAGCTTTGTGGCGTCGATGATTCGAATATCCTTCCAGTTCGTGGTCTTCTTTCGTTGGTCGATCCATTCAGTCTGCTCGGTGATCGACCAGCCATGCTTGGCCGACCTAGGAGTTACGAACACGAACGTGGACGAGGTGCGATCCGCATCGGTCGTTTGTGCTGTCCGTTTAGTGAAGTCTTCGGTTGCTTTTTTCTTAGGATTCGCCCCAACTCCTATCTCCCAGTAACTCTGCCCTGCTGATATGAACGGATCGAAGGCGAGAGGAGAGACCACTATCCCATCCCAACCTGGCTGCCCAGTACTGCCTCGAGATGGCAAGCGCAACTCGGTTGGATTCTTTACTGAGGAGGCAATTAATCTGAAAAGAAGTTCTGGAATGAGACCTTCTGAGAGCTCCAAATCAGCTTTCGAGTGAAGAATCTCCTCCCTGACAATGATAGAGTGTTGCATGCGGAATTATTTATCCTTTCAACAGTAACCTCTTTCGGCGTAAAATGAACTGATCAAGAGCAGGATGTAAAAATCGAATGTTATTTTATCCGACCGTTCCAATCAGTATCGGGCTCATGAATCCCTTTGTGAATTACAGCCCGTGCTTTGCGAAAACTTTTATCATCGCAAGGTGGTACCATTTTCAGTAGTTCGTTGTATTTTTCGTGAAGACTCTGTATCGCCAGTGCTAAAGCATCGTCCGGTATATTGGCTGATCGTGCTTCGTGAAGGAATCGGGCGTCGTGTTTCAGCGCAGTGAAATTCTTTGCTGCCAACAAGTGCTCCTGGTACGCCTTATTAGGATTCAATATCGCGGTGACGGCCGATACGGAGGCCGATATTATGGTGAGAGGCAAAAGTTTTACATCGGAGACACCAGATGCTACAAGGGTTCCTGTGATGGCTGCTGAGACGGCCGGAAGAACCTCCAACCAAAATACGTTGCGCCTAGCGACAGATGCAGTCTGGTGGTGAGCTTCTGCAGTGTAGGTGGAGTTTTGCTGAATAATTTTACATTCTTCCAAGTATTTATCACGCATATTCAATCCAATGTTGTAGGAAAGCAATCCCCGAAAAGTGTTCGCCAAGCTTCTACTTTTTCCAGTTGACTTGTGAGTCGATTGATCTGGTTTATATGAGTGACGATCCTGGAAAACATATCAACCAATGTCGCCACTGTCGTTGGGTTGATCGCTATCGGTGTGGATTTACTCCCTGGCACCTGAATCGTGGACGGCATTTGCACAGAGACAACTTCAAAAAATCGCTGAATAATATTCTGATATTGTACTTGTCTACGCTGACTTAGTAGGGATGCGGTAAAGGGCGAGACAATGTTCGAAGCAACAATCTCCAAGGGATAAGAACTGAGGGTGGGGAAATGGAGCTTCTTGATAGCTTTCAGCATTTTGATCGTAGGAATCAGGTACCCTCCGCTGAGCGAATTTTGGGTAGTGATGTATTCGGCTTCGTGGTCATAGTCGGCCATTTCCCATGAGCCATTCTTTACCACCCAGAAACCTCGACCAATGTGACCAAGATAGTTTCCATTTGTATCACTTCCAATATTATCAACGTATCCTGGCACTAGTTGCACTTCAACATTATCTTTGTATGTTAAAGTAACGGTGGGAGGATCGGGCGTCGGATCCATTTGATTGTACCTGCTGCTCGTATTCACTGCCGCATTCAGCTGAGCCAAGGCATTTTGAGGACTGATTCCTCCGAAAGGAACCCAGCTATGAAACTCCCCCATGATAATCAATATATCAATATCGAAATTTCCATCTTTACCGGGTTGAATACGTGTTTGACGTTGCAGTGACCCGATCAGTTTGGCATCTTTAAATCCTGATAGATTATTCTTAAGGTACTCTCGGATTGCCGTATGCTTCGTCGAAATGGAATCAGAGAAAGTATCGGTCAGTTCCAGATTGCTCTTGAGTTTAAGAAAATATTCCTGCATACCTTTCTGATTGCATGTCGATTTGAAGGTTAATCATTGTCTCTCGATCACTAAAAAAAGGGGGTGATTGTTATTGGGCTACGTAAGAGAAATCGATTAGCTACAGACGCTAATGCTTCCTGTCCTTTGGGGGGAATGGGTCATGGCCGGGAGGGACTGTATCACTATCTCGAATTTTTCCATCAAGACCATGAATACGGACTTCACCGCCGCCTGAGTTGGCAGACATTTGCTTCGCGATGTGTTCTGCCTCCCCTTGTGTATCTGCAAACGCACTTACACGGTCAGCGCCTTCTTTAGTTACGCGCCACTGACCCGAATCTTTGTCTTTCGAAACGTGGTAGTTCGACATGTTCAATTTACTCCTCAAAGTATTATGGTTACTAATTATTAAGTGATTTGGTCTTTGGTTTTTTCATAACCTGAATAACCTTACCGTTAATCATGAAGTCGTCATTCTCATGTATGTGAATCGGTGGAAAGCTCTGTGTTGATTCTGACATAAGAACGATTTGGTTATTGCTTCTGTCCCAATGAAACTTTTTGATATTTGCCATGCCGTCGATTACAGAAATGACGACATCTCCCTCCTTGGGTTCACGGGGTACGCTATCAATGATTACATAGTCTCCGTCTTCTATAGATTTGCCTGCAACATTCGTCCGATTCATTGATGGGCCATTAACTTTCAGTGCGAAAAGCTTATGAGTCGCTGGCACATTAACGAACGTACTTGACACACGAAGAAATCCCTCGATGTTTTCTTCTGCAAAAAGTTGTGCCGGACCTGCATTTGCTGAACCAAGGACTGGTATTGCCAAGAGGCGAGCCTTCTTGAGAAGACCAGACAGTGATTTTTGACCAGTCCTTTCGATCAAACCCCTTTTGCGATCAATTCGGATCAAGCCTTTTCTTTCAAGTTGATTTAAGTGATGCTTAATGAGCTGGGGGGACTCTTCGCCAACAAACTTACCGATTTGTCGAAGGGTATACTGTCCAATATTTTTTTCTTGAGCGAGCTTGAGTAGTTTTTCTTGGAGTATATGCATGGCCATTTCAATATAATCCTTTCGTTTATGAAAGTCAAATTTAACTCTTGACAAGACTTAAATCAATATGATCAAGATTGAACTCATTCCGTAAGGGAGTCAATCTCAGGGAAGTATCGGATTTCTTTCAACACGAAAGGTGACATAGAGAAGACCTCTTGTAGCCTCACACTGGAGGTGAAAACAAATAAAAAGGAAGCAGCATTTTGCCACTTCCTTTACCCACGTTTCTTACCAACGCAGGTTTCGTCGCCTCCCGACGACAGATAACTTCAGCTCCTTCGTGAACTGCCGACGACTCATACGCCATGTTCTGCTTTCCGCCTAACAAACCCTTTCGTTCTGTCCTGCGTAAGGGGGTTACTCGGAATATGCCTCAATGGACTGCTACTTTCGTACCAGATGATTCTATACTCTATATACATGCACAAGGGCCTATGCTAAACTTCATCTGAGAGTAGGAAGTTCAAATTAGTCTGTAACCTCATGGATTAATGCATACTGTCAAGTTGAATGACGATGCCTTGATTGTTATCCAATCCATCGTCGAGCACCACGTAGAAATCGTGTCATTACAACTAATCGCTCATACGGTCGGATTAAACTGGCGGCAAAGATACGCCACCAGTAAGCTGCAGCTGTCTAACTTGGAGAGCGCCTTTTACCAAGACAAGCCGCTCCAGCGATTAAATTATCAACGTGAGGAATTCAGGAATCTAAGCCTTGATAATCTTCCCGAAGTTGAATCTCACGTCGTGTGGTCCATGACCTCGAAGGTCTTGTGCTCCGACGCGCAGTTTCGCCATATCCCTATGATGAATTTCCACCCCACATTCGGAAGTCTATTGGATATTATTAAGGCGATCAGGTTGGTCTGCGGTACTGAGCCAGGCTTTCTACTAGCGAGTGGACGTTACTTCCATTATTACGGAAACTTTCTCCTCAATGAAAGGGAGTGGGAAAAATTCCTGGCATCCTTTCTGATGCCTTGCTGCTTAGTAAGTCCGCGTTATATAGGCAATCGTCTTCTCGCCGGAGAGTGTACCTTGCGATTGACAACGAACGCTATGTACAAGCCCGTGATCCCTCGTGTGGTGTTCGCATTCGATGGCGGCTCTAAATGGACAAAGTTATCAGAAGCTCCGTTCGTGCTCCACTAGTTACGACCATAACCGTTACTGCCGACGCGGTGCAGGGTTGTCATCCGGCAAGATTAAAGGCAAATCACAGCGAGAACTGGCTCGCAGCTCAACAGTCATTTGAGTCGTTAATAACCTCACAATGTTGCTGTCTGGCGGAAATCACACAGTTGCCTTTCTGACCAGGAACGTACACGAGGAGGGTGAACTCTTGGGATTTATTTTTGCCTGTAGACTGAACTTCTGTCCTCGGTGATCGAACTCCCGAATGTGCATATTGACGCCTGTTCGCAGGTAGGAAATCGTATTCTTAATCGCTGAAACGAGAGAGGATTGAAGGTGACCACCCCTTCGAAGGGATTCATGAGGGGACTTCAAGGAGGGGAAGCTAGCATGTTCTGCCACCAATTTTGGAACGATCCATCCTCGGAATGAGGCTCCCTTAAAAATGAAGGAACCGTTTGTCTTGATTGATCCGTCGGATTCGATTACGGATTTGAATATAAGGCAATCCCAAAGCCGCAGTTCTCTGACGAGTCGATGGCAAATAACATCTGCTGATGCCATGTAAACTTTGGAGAGCCTAGCCAAAGCTTCAAGTGACGGATCCAGTCGTCTCTCCTGAATTACCTCTCGAAGTGATGCTTCTGGAAGGAGTATCGCACCGGCAACAAAATTCGCGAAATCTTCTTCGACCCAGTACCGACTTCTGACAAATTTTCTTGTGGGAATCTCTTGGTCGATATCATAAAAAAAAGTATGGCCCACCTCATGTGCGATAGTGAATCGTTTTCTTAATTTAGGCACCTCGGCCCTGATCTTCATCAAAAATCCTCCACGCACCGGAATCAAGATTCCTAAGTGAGAAGACGGCAATGCCTTTTCTGATTTTTCCAGGATTCTTCGACACTTGAACAGATTCTCAGGCTGGAATGGTGGTCCGTTCCATTGCTGCCTTTGCAATTCCTGGCAGATGTAGTCGCTAATCCGTTGCTTAGTTTGCGAAAGAAGTGACTGGCGATCCAGATAAACATAGGTCTCGCCCAGCCACGATTTCGCGAGCCACTTGACGGAGGGATCGATCATTTTGGATTCTGTCATGCTAAGCGAATTCTGGAGTACTCATCGAATGAGAGACTTATAACGCTAGACAAATCGTCCGACACGGCGGGTATATTCACTCTTGCGGCGATTCCGAGTACTGAATCATGATCGAGATGTGTCAACTCAGGATGCTGTCCCGTCAATCTGTCCTCGAACCGGAGTAAATAATGCACGTGTGAGGGATTGAAAAAGGGGCGACAATCTTCAACGTCGCTCTGCAGTCTGAACATAATTTGACAATCACCATGCACGAGAGTCTTGACAGAATCATCAATATCTGGATCCACAAATACATACATACACCATAATTCTTTGTGCTTCTGAGTGATTGATGATCTTATTTCTTCGGCCACACGCGAGGGCGCCTTTTCATCTAAAGGGCCAATGATGTGGCCATCGATATTCACTAACGCCTTAACTGCTTTGTATCCCATGCCCTCACCAGGACAATAAATTACTACGCTTCCTTCAGGTAGGTCATTTTGTTTCTCAAGTGACCTCTCCGCTTGCCAACGTACTTCTTTTTTGGCAAGACGTTTGCGAAGAGTTTCCTTATCCGAATAAACTGGATCCTCTCCACTTTCCCCGCCGAACCGCAATCCGTATACAGGTTTGAAAAGCTTGTGTCTTGATAAATTGCTGGTGAGACGCTTGGCAATGCTGGTGCCTTCATTTTTCATGTACTCTAAAAGCGAGTCATCGGACATCGAATACAACCGGCTTTTATCAATCTTTTCCCTGTGAAACATGTCAGTTACTGCGGAGATAATCATCGCGGAGCTTGAAATTTTTGCATGGTGAAAATAGACCTTCTCCGCTAATGAATATCTGAGTCTGAGGAGGTGCAGGAGTTCGGATTGGACATCGCGTCTAATTTTTTTGGTCGACGGTTTGTGCAACCTCAGTACAAGCCGAGGTTTTCCATTATACGTCGTCACGTAAAGGTAGGAGAGAAATCGATCATCGTACCCCTCTTCAAGTCCACAAAAATAAAGATCCCTCCGGATGTAGTCCAGCAGATCGGCACACAAGGTGTTCCCAATTATATCTCCAATGAAGGGTCTGACGAGTCCTTCGACAGTGTGTTCCTCGATGGCTTGAATTGTTGCTCTAAGGTCCCGAAGCACCATTATTGGCTCGTATTGCGTGGCGCCGCTGTTACTCATTCGTTGTAAACTTTCCGATGTCCTAATGATTTGAGCAACCTCGCTCTTATCTCCCAAGAACCTCTCGGTCCGCTCGGCGTCTTTCCACTGGCTCATCAACAGGCCACCCTCGTCCTCGATTGTATGTCCGAAGGGGATGTGCGCGAGGTCATGCAACAGCGCACTCAGGCGAATCAGAAGATGATCGTAATGGTCGATTTTGATATCAGGATATGGATTGCTATTAACCAATCTGACAAGTTTTTCGGCTACATGAAGACACCCAATAGCATGATCAAATCGTGTATGCATTGCGCATGGATAAACAAGATGCGTAGTACCTAACTGTCGCAGACCACGCAGACGCTGAAAACATTCAGTATCTATAATTCTTACTTCAAGCTCTGTAAGCATGATATCACCATGCACGGCGTCGCGAATAGTTTTGTGCGGCTTAAATAAACGCTCTAAATGGCCATCGGGATCTGCTTTCTTACTGTCAAAGATAGTTGCCTGAGAAATAGATTTTCTCATCGATCCACAACTCCTTCCATCGGTTGATTACGTTTGACTCGCGATATGAAGAATATCTAACGGAATAAGATAGTGATATCCAATACAAAATTCAATACCACTGCCGACGCGGGAACAGTTCGGCAGAAAAACACGCCCGCTTTGATATTATTCAAAAACGGGCGTGATTAGTTATGTTTTGATTGTGTCTATTTCCACCAAGAATCGTTCGTATTCGTCCTTGGTAAACCAGTCCACCAGCGGCCTCCCGGTGCGGATGAAAGTGAAATTTCCATCACGCACCAGCACTGGTGGTTTGCTGGGCAGCTCCCATCGGATCGCGAGATAATAGAACTCGATGCGAGTTCCGTCAGAGAGCTTGTGTCTTGCTGCGATGTCAGCAGTTGCGACTATGCCAGTTGTACCTTTTGGCACGCCTGAGAATGCCACGAGAGTTCGAACTCTTCTTCCGATCTTCGCCAGAGCGGTCTGCTTGTCAAAGAGCATCTCATTATTCATCGCATACCTCCGTAGATGTTGGACAGATTTTAGTGATGGTGATGCGATCAGGTTCGAGGTTGAGCGTGAACGAATCACCGATGTTGAACCCAAAATCCTCAAGGTATTTTCCTCCCAATCGGATGTACGGATGAGGAGAGCCACTCTCGTAATCGTAGTAGCGCGAGCTAACGGTGCGGCTTCGCGGGATACGTTGATGGTTGTTATCTGATGTCTTGAAGTCTAGCTCGATCATCATTGCCTCGCTTTCCATCAATTTCTTGCCTGAACCATGTCGAGTGCAAGCTTGAAAGCATCTTTCTTGATTCGCTCTCCTGAGCCGAACCAGATCGACTTCAGACGAGCCGAATCGTCCATGCTCGGCTGGCGATAATAGTCCACGTACTCTGTTACTGCATTGTAGGCACTCCAGAGCGTATCTGGAGCGAGGTCGGCTCCTTTGCCGGTATGTGCCAGCTCGAACACCTTCTCTCGAACCGGATTTTTCCGATGGGGATGTCCGTTGGTAGGGGGATCGGGGAAGACCTTCTTCACGTAGTCGGTTAGCACACGCCCATCGATCCTGATGCTGCTCATTTGGTTGAAGATGAGGTCGAGTTCCTCGTAGAGCTTGTTAGTGAGCCCGAGAATCTCATGTGCTTCCTTCATCCGTTCAGAGGCATGTGCAGTATGCCGGATGCGGACTTCCTGTTCCGCACCACTCAAGGCGAGTGACAGAGTATTCTCGCACACGACACGTACAGGAGTCAGTTTGACCCTCACGACGCCGCTTCCGTCATGCGAGTTGGTGAGAAGCAGAAACTTCTCGACCAAGTCGTTGCCCTTTACACGGATATAGTCAGGCAACTTCGCCAAAAGCCAGATCCGTTCTCCTTTGCCGAAAGCTCCCGCGGTGTGGTAGATGGCTTCGCCTTCTCCGACCAATGCATCGAAGGTGGTGAAGGCCTGCTCGTTCTGGATCGGTACGTAGCGCGAGCCAACCACACCGAGCACTTGGTTAGTATCTGCACGTACCGTAGCGAAGTGGCTCTCGACTGGGAGATCAAGTGTCTCGGTCTTGAGCGGAATTTTATCAACCGTGAAGCCCAAGCCCGCAGCTTCGATTGCTTCTTGAGCCGTAGCCGGATGGTCGAGCTTGGTGCCGAGCTTGTGCCACGGCACTTCACCGACGTACATCATGGCAGCTTTGCCGTTTGTTTCATTGAGATTATGTCCCATAGTGATATTCTCCTTTCATGGGGTTTGTATTTCTGTTCAGTGAATTGCGTTTAAGACAGCAGGCGAAAAGAAAGCCCGTGAAGTTTTTGTATTGCAACCTCACGGGCCTGTTTGAACGTACGATGCAGCGAAGAGTGAGCGTCATCCCGACGTATCAGGACGAACAAACACCTGCCGCTTCATCGATCGCCTCCCGAAACTTCTCCACGTTCTCACCGAAGACGTTCAGGTACGAGCGTTTCCTCTCCTCGCCGTCGAATCTCGACTCGCAAATCGAGAGGTACTTGTTGCCGTTCTTCGCTTCCTTCACGTCGATGAAGTAGGTGGATTTTCCTGCCTTGATACTTTTGGAATAGATTGCGTCCATAGGTTTGCTCCTTGGATATTATGGTTAATTGTTGATGGCTTTTCGCCTGTGAATTACTTGAATAGCTGGTTAGGCTGATTTCCTCTGCCACAAGGGGCAGAGATTTGCGTACTCGCACTCCTTGCACCAGAAGCCGGCGCGAGGATAGAAGATTCCTTCGGTGATTGCCTTAAGAACCTGTTCGACGAGATGGAAGAACACTTCGTAATCTTCATCGACCCGCCGTGTCTCGGTCACTTCGATCCGTGGCTTCTTGTTCTTGATGAAGTTGATGACTTTGAACTTCTTGGGCGCCCGACCATAGAGACTCTTGAAGGCGTAGCCGTAGGCGGTGAGCTGCAGCATCGATTGGATGTCGAACGAGCTCATGACCTGCGCTGAGGTTTTGAACTCGACGATGGTGTCGTCGCGCTCCACGATGTCGAAGTACCCCTCCAGGTTTATTCCCAATTCCCTGCCATTCCTAGGATGTACCAACGGTATGACGAAGGGAATTTCGCTCCCCTTGACTTGAGGGCGTTGCGGATATCTGTGGTACAGTGACATCATTTCTCTCCCCATGACGACGAGTTTCATGTCGTCGTCGCTATCCTTGTACCGGATGTCTTCATCGGCTTTCTGGCTGTACCAATCCGTCTCGAAGACCTTGGCGAGCTGTTCCTGAGAAACCTTCGCTCCTGTAAGCTCCGCCTTGTGAAACCACGACAGAGCCGAGTGGAGCGCGCTGCCGAAGGCAAGCGCGGAAGGGCGGAACGTTCGAGGTATGAGATCTATGTACTGAAACTGGTACTTCTGAGGGCATTGGAGGTAGAGCCGTAGTTGGCTGTTGGATAAGTGATCAAGCGGCTGCATGGGATGGCCGACCTCCCTTCGCGTCTTCAAGAAATCTCTCTATTGCACGGCTCGCTTCGAGCTTGGTGACTTCCTTCAGGGAATTCACCTGAAATTCCTTCTTGAGGCGCTCATGGGCTTGATCGCCTTCGACGCCTTGATCTGCCAAGAGGCGGAAGAGGAGTCGCTTTTGCGAATCACTCATGTGTGCCTCCACGTTTCCGGAGTTGGGCTTCGCGGATAGATGAGATTTGTCATCCTCTTTTTTAGTTGAAGCATTAGACACGACGTGTAGTTTTGCTTCACCGTTATTCCCGCCAAGTTTCACCTGACCGGTTTGTGCAGGTGTGATTTCTGTCTCCGAGATCGTGACAGTGAACAGCAGGTTACCGCTGGCTGAGCGTACCTCTAGCCTAGCTGCTGGTTGCGGTTGCATGTTGTCTTTCTCCTTTCTTGTGATGTTGTGAATGATCTGTGTTGTCTCTTATCCTCTAGTATTTCTCTAGAGCCGAACTGCTACAAGGCGGGAGAAATTGTCTCTGGCGTAAAGAATGCCCTACTTCGCTAGCTTCTAGGTTGTGGATATCATGGAAGTATGGATGAACTACGTAATGACAAAGAACCGATCACCCCCTTGGCGGTTACCAATTGGCGAGACATCAGACGAACGTTCGGCATCAAGCGGAAGAACCGGCGTGGACACATCTACGTCATTGGCAAGAGCGGGACAGGGAAATCGAGCTTGATGGGTAATATGGTCATCTCCGATATGGAGCAGGGCTACGGTTTAGCGCTCATCGACCCCCACGGGGATTTGGCTGAAGCTGTACTCACCTACGTGCCGGAAAAGAGACTAGCCGATGTTATTTATTTCAATCCGGCTGACGTAGCATGCCCGATTGCTTTTAATCCACTAAAGAATGTTGCCCCTGACCAGCGGTACCTCGTGGCCTCAGGACTCATTTCCGTATTCAAGAAAATCTGGGCAGAATTCTGGGGACCGCGCTTGGAACACATCCTACGGTTTTCACTCTTGACGCTCTTGGAATATCCACAGAGCACCTTGCTTGACCTGCCGAGACTGTTGACGGACGCCCAGTTTAGAAAAGAGGTAGTCTCAGGAGTAACCCAGCGTGAGGTACAAGAATTTTGGTCTAACGAGTTTGACCGTTATTCGGCCTACTTCAGGTCAGAAGCGGTCGCTCCCATACTCAACAAGATGGGGCAATTCCTCACCAGCCTCCCCTTGAGAAATATCGTAGGTCAAAGGCAGACGAGCTTTACCATGCGCGAGGCAATGGATTCTGGGAAAATCCTGATTGCCAATGTATCGAAGGGAAGAATAGGTGAAGATACGAGCTCGCTCTTGGGGGCGATGCTCGTCACGGAGATTCAGTTAGCTGCCTTGAGCCGAGCCGACACGGAAGAACACCAGCGCAGGCCGTTCTACCTCTACATCGATGAGGTACATAATTTCCTCACGACTTCTGTCGCCGACATGCTGTCAGAGAGCAGGAAATTCAACCTTAGCATTACGTGCGCGAATCAATTTACCAATCAGTTGGATGACGATGTACGTTCAGCCATTCTCGGCAATGTGGGAACGATAATCTCGTTTCGCGTCGGTCCGGAAGATGCCGAGCTACTCGCCAAGGAGTTCTCTCCGGTCTTCACTGAATCAGATATCCTCAACCTCCCAAACCATAGCATCTACTTGAAGCTCATGATTGACGGTGTCACCTCCCTACCCTTCAGTGCCACGACACTCCCTTTGCCTGAGCCCGTATCTTTCTTGGTGGAAAAAATTATCGAAGCTTCACGTAAGCGATATACACGTCCAAGAAAAGAGGTGGAGGCAGAGATACTGTTGAAGGCCAGGAAAGAACAAAGACGAGAGATCGATCAGCCGAGCCTGTTCTGAACACGAGCCGCACGGGGTGCAAATCGCCCTAAGGTTTTGTGTTGCTTTCGATATCAATACTTAGCCATAGTTGACGCCAAAGGAAATTTATCCCGTCATGACTAACACCTCTTGAGACGATATCCTTCTCCTTAGCTCTTTAACATATCAAACACAATCATAAGAGAAAGGAGAACAGAAATGAACTGCTCGCACTGTGGTCGAGAAGTTACAGGGAGGGTTATCGTTCGAAGCCTCACCCTTGCTAAGGCACTTCCGGTGGTACAGATGGAATCGACACCGGAGCGTGACTGGATTTGCTGCGATGCCTGCAATACCATCATCTGCCACGACTGCTGCTGCTACCCGACGAGTGGCTATTGCGATACTTGTATCGAGAAGTACAAGCTCCACGATCACTTAGCTCAGATAGGGCTGATTCCGGGGAGGGAGGATCACTGCTTATGAACACAAATACCCAAAGAGATAGAAGAAACGCTCCTAACGCAAATTTAGGGCTTACAGAAGGCTCTAACTGTGCCACTCGGATGGCCTCCGAGATGACGATAACACTTGATCCGACTAAGGTAAAAAAGCAGCGAAGAATTCCACGTCTGAGGAAGGTCTACTATGGTTACTATGACCGGGAATTTCAAGCTCCCCATCCTCTCATTCGTCTCCGTGGCAAATACCTTGAAGATTTCGGGTTCGCGATCGGTGATAAGATTGAGGTCGACTTTCAACCTCACTGCATCATCATCACCAAGGTGTTGCCATGAAACGCCCCAAAGTGGTATTTGAAACTCCAGTGTACAAGGTGCTGCTGGTGCAGGAGTCGACGGTCGAGGTATCCGAGAGACAGATCCGAAGTCCGGAAGACGCTGCCAAAATAGTTATGGACTATCTACGAGGTGTCGACCGTGAGCATTTCGTAGGTCTGTACCTCAATTCCGCCAATCGGCTCATCGGGATTCACACGATTACGATCGGCATCCTCAACTCGTCGCTGGTTCATCCACGTGAGGTATTCAAGCTTGCTTACATGATGAACGCCGCATCGATTATCGTCTCTCACAACCATCCCTCTGGCAATGTTGAACCGTCTAGCGAAGACATTACCCTGACGAAACAGCTTGCTGATGCGGGGAAAATCCTTGGCATACCTCTTCACGATCACGTAATTGTTACGGAGCAAAACGGTTTCATGAGCTTTGCAGAGAGGGGGTTGTTATGAAATGCGAAGTCTGCGGTCGGGATCTGGTTGGTGACATTGTCGTTCGGGACCCGCTGCCGAATGAGAAGGCAAGCATACCAACGCTTGTGCCGATGCCGGAAGAGCGTGATTGGATTTGGTGCAATGGCTGCGATCAGATTGTTTTTGTTTGTCACAACTGTTGCTTATGTCCAGTCTCTGGATTCTGCAATGCGTGCATTAATAACTTTAATCTGTCGGAGTATCTTGCCCAAGTCGGTTTGATTCCGAAAAGGAAGGGACACTCCATATGAAAAGCCGGCAAGATCCTCGGGATCCGGCTTCACGATCATATCATCGTCACTGAACACAACGGGTACACGAGCTTCGCTGAACGAGGCTTGCTGTAGCTGAAAGCCTAGTGCACAAAACACCGGGCTTTTTTATTGCCCGACTCGTATGGGTGGATGAACCAAGAATGTTTTCTTGACAGCTTTAGAGGGTTCTGATAGTGTGGGAAACATGGTTGTGAGGAAGTCCCCGCGCCGTTTGAGGCATCCCTTTGATTTGTAACCAACAAAAAACAACTTAACAAGCAAAGGGGTTCTCCTAAGGAGGGAAAAATGGAACTTTACTTTTGGGGTTTTGTAGCACTCCTTATCATTCTTTCGTATGTGTGGATTTACTTCTTCAACAAACTTAACCGAGAGGTGCTAAACCTCGAAGGGCGCATAAGCGAGCTCGAGGGAATTGTGGGGAAGGCAACAAAACAATAATGAAAACCAGGGGCTTCAGCCTGTTTCTCAACTCCAACGTCATGAAAAGCGTTGGAGTTTTATTAACTCCAACCTACAGTAATATCGCAGGTACCAGACAGAGAAAAGCGAACCGTGTCAACAGCAAAAAACGCTCAATGCCTAATGCACTCGGCTGAGACCGGCAAAGTACTATACCTATCCAGAGTAATAAATTTAATAAAACGCCAACAAATAGTGTGAACCACACAGTACTCCACATTATTGAAGAGACTATGAACAAAAGTGAGCTGACCCCGAACAGATATATACATATGTCCAAAGCTCGTTCAATTCCAAGGCGGATCGGCACCGATGTTTTTCCGATCGACTTGTCAGCGAGGAGATCCCTAATATCTAAGACAATCTCCCGTCCGAATATCATAAAGAAAGTGCCTCCTGCTGCTATCATCAACGGCAGTGAGAAAGTTCCAATACTCATACCAAATACGATGGTCAGGGAACTACTCACGGCAGTGATACCGTTTGCCCAGATTCCATACCTGTTATTCACAAAGGAGTAGATGCTTAACAGTAGAACTGTTCCAACATCAACCAGGAGCGCCGTGGTGTTAAGATTGAACGAAAGAAAAATCGAAGCTGCAGCAAACAAGAACGCTATAAATAACGCTTGTTTCTTGGACAACCTACCACTCACCAGCGCACGATCAGGATGGTTGATCCTATCCTTCTCTGTGTCAACGCAATCATTTACAACAAACCCGAATCCAGAAGTCAGCAGGATAACCGCGAAGCCGCAGAAAGCTGTTTTCAAGGAACCAACTGAGGCAGTAGCCAGATAGACACTTGCTCCAATAATTCCCGCTACCGAGGAGACGAACAACCGAAGTGTTGAGATGACCGCCGTCGACGTTGTAATGACGCTATTAGTCATCACCATTCTCCTTTGGATTAGATTTGGCGTACTCGTTAAGGTCTACCAACACATCGTGGAAGCTTAGGTGCTTCATTAAAACTTCCTGGTAGGCAGTATAAATGGCAAGAAGAAGTCCAATAAAAATTACTCCGTAAGAAAGAGTATTATTATTGTCCGTAGCTTCTGTCCAACCTCCGTACAACAATTTGACCTCTTTCTTGAGCGAAACCACAGCGGAAGAATCTTTTGCAATAGCGCTCGAATCCTGGGCAATAATCTGGTCAATCGTACCACTAGCAGCATTATATACAGACGATGCTTGCTCTTTAGAAAAGGCAAGCATTTTCCCTCCATCCACCTTCCAACTAAGCCACAGTATAAGTAATGAAACACAACTGTAGACTATAAGAATTTTTTCAAAATACTTTACTGCGTTCTTGCCGTAGCCTTCCGTTTTAGAATCGAAGTAGAGCTGCACCGACTTTGTAGCAATGCATACAATGCCAATTCCTACCAGCAAAAACCTGGGGCGCGAAAAAACGTTAACTCCCAGAAGTCCAAGCTGTGCAATTAGTAATCCGACCGAAAAGATTGTTCCACGTATATTCTCTCTCATCCTTCTCAAAATCTTGAAGTAGAATCGCAAACTTTGCGCGGCAAGGATTACAACAATAATAGAGACAATCGCTGCTTTGACCAGTACGCCTTCAGGAGAGGGCACTTCCACTATAGAAAGATCGTGAACTAATGGGACCGCCGTCGCAAAGGCACAACCTATAACAACACCTACTGTCATGCCCCTGTTTTCCCTTGTAACCTTCGTCAACTCCGGAAAACTATCCAGCTCATGCTTTGACTTCGTTTCGTTCAAGATGGGATCCTCACAAAGTTTTTAGATGGTAAAGATATTGAATTTTCTACTTCAATTCAAACTTCAATTCAAGCCGAAGTGAGGTTAGCAAACCACATTTTGATAAGCAAGAGCAATGCCGTAAACTCGATTGGTTCTGGACACACCCTCGCTGTTGCGAGGCCCTCAGCCCTCCGTAACAGACAGCCACGCTTCCTGCGGGGCTGTCTGCACCCCTGATCCGATCGCACCCGGAACGTTCAACGCAGGTAAAACTGGATTGCATAGCGGTTGTGTGTTTGATCCGCTCAGCGACTAAGCCATGCGTTGTGGCGTTCCCTGCGATGAGGTGTGCCATTGGGCTCCAACGAGGTTGGCAGGGGTGGAAATATCTTGAACGAACTAGGGATAGAAAGCAAAGGTTGTCGTTCGTTAGTTTGGATGTAGGGCTTAGAATAATTTGTACAAGTGTGACGGCTGGGGAATTTCTTTTATTTGAATGTGTTGGATTAATTTCTCAAGCTTATCCATGAAGGCGTGGAAATCATCATGACGATCGACCGCGAAGCCCCAGTAAAACGATAGATTGTGTCCCAGAGAATAGGACTTGCCCTGCACGAGTTGAATATCCATCCAAGTGAGGTTAAACCAATTATCACGAAGCACCCCGTTTAACTGAATGATGGTTTCAGCATCGAGGTATCCTGCATAAGTACTGAGGGTAGAGATAAGCTCATTGTTAGCACTCTGCGCTTGATCTGTAAGAAACTGTGAGACGTAGGGATATTCTAAGCCAAGATATGCCCGCCACGATGAATCGTATAAGGGCACTTGCGACCTCACGTCTATCTGGCCGAGACTGGAAATAAAAGATGAGTCCAATATCCTTTTGAAAAGGGCAATAAAGGTAAAACTGCTATCCCATTCAGAAGTGGACATGGGTTTGGTTCTGTTTACTGCATTAATCGAAAAAACGAGATGTCCAATTCCTTGGGCAATCTCATGATATGCGATTTGGCGGACTGTGTCTCTCTGTCTTTCTTGCCACTCGGAATGCCGGCGATTTTCATTGGAGGAAAGGACAGAAAGGATAGCAATAGTAACAGCAGTTAGAAGAGCAATTCTCCCCACTAGAGTAAGTCTTCTAAGACCCCTTTTTTGGGAGTTCCATGTATTACCTACAATCCCGACCACAGCAGTGACAAGGCCGGCCAAGTGCAAAAGCAAATCCCTATCAATCAAAGCAGGCCCACGGGTGTACTACTATCTGCGTAGAGCCAAATTGGTTCAAGGATCCGATTGACTTGTTGGAAGTCAAACGTGTCGGCGTGAGTGAACATGAGCGCTTTCCGGATCCTCGAATGGTTGCGAACTTCCTTCAATGGTTTACGTCTGAATTGGTAGGGCATAAAGATTTACATCTTTAGCTCTTAGATGAGAGTATAGCGATGCCAATGAGTACGCCAAGTGCTATCAGAAGTGCTCGGTCGTTCTCTTTCGCCATCCTGAGACGCTGAAGATAAGAGAGCAATGTCGATAAACTGCCAGGGGGATTGCCGAAGTCAAATGGGTTGTACTCTCGACCTTGTAGCATCGCTAAGCTTCGATCCGGTATACCAGGTTGAACGAGCGGAATGATCAACTTACCAGAGGCTTCTGCAAAACCGACTTCTTGTTGAACGTAAGGAGAGAGATGACTGGTAAGCGTGAGAAGAACTACAACCGCATCGGCGACTTGAATGGCTTGCTTTACCTTTCCAGCGAGTAAGGTTCCGGGCTGCGGATCGTGCTCAAACAGATATGTTTCTATCCCAATGCTTGTAGCATTAGACGCGATCCACTTAACCCACTCTGAATCGCTGGCACTGTGACTGAGGAAAACTTTGTAACCCATTCGATAAGGGGACCTGTTTTGTTTCGCTAATTATACGGATTGCGACCGCGAAACGCAAGTGGAGAAACTAGATTTTGAAAAACAGTGACGTTCGAGAGAGTGGGGAATTAGTGCTGTCGCACTCTTAGCAGACGGAAGGCGACATCGAGGAGTTTAGCTAACCTGTTGGAATGAGTTGAGTGTTCAGTACCTCCGTCCACCTGACCTCATAGAACCAAACATCCGCGGGAGAAATCTGGGTCGAAAAGGACGATGAATAAAGACCCGCCGATGGAACGGCGTAACAAGCGATACACCGAACCGTCTGCACCCAAATGAAGGACGGTAAAATGGCGCCGGGTAAAAATAAGGTCTAGGGTAGTATGGCCCCCCACCACCGTAATAGTTATTAATGACCACTTGTTTCGAGGAGTCTTGATCTGTGGAATATTCCTTGGCTTGCGCCAACATCACCCCTGAAGCAACGACCCAAATTGCCCCTGCGCTAAACACGAGCAGCATATTCCTTCTCACTTGCATTGCTCTGTTTAATTTGTATTGCATTGTTAGTCCGTCAAGAATTTCAACAAAAGTCGTGCCGAGAAAATTTTCGATTCATGAGGGGGGCAAAGCGGAATTAGACCAAACAATGCGTGTTAGAGAGAGGACAACGCGGAGTGCTGTGTATCAAAAAGGGGACTTTTAGTTTATGGTAAAGTGTGCTGGCTAGACTCACTTGGCTGTCGAAAGATACGGAGAAAAGAAGATTTTTCAAGGATTGCACGAACCAAAAATGCTGGGGTTCGTTGACGTGAAGTAAGGGAGTGAACGTGTCGCACTATCAGACGGAAAGCGACAGGTAGCTTCGGAATTCATACGCTCAGTACTTTGATGACAACACTGAGCAGCTCCTCTGGGTCATACGGCTTGGTGATGTAGTCATTCGCTCCAAGCTTTATGCACTCAAGCGCTGTTGAGATGTCCCGCATCACCGTGAGCATGATTACCCTCGGATGCTTATGAACTTTTTGCATCTCCTTAAGCACGGCCAAGCCATTCATCCGACGCATCTTCATATCGAGCAAAACAATATCGTAGTCAAGCTGCTTGATTTTCTCTAGGGCAACATCGCCATCATCTGCCACGTCCACCACAAAGTCTTCATTGGTGAACTGCTCATAGAGTGACTGTCTCAATTCCACACTATCATCAACCACGAGCATTTTTGGTTTTACCGTACGACTCTCCGATGGCGTAATGAAACAGAGCTATCGTATACTGCCTTCGTTTGCCTCACGATGAAATCCGCTCGATTGTTGCCAGGAGGTCCTGGATGTCGTACGGTTTGCTGATAAAATCTTCGGCACCATACTGCTTCGCTTCCATGGCTTGTTTGAGGTCAGCAAAAGCGGTCAGCATGATCACCTTCGTCTCGGGGCTTTGCTGCTTGATGAACCTCAGTACCTCCAAGCCGTCAACCATCGGCATGCGCACGTCGAGGATTGCAAGGTCAAAGTGTTCACCTTGGACGAGGGCTATGGCTTCACCACCACCGGCAGCGGTGGTGACCTCATAGCCAGCAGCCGAGAGCACGTCGCTCAAGGTACTCCTGATGTTCTCCTCATCATCAACTATGAGGAGGTGAAGGTTGTGAGCCATCCGTTATTGTTCGTACTGTCTAGTAAACGATTGGAGAGTGAACGGCATAAAAATACGAAAGAAAGTTACGAATTCCAAGCGATATTTTGTTGCAGACGTACTTTTAAATGGAAGGCAACAAGAAGGCTCGGAAATTTTCCGAGCCTTCTCCAGTTCATGGGAATACCTCTACTTACCACAGGCTCGATAGTCTGGGCAGGCCGGGGTTCCGCACAAGGGACAACCCCCTCGATCAACCTTGGGGCTTGTTCCGGAGAACCCTAACGCAGTGACCACCAGTGCAAGCACGGTAAGCAGCAGCGTGAGTTTCTGTTTCATCGTTTCATCTCCTTTCGAGGTTTTGGTTGTTGTACGGCGTTCAGTGAATTACGCAACCAGGCGAGCTCGTCGATGAGCCCCTTGAGATCCAACTTGGAAAATTCGTGACGTAAAAACTGCAATCGCTCAGCGTCATCGCAGTCCCCAGGACAGAGAGCGAGCCGTTCGGTGAGCACTTCAGCAAAATGTGCCTTGAGGTGGTCATTCAGGACGACGTAGAGAGCTTGATGGAGCCCTCGCTCAGCAGCTTTGAGTTGTCCATAGATTTCCTTCACTGACCGATCGCTGGTCATCATTCGCTCAATGCCGTCGAGCTGACCTTTGACGAAGTGGATACGTTTGAGAAGCTCTCGTTTTTCTTTCTGACCAAGTGGCGGACGATCATTTTTCACGTTAGCAATGTAAGAACGTACAGGGGTGTTTGTCAAATTCTTAGGTGAAAGGCAACGCACTCAGGCAGGGGCAACAGCGGGGGTAATTGATTTCACAAATGAGTTCACATCCCCGAGGCAGCATTCGCCCTTGGGATTCTTGATGTCGCAGGCGCAGTTGCCGGCTTTGACTTCTTTAGCAATCTGCAGGGAGGCTGTTGATTTTCCTGTGCTGACGAGCTCTTGTTTGATTCGGGCGCGCGTCCAATCGAAGCAATAGCAGACGCTCACATCTTCGCCCTTGTCCTTCGCGAAAGCCTTAACCCTAACATCATCGATGGTGAAATATGGAACACTTTCATTGGAGAAGTAGACAACTCTACAGTTCGAATCAGCGCAGTAATAGTATTGCACGTTTTGAATTGAGCCAATTTTTTCGGGCTTCAAGAGATGCTCAAGGGTACGCTTTTGTACCTTCTTCGAGACCGTTCGTGAAACCGGACACTGGGCTCGTGCAGGGGCAGGAGTGGTATCCGTGACTAAACAACACTCATCACCGACTTTATGTTTATCTTCTGCAATTACCTCGATCGGTTGGACGCAGCAGTTATTCATCGTTTTGTTCCTTTCGTTTGCGGAGAGCAACATTCGGACTTGCTTTTCTCTTTGCTCTCTTTGGAACAACATGCATCTTCATTTCCCGATGGTACACTTTCCCTTTTGAGTATTTGCAGATCGGGCATATTTCCTTTGCCAAGATACTTTTCACCAGCGGCAACGACATCCCGTTCAATCCGATGGTACAATGAATCATCAAGTTCGTTGAACGATTGGAGGGACAGGAAGCCGCGTTGGATTATCGCTTTGACATCTTCACGAAACGCCTGCTTGTCTTCGCCCGTTTTGAACTTAACATGTGGACTAACGCCCGTGAGAATCCGGTCAGCGATAACGCCCGCTTCCTCAATACTCAGCGCATCAACGTCTGAACCTTTATACCACATATCCTTCGCTTTGAAGTCCTCGAGAAGGGTAGTTCGATCCTGCTCACTTACTTGCTCAATCGGTAGTTCATGTCGAGAGAACACCGACTTGAGCACCGTTTGGTGTGCTGTGGCACTCGTGCCTTCATTCCATACCACAGCCATGACGGTTCCCCGCCGGTTCAGCCAAGCTCCTTTCACGGTTGAGTCTTTCATGAGATCAAGCAAGATGAACTTTGCCCTGCTGCCACAACCGATACTCGGCGCGGCATTACACACCAGAGGCACATCGAAGAAGCTAATGTCCCGGTCAAGGATCAGGGAACTGTTCTCGGAAGGCTTCGACGGTGAAGATGACGCTGTGAATCCAAAATATGGAAAGGCGATTGCGCCGGCCGCAACAAGAGTTGCGCACCACACGCCGATTTTGTTCCAGAGGCTGGAACTTTGAACCTTGCAGCTCCCGTCTTCACACTTCACCTCGCGTTTACGATAGGCGAAGTAGAACGCAAGACCGAGAAGAAGTACCGTAAGACCGATCAGGTATGAGCGGTAAGGTTCAAGCATGGAAAACAGGCCGATACTACCAACCCCGATCAGTGCCAACGCCACGGGTCCGATACAACACAGGGACGCAATGATTGCGGCAATTACTCCACCCGTGCTTGAGAAGGTTGCTTTACTCATATCCTATATTCTTTCATTTAGTGTAACAGGGCTTGTTCTGTTGTTTCTTTTGCGGTGAACATCTTCAACAAGGCTTTGGTAAGTGTACGCTCCACCAAGGAGTAAAATATGGTTTGTCCTTCGCGACGTGCGGTCACGAGCTTTTTGTCTTTGAGTCTACGGAGGTGTTGAGACACAGCGGAATCAGTGATCTCCAACACTTCGGCGAGATCGCACACGCACATTTCCCGATGGGCATGAAGGAGATAGAGGATACTAAGCCTCTGCGGATTCCCTACCGCAGAGAGGAGATCCGCCAAAGTGTGCAATGGTTTTTGTTGTGCAAGATTTCGTTTGATGAGGAGCAGCTCAGCCTGCGAAAACGTTGGACCAACACAGAGCTTGCCGTCGATGTAGATTTTCTTCATGATTTGATGAGTTAATAGTTTAGTTACTGCTTAAATACTAAACAATATATGAACCAGAAAGTTCCAAATCAAGTTGCAGACCCGGTCTAAAACGAGGTTGCGAAAGTAGAAAAGCGGTCGTCTTCTTAGATGGAAGAAGACAGAGAAGGAAACAAAAAACCCGCTTCGGGAGGCAGCTCCAGGCTGGGGGAGGCGCCAGCCTCGGAACTAAAGCGGGTATGAAAAGATATGAAGTCTTCTTTACAAAGTCAAACTGTGAATACTCCTCATCCTCGCTGGACTCCATTGAACCCTTGAGTCCAGCGAGGCATATTTGGTAAGGGCTTAGGCCCTCGGGCAGAGCCAGAAAACAAAAAGGCCGGCGATGGGCCGACCTTTTCCTTGATACTGTGACCCTTCATCATGAAGTGGGATTCAGGGCGAACCGCCAAAGGTGCATCACTTCATCAACAGTAACTTCTTGGTAGCCTGATATGTCTGCTTGCCCGATCCATCGGTAACATTCATCCTGACGTAGTAGATGCCGCTCGATGAACTTCCAGCGTCCCAAGTTGCGTTGTAGAACCCTGCATCGAGTTCCGCTTCCACGAGGTGAGCCACCTCCTCGCCGAGCACGTTGTACACGCCCATACGCACAAGCGCGGGCGTTGCGAGCTGATAAGAGATAGTTGTGACCGGATTGAACGGGTTGGGATAGTTTGCATTAAGTCTCGTTTCTGTTGGTAGCGGGAGTTCATTTCCTTCATTCCCATCTCTTCGTTGCTTCGTCACGACCGGTCCAGAGCCAGAGTTCACTGATATAATGTTAGAGTTTGGAGAGCTCTGGCAGAAGTTATCAAGAGCGGCAACGTAGTACGAGAAAACCGATGTTGGAGTAAGATTTCCAGAAGTTTTCTGGAAGACCGTGATGTCGTGGTCGGTGTAGCTTGTGTTTGGACCAGTGAAAATGAGTGAGGCAGCTGGTTGACATTCGGTACTCGCCCACGGGCACGAGTATCGCCACAGTTGGTAGGACAACGCTCCAGCCACCGTCGTCCAGCTGAGCGTCGGATTAGTCCCGGGTGCGCACGCACTGCACGAAAGCATTGGCGCGGGCAGTAGATCCGGAGAGATCGAGGGAAGCTGAATATTCTTGATCCTGAACGGCGGGCCGGTGGCATCCACGTATTCAACGTAACGATCATCCTGACTATTAAACGTCGTGGTAATGCTGGCTTGACGACCGGTCGCATCAAGAACACCGGGAAGACTCCAGGTGTTGTGATATTGTGCCCACGATGTTCCATTGTTTGCGCTGTACCAAACGAGCGCGAAGTCGTTACCCTTCGTCGACGAGGATCGGTAGTCAGTGATGGTCGGTGAGTAAGGGTAATTCGGGGTGCCGGAACAATTCGAAAAGGTGTAGTTGTACACTACATCTGCGAGCGTTGTACCAGCTCGCTGCTGCACTTTGATATTCCCCTGTGATATCGAGACGTCGCGATATTCCCATGCTATCGTAACTCTGTTGGATACGTCCACGGCAAGAGACGGTCTTGCGTTGGTGAGAATGCTTGAATTGCTGGCAACGGTGAACGGTCCATACCAGGTGATATTCGAAGCCTGAACAGCGGCGGAGTTGGGTAAATAGCCGAGCATGTACTTGATGCCTCCCGTCGACCCTCGTACTTCCCATGCCAGGTAGAAGAGATAGCCCTTGCCGCCATCCGGTCCCGGACCGGTCGTGACGGCGAAGGTTGGATTTGTCGCTCCGACCCCCGGTGTGAGTGCGAGGTTGGTAAAGGCGTTGAAGGGATAGGCGCTCACCCCATACTTTAAGCCCACATCTTTATCACACCACACCGCCGCGAATATCGAGGAGACGGTCGGTCCGGTTTGCGGCTTCGTCATGACACCGACAGGCATCGACTGGAAAGAACTGTCCCCGGAAAAATAGCCGAGTTGTAAAACATTACCAGGACTCTTTTCCCAGAAAATGGTGTGGATGCCAACGCTGAGATCGGGATACTGCACCTGATCGTACAATTTGGATACGGTTACTCCTACAGAGTCGCCCACGAGTGCCGGGTTGCGATAGATGATGGTCGATGTGGGGTAATCGCCCACGACAGTTTCGGGAGGCCAGGTGAATCCGTAGGTGTAAAATATTGTGCCTGCGCTTTCATACACCACGTGGATGCCTGTAGTCGTCTGCACAACTCTTCTCTGACCGGTCGGTGAGAGCGCAGCCAGTGTTGAGGTGCCTAAGTGCGCTTTGTACTGAGCCTTCGCATACATGAGATTTACCGGATCGCGGAAAATGACCGGTCCGCTTGCGCCACCCAGTGGGACGTCTGCGCCGATACCGATCCATTTGATGAAGTAAGAATCGAAACCCCCTATTGGCTGGGTTGAAAGGGCTTCAACTTCATAGAATGGCTTTAAGGGTTTATTTGGATCTGGCTCTTCTCCCAAGAACACTCCCTTGTAATCCGTCGTATGATCTCTCAACTTAAAAGGCGAGCCAAGAGGGTTCCGCGGTGCGCTCCCTCCCTGGTTCCGCGCGTTACTGCCGTAACTCGGGTCGTTAAAATCTATCAACCACGGATCTTTAAACTTGATCGTTCCCCCTTCAACCGCAGGCGCATCGATGAGCTCGTTGCGAATAATCGTGTTGGCGTTTGAATATGATGAGATCGACTTGAAGTTGGACCTAAACGTATTTGTTTGTGCTGTAATCGGAAAAGCATGATGGTTGACCACGTCAGGATCGGTATTCCACCTGTTGTATTTCTCCGATCCCGAGACGCCCCCGAGCACGTCCTGAGTGCCTCGCAGCACCTCGGTGGAGGTCGGATTAACCGCAAAGATCGCTTGCTGAGATTGTGTCAATGTGAAGCTATAATTGTTGTAATCAGTATTCCAGAGTCCGGTGAACGAGCTTCCGTTCCAGCGCTTGGGTGTGTCATACGTGAGATCCCCGCTGCTGAATATTTGATCGATGGTGGCGAGGATCGTGCTATGCTGCGCAAGGTAAATCCACTGATGCACCACGCCGCCTCCGTCAGTGCGTCTATCCGTCCAAACGGGGTACGCCATCTTGTTTGTTGCGGCAATACCGATGTAATCCCCCATCCTGGGGTTCGCCATTCCTAACGTGGACGTGGCAGAACTGACTTTCGCGTGGGTAAATGTTTTGCCCCGATCCGCGGAGGCTGCCACGAAGACGTTAACGGTGGTATCACCGGGAAGCACACCGTAGTACGCTACATACACCTTCTTGCCGTCCGGACTGACACTGACACGCGGAGCCCAAAATTTACCAGCCACGTTGTTTAGCCTCCGAAGCGGCCCTGTGAAGTCATATCCCGTGCCATACGTCTGTGAGCTGGCAAAATAAATGTTTGGACCGCCGGTTCTATTGTCTGCCCATGCCATATACAGGTAGTCAGTTGTTCTGTCGATCGCGCAAGACGGATAGCTATTCACCTTGAGCGTGGAATTACCGATAGTGATAGAATTCACCTCTGAGATACCTTGTATCACGGCGCTCGCACCACTGGAGAATGTTAGTCGATCCGTCGATAGGTTGAGCCTGATATTACCACCCGACTCAAACCATAACACATACACATAGCCCGAGCTGCGAACCACTATCGAAGGTCCCTTCGAGTCCACGGCGTCGTTGTAGCTGATCTTCAGTGGTGTTGTGAATGTTAAGCCACTCGGACCGTAGGTATCTGTTGCATAACAGATTTGACTCTTTGTGCCGTTATTAAATTTCTTCGTCCATGCGGTAAAAATCCCGTTCGTTGATCCCGTTGCCAGAGTAACTTCATCTTCAAAATCAGTTCCCCCGGAGGGCGAGTTGTGATCAACCACCGTGAAGAGATCGGGCCACGTCGCACCGTTGTTGACGGATCGCGCTGCGAAAATACCATTTTTGTCAAATTTGTTCGCCGTGTCGTATGAAACAAATGCATACCACGCTTCGCCGTTGTTTGCTGCAAAGGCGACCTGCGGTCGAGCGCTGAAGCTGCCATGAGGATTGTACCCCAGTGCATATTCGGTCCAACTGGCTCCTCCATCAACAGAGTACGAATAGTGAAGTTGTTCTTCACCGTTATTAAACTTCTCCGATCCGACGGCGAGCTTGCTCGAATCGTTCGGATTCACAGCGATGGTCGGATTCCACCACCAATAGATTGAATTGTCGTGACCGACGACCACGTTGGTGGGTTGAGCGATTACCTTAGATTGCACACTGAGCATGATGAATACAAGGACCACAAGCTCAACGAGCAGCATGCACTGAGTTCGAACGCGTATCATTACGACCTCCTATATAGTGAACCCGCCAGAGAGGCGGGTGAATAGAACGTGTGAATTAAAAGTTCTCAATTCCAATGATTACCGATACCCTCGCAGCACTACCGCACGATTACCAACTTGACCGACAGCAACGACAAAATTTCCTTGGGTTTCAACTCGAAACAATGATCCGTTGATGTATGTCTCAGCTTGATAGTTTTTCCAGGAAGAACCATTGTAATGGAGGGTGACACCGTAAGCTCCTACGACAACAATGTCATTGCTGGCGTTTCCACGCACCGCATTGGTATAATAGGTCGTCAAGCCAAAATGCAATGCTCGCCATGGTGTTGTTGCATTCAGGTATGATTTAAAGAAGATACCATCACCGACGATATAATTTCTATAGACAGATGATGACCAGAGCCCGTGTAAGCTCCAGGGAAGCCCATTGTCGGGAAGAAGTGCAACATTTCCACTGTCGATCTCCAAGACCTTCGGCCCTTCACCAGTGTAGATATTGGATGCAACAGCAAGGATCTTATACTTACCGGATCGAGAATCCCTGGTTCCATAGATGTCTTGAATATCGTACGTTGTTCCGCTTTCAAGCTTCTGCCAACGGGTGGCGTCGTAATGTGTCAAAGAACCACTTGAGCCGACAAGGTAGAAATTACTATCCGAGGATCCCCACATTTTGTCGATACTACCTGACCGTTCTGAGATCCAGCGACTGGACCATGTCAGTCCATTCCACCGCCCAACAGCACCAACATCAGATGAGATCCAAATATCACTTTTGCTGAATGCAAAAATCGATGTCAAGGGAGTTACAATAATTCGTCCATCATATGTAATGGTCTGGATTTTCAGAAGCTCCCAGGCACTCCCATTCCAGTGGGCTGCATTGTACGGAGGAAAAATGAAATGTCCAGTAGAATCTAATGTGTAAATTTCCCCGACAGCCCACACATCCGTCGGTGAGATGATCGCCACATCTCTCAAGTTACTCGAATTGCCAACACCGAGCGTATCCATCTGCCAGGTAAAGTTGTGGCTCGTGGTATCAAGTGTCGTCACCACAAGTGGTGCATCAGCAGGAACAAAGTTGCCATTGAATTCTTGCATCAGTTGATACGTGTATGTTTGTTTAGGAAGGAGCCCTCCATCCACCACAACGGTATCAATCGGTGCGGTAGCGGTGAAGATAGTTTGACCGTCTCGGGAGACTCTCAGGGGAGTGCTTGAGCGCAGTATCGGTGTAACGTTTATGTGAAGGACAAAATCAATCGCACCAACGTCTTCTGTCGTGAGATGGGAAAATGGGATGGACGGTCCTGTTGGACTCTTCGTACAAGCAAAGCCACAGATGAGAATTGCACAGCAAACAACGACGGTGAGAATTCGCATGTGAAATGATCTTATCGTTGTGATAGTGTAGAAAGATTTTAATTTAGAATCAAGATATTTTTCGTGATCGGGTAAGATTTATTTTGTCAACTCCCACGTTTTACCCGTTTCACCTTGGGGAGTGATGTAATGTACGCCACTCCCCAGCTTGACTAACGAGAACTCAGTACACCTTTTTCTTCTTGATCTCCTCAGCCTGCTTCTTGACGAGCTTCATCTCCTCAGGATCGAGGTAGTTCCAGGCTGCCTGCATGACCTTGGTATAGATTGCTTCTAATTTAGGTCCGAGTACCTTGGTGATACCCGCGTCGTTGGGGTCTACACCGTTCGGTGGGGCCGGGTATTCCTTTTCACCTTCCCAGGAGACAACTTCGCGCGGAATGTCGATGCTCTTAAACCACATGCGCTCTTTCGACAGGCTCTCCGTCAGCGCGAGCGTGATCCTGCCACCAATGGCGGCTTGACCGTTGAGCGTGTAGCTGTCCGGTCCCAAGATGCCGACGTGCTTCCTCGCTTCGGGATTGACAATGTCCAGCCGTACGTCGAGCGTCGGTTGCAGGACGAGGTCGCTCCCCTTCTTGTCGGGAAAGGTGAGCTCGTCGTACGAACCGAAAGGACCCTTGACCGTGAAGCCGCGTGCGCTCAAGATCTGTTGGAAGTCCAAGCCCATGTTCTTGGAGAAATCGGTGAACGGCCAGACGGTTGTCCACGGTTGGTTCTCAGAGTACGAGGCATTGACAACGGCAAAGGTAACCTCGGCTGAGGCTACGGGTGCATTGGCCGTAGGTGTGAAGTGGAACGACGGCACGTAGGCCTGTTCGCTCTTGGTTGCCTTGGGCGCGCAGCCGATAAAACCGACCGTCAGGCAGAGGGTGGTAACGTAGAAGAAGTGCTTCATGATACAACCTCCTATGGAGTTGTGAATGATGGATAGTGAATTAGGTAGAAACGAAAAAACCTCTTCCAGCACAATGGCTGACAGAGGTTTCTATATTCACTGGCCGACTCACCAATAGAAACCCCGGTAGCAAGCGTGCTGGGGTCTATCTGATTGCCAAACCAGTATAGATCATCCCGTACGTATTTGCGTACCGGGGCACAATGTCGTGCCCCAGCGCGTTGCCAACGTACGGGGAGAACCCTATAAAATAAAAAACGATCTACTACTGGTTTGGCAAAAATAAGGTAGGAAGAAATTCGCAATGAGTCAAGTTTTTTCTTGGTGAATGAAACTTTTATTCTTACCTTTGATGAGTATCATTTCCACAAATTGTCCTGAGGAGTATTCAGATGGAGAAAGAAAAATCGGTCGGTATTTGGATTAGAGTCTCGACAGAAGATCAAGCCAGAGGTGAAAGCCCGGAGCATCACGAGAAGCGCGCCCGCTACTACGCGGAATCGAAGGGATGGTCTATCAAAGAAGTCTATCGTCTTGAGGCGGTTAGTGGTAAGTCGGTGATGGAACATCCCGAGACGAAACGGATGCTGGCTGACGTACGATCGCACAAGATTACAGGAATTATCTTTTCCAAGTTGGCACGATTAGCTCGTAACACAAGAGAGCTTCTGGACTTCGCCGATATCTTTCGTGAATGTGACGCAGACCTAGTAAGTTTGCAAGAATCGATTGACACTTCAACCCCAGCTGGACGGCTCTTCTATACTATGATTGCTGCTATGGCGCAGTGGGAGCGAGAAGAAATAGCGGAACGTGTAGCAGCGTCAGTGCCGATACGTGCCAAGCTTGGCAAACCCCTCGGAGGTGCTGCTCCGTTTGGATACCAATGGGTAGACAAAAAACTGCTGATTGATCCAAAGGAAGCTCCGGTACGAAAACGAGTCTACGAACTATTCCTTGAACATCGACGCAAGAGAACGGTCGCCCGTCTACTGAACGAATCAGGATATCGCACCCGGAATGGTGGCCGGTTCTCGGATACCACAGTGGATCGTCTCTTGCGTGATCCAGTAGCCAAAGGGAAACGCCGAATGAACTATACGAAGAGCTTGGGACAGAAGAAAAAATGGATCATAAAGCCTGAGGACGAATGGGTACATATAAATGTTGAGCCGATTGTGAGCGATGAGGTATGGGCACACTGCAACCAAATCCTGGGTGAACAATACCAAAAGCAGAATCGGCGCCCGGCTGAACACCTTTTTACCGGTATAGTGCTCTGTCACTGCGGTAACAAAATGTACGTCCCACACAAATCGCTGAAGTACACGTGCTACAAATGCCACAATAAAATCCCCACCTCTGACTTGGAAGGGATATACCATGAGCAACTGAAAACGTTCTTTTTTTCAAATGACGAAATTTCAACTTACCTGAATAAGGCTGATGAACTTATAAATGATCGGCAAAATCTATTCGTTTCACTTGAGGAGGAAGCCAAGAGGCTAAAGCGAGAGATGGACAAGTTGGTCCGACTACACCTTGATGGAGAGATGCCTAAAGAGGGATTCGGGAACCACTACCGGCCGCTGGAAGACAGGCTGAAACAAATAGAGAATCAACTCCCCGAACTGCAGGGTGAGATCGATTACCTCAAAATCCAGTATCTATCAAGCGACGAGGTACTTAGCGAGGCTAAGGATCTACATCAGCGATGGCCTACACTCGAACTTTCTGAAAAAAGAAGTATCGTAGAAACAATCACCCAAAAAATAACTATTAGCAATGACGAGGTTTCAATCAATCTATCGTACATGCCATCCTCGGCAGAAATGGCAACAGAAATGCAACACAACGTCAGGGATTCATTGCACACACCAGCATGAAGTTGGCTGGATAATCGATCGACATTTTCGACCGGCTGATCGTAACGTGAGCATCCTCCAGAGGTTGACGAAGAACTTCGAGGACGTTGCGGGCGAATTCCGGAAGCTCATCGAGAAATAACACGCCATGGTAAGAAAGAGAAATCTCGCCCGGTCGAGGCACTGTTCCACCGCCGACAAGAGCGCTATCGGAGATTGTATGATGCGGAGAGCGGAATGGACGCGTTGAGATCAGCGCTGAGTCGGGCGGCAACAGACCGGCGACAGAATGAATCTTGGTTGTCTCAATCGCCTCGTCAAATGTGAGAGGGGGGAGAATGGTTGGCAAGCGTTTGGCAAGCATAGTTTTCCCGGACCCGGGCGGACCGATCATGATGATGTTATGTCCCCCTGCAGCAGCTACCTCCAGAGCGCGCTTCACATTCTCCTGTCCTTTGACATCGTCAAAGTCGATTGGATATCGCTGATCCTGATTGAACACTTCACGGAGATCAACACGAAACGGCTTGAGCATTGTGTGTTCGCCATTGAGGAAGGAGACCGTTTCAACAAGAGACTCCATCGGATAGACTTCAAGTTCTCCGACCATCGCCGCTTCCTTCGCGTTCTCTCGTGGAACGATCATGCCGCGGATGCCATTCTTTCTTACCTCAACCGCGATCGGCAGGGTTCCATGCACGGGGCGGAGAGTGCCGTCGAGAGCGAGTTCCCCGAGCATGACGAAGTCTTTCAATATGTCGGGAAGTACTTGGCCTGTCGCCGCGAGAATACCAACGGCGATCGGGAGATCGAACGCCGAGCCTTCTTTCTTAATGTCGGCAGGCGCGAGGTTCACCGTGATGCGTTGACCCGGAGGGAATCGAAAGCCTGTTGTTTTAATGGCTGCATAGACGCGATCGCGGCTCTCCTTCACGGCATTATCCGGCAATCCAACAACATTAAACGCATTGCTGGATGCCACAATGTGTGTCTCTACCTGAATGAGATGTGCCTTGATGCCTATTGTTGAAGCGCTGAGTGCGTGAGAAAACATAGGAACAATTCCTCCCGGAAGTTCTTTCAACATACGGAACGGATGAATGAACTGCAACTCGAAAAAACGAAACTCCGACTTCCACTGAATCTGAAAGCCGGAGTTTCTTTTTGGGGGGCGAATATGCTTACTTCATGAACAGCATCTTCCTCACGCTCATGAATCGCTGGCCCGGCGTACCTTCCTCATCGTCACCGATACTCTCGGCTGTGAGATGATAGAAGTACACTCCCGAAGAAAGGCTGCCCGCATCGAACAGCACTTCCTGTGTTCCATCGTCCACTAACTCGTGGTTCAGTAATCGTGCAACTTCCTGACCGAGCACATTGTAAATCTTCAGGGTGACAAATGCCCGTTCAGGGAGATAGAACTGAATCGTCGTCGTTGGGTTGAACGGATTGGGATAGTTCTGCTCAAGCGTGAAGACATCAGGTTGCTCTTCAATAACCTGACGGGGAGTATTCTTCGGCGATGTTCCACCTATCCGTATGAGGAATGGAACTTCGGAGAGCGCCTTCGTGCCGGTGAGAGCGAGTTTGTTGGCAACCATCCATGTGGCTGTGTCTTGCGCCGTCAGAGGCAGCGCACCGGCGAATGCAGCATTGATGGTTGTTATGATTGCGTCAAGATCGGCATACTCCTGATAGGAGACACCTTCCCAGTTTGTGAGCATCGAGTCTGCCATCTCTGCAATCATCCCGACTGTACATTCGGGTCCATCGACGAACCACGGTGAGCCGCCGGCTGGTGGTAAGTACACCAGATCACCAAAACCCGTCGGAGTTTTCCTGAATTCGCTGGCAGCGATATTGATCTTTAGCGCAAGAAGATTCGCAAGGAAATGATTGTTATGCTTGATTGCCGGTACGCTCTTTTGTCGTTTCAAGATCGGCTTGCCTTTGACATCGAAGTCAAGACCACGAGGTGTTCCGGTGTGTGGAACGCCTTTGGTGTTGAATGTCTTGAAGACGTCGGACTGCTTCGCCGGATGCAAGTATCCCTTGATCTTCTGACCGCTATTCAGTTGATTCGGGAGACCCGCAATCAACATACCACCTTGTCGCAAGACTTCGTCGATGACGTTGGCAGTGTTCGGCAGGGGGACAGGTTTGCCGGGCTTCGGCCGCTTGACCGGTTTTGCTTGATCGCTTTGCGCAAGCTGTTCCGGTGTGAACGTACGGAATCTCACAGTTGTATCCGGCTTGAAGACATTCAGGAATAATATCGTCGCCCCGCCTGTTGAATCGGCGATATCAACGATCACTGAGTCTGCATTGTCCGAACGTAGAGTATCGTTGACATACACGCGGTCAAATAGGTAGTTTGCTACCGGGAAACGCCGGATAGCATACTTCCCTTTGTAGCAAATCGGAAGAGCTACATTGTCCGTCAGAATTCCAGAGAATACCGATTGGAATGGTGTGGTTGGATCACTCTGGTACGAAATGCTGATGGGCCAAGGATAACAAATCGGCAGGATAATTGACGGTGTCAGCACGGGAACCTGAGGCACGCCAACCGTATCGTGACTCAACCAAATATGGATCCATTTGAATCGGTTGCCGAAATCGAGACCCATGATTGACTGGCTGTCTTTAACAGTCACACAATAATAGGGTGGACTGATTGGCCAGGTCTGCTGCCAGCCTGGTCTGTGCTCTTCGTACACACAATAGCATCCGCAAGGTATATTCATGAAGCAATAGAAGCCGGCAGAGTCTGTTAAGGTGCATGCTACTGTGTCTTTACCGGGATATCCATCGGAATTGCACTTTACAAGACAGATCCTCCAATTCGGGATTCCGAACTCGGTGCCGTAGTTGAACTTGTGGTTGCCGTTTTTGTCGTTCCATTTCCTGCCATAGATGCGTCCCTTACAACTGTCGCAGTCCTTGAGTGTCAGATGATACACGTTCGACGTATCTTTACAGAAGGAAGGACCTGGACCTGTGAGGATGAGCGAATAGTTTCCGCTTCCGACTGGTGTCAGTGTATCATTCGTGCCGTTGGTTGGTGAAATTGGATTTCCATTGAACAACCATTGATAGGTATAGTATCCAATGTAAGGACCAACTGGGCCGGGAATTTTTACGGTATCGCATAGCGTATCGCATCCGAAAGGAAACAGCGTAAAATCCGGATCAGTGGATAACGTTACAGTGATGCTTGCGCTGCTTGTGCATCCGTTTGGATCAGTATAGGTAACCGTGTAGACTCCCGAAGTGTGGACGGTGATGCTCTGGCTCGTCGCACCGGTATTCCAGAGATTGTTTGTCGCATACGAGCTGGTCAATGTCACGGAATCGCCCTTGCAAAACGTCGTTGGACCGCTGGCAGTAATTACAGGAGGTAGCGGAACACCATACACGTTGATTGTAATTGGTGCAGATGTCGCAAAACATCCGGTGCTCGGGTCTGTTACCGTTACAGAGAATGTATACGCGCCAGGGGTGTTGGAAAAGAAGAAGAGCGTCTGATTCGTTGAGGCGTCGGACCAGAGGTAGGTGTATGGACCAGCCGGTGCGGAAAGTATGACGAAACCACTACCGCAGATAGTCTGAGAACCATTCACAGTAATCACCGCTGGCGGCAACGGGTTTACAATCACAACGACAGGTTGGGTTGTGCACTTACAACCGGTAGCCGGATCCGTGACAATGACAGTGTAGCTGCCCGGTTGCGTCGCAACGTAAGATTGGGAGGTTGCGCCTGAGATATTTGTTCCATTGAGCAGCCACTGGTACGCGCTGCCGGATGTTGCCGTAAGTACTACTGATCCTCCTGCGCAGAATGGCGGAGGATTGGAAGGTGAGATCGAGCACGTGTTACTCGGCGCATAGATCGTGATCGTGTGTGTGACCGTATCTGCACAGCCGGTAGCATCCTTGACAATCAGCGTTACGGTATACGTTCCGGCTGCACTCCACGCGTGAGACGTATTTTGCAGTGCCGAGGTTGCCCCGTCTCCGAAATCCCACGACCATGAGAATGCGGGTCCTGCAGACATCGGAATATCATCGCCCAGGCATGCTGTCGCAGGAAGTGAGAATGCGGCTGATGGTGGCGATGTAATGGTTACCGGAATCGTGATCGTCGACGTGCAGCTTCCGTTCGATATTGTGAGAGTCACGTTATGGATGCCGGGCGAAGAGAATGTGACCGTCGGTGGATTCTGTCCGATAAATGATGAAGGGGTGCCGCCGAGGAATGTCCACGACCATGAGGTGATACTCGTGCCCGACACATACGTCGAGATGTCGGTGAAATTCACCGAACCACATGTTGTGACGAAGCTGAAGTTCGCGGCTATGGGTATCAGAATAGTCTTTGTTGTGCAGACTTGACAAGTTCCAGAAGGTACGGCTGGAACCGAACCACACACTGTTACCTGGTAATAGCCCGCCTGTGCGTAGACGTGAGTGGGACTCGACCCGCTTCCAGTTCCGCCATCACCAAACGTCCAACTGAAACCACTCACGTTCGATGAGATTTCATTGAACTGGATGTTGTTGCACTCACCGCTGATGTTACTCGTCGTAAAATCGAGCGTGTAAGATTGTGGAGTGCAGGGTGTTGGAGGAGGGCACGGTCCCGCCGTGATCGTGATAACGTTTGATGTATCCTTGCATCCGTTGGCATCAGTGACGATGACGGTATAGCTTCCCGTCTGGGTTGCAGTGTATGTAGCGGATGTCGCGCTGGGGATGTTAACCCCATTTAATTGCCATTGATATGAATATCCAGTGCCTACAAGTGCATATAATGTGGTATTGATGGTCGGGGTCGGCGGGGTGCAGAAATTTATCGGATCCGGTGTAGAAATGCTCGCGGTTGGGCCCGGTGTGTGCGGAACATCGATGCACACTGAGGCGGTACAACCTGCTGCAGTCGTGACCGTCACGCAATACTGTCCGCTCGATGTCACGATGATGGACTGCGTGTTGGCGCCATTCGACCAAGCATAGGAGGCGAAACTTGGGTTCACCGTGAGGATAACCGAGCCACCCGGATCGCAAACATGTCCCGTCATCGAGATCGTCGGTGTTGGTTTGGGATTGATTGTCACGGGGAAGTTATATGTCATGCCGCAAACGGAAAGATGAACGACAGCAGTTCCGCCCGGTCCGTGCCAAAGCACGGAGATTGTACTCGTGCCTTGTCCGCCTGTAATAGATCCCGCTGATGACAAATTACCAAACCCATCTTCAATCGTCCACACATAGTTGATATTGGGATTTGGAGATCCAACCGTATATGCGACGGTTTGATCCATGCAGACGGTACTTGGTCCGCTGATCGATGAGATTGCCAGGACGTTGACAGGCAGACTGATCGGCGGTGACTTACAGAATGGTGGAGTGGTCATTACCTGTTGCACGGAGATCGTTCCCGATCCAGTCCACTGCACGGTGACACTCGCTCCGGTATTCGAACCAATGATCGTGCCGCCTGTGACTGACCAGAGATATGTGAATCCAGTACCAGAAGGAGTTACGGTATATTGGTATGTGAAACTCCCTCCCGTACACACTGTCTGTGGGCCGACGATAGCAACCGCGGGAGGTACCGCCACCACTGTTACTACTTGTGACGCGCTCGCGTTGCACCATGCATTTGGATTCACCGGTGTTGCTGTGACGGTTTGGGTGCCTGCGCTTGTCCAGACAATTGTTCCTGACGTTGTGCCGTTACCTGCAATGACCGTTCCGCCAGTTGCTGACCAGTTCGCGTTGTCGTTCGCGTAGAAAGTAGAGGTGTCTCCTACACAGAAAGGACCTGGTTGTCCGGCCATAATAAACTCTGGTTTCACCTTCACTTTGATGGTGTCGGCGCCACCACAACCAAGCAGAATATTATTCCAAGTAGCGATGATGAAGCAATTACCCGGGGTAGTTGGCCAGTTGATTTGTATCGTATAGTTATTTGGATTTGTGATGATTGTGCCGCAAGTTGTCGTCCATGTGTAGTATGTACCGGGCCACAAGGGGAGCGTGTAAATAGAAGTTGATCCGGGACAGACAGTCGTTGGGCCACTGATCGGGCCATTGTTATTGATAATCGGAACGATCACCGTTGTTGTATCCTGACATACGTTTGTGCATCCGGTGACGTAGAGTGAAATGGTCCCTTGCGGACCCGAGCCCCATTGTACACAGATACTTTGAGTGTTCCCCGGAGGAAGGATCGTTCCACCATTGACAATCCAATGGTACACAGGAGTTGTGCAGCCTGGTGGCAACGTTGCGGAGTAACAAGCCTTGGCACCTGCGCAGACGGTTGCCGGACATTCAATGCCCGGTCCCTCGAGATTACTCACGGTGATGGTATGTGTAACGGAATCTGAACAGCCGCACTTGTTGTACGCTACCAGCGTGACCGTGTATGTGCCGGCGACCAAGTATGAATTTGAAGGATTGACCTGCGTGGAAGTGTTGCCGTCGCCGAAGTTCCAAAAATATGAGATGGCATTGATCGATTGGTTGATAAAGTTGACGACTTGCTTCTTACAGACGCTACTTGGTGCGCTGAATGCGGCGATAGGGGAGTTGATGATTTTCACGCACCGCTCGTCTTTGCCGACACAGTGGTTCGTATCAGTCTCAACGACGGTGATCTGCCCTGAACCCGCCGATCCCCAGAGCACGGTAACGCAGTTGCTCGTCGAACTGCCGATGATCGTTCCCCCAGAGACAGTCCACACATACGTGTTGCCCAGATGAAGCGCGACGCAATATGTCGCATATTGGTTCTCACAGGCGATGAGGCAGCCACCTTTGTGGTCTGGTCCCCCCACAGTACCTTGCGTCGTATCGAGACAACTCGAATCAGCCTGGAACGACGAGACGATTGTCGGATGCGGTGGTATGCTATTGGGAGGACAATTCTGGCTCAATCCTCCGGCAACGCACAAAAGTATCAGAATGAACGCGCTGAACAGTGCCCAACTTGTTTTCATATTGGTTCCTTTCTTGAAATTGGACCGTGAAAAAATGTCGATTAGTGTGTTCGTCTTAATCATTGTAGGAGGTCTATTTCCCGATTACGATTCTCTTTGTATCCACAAAACATTTTCCGCCCGATTCGACTTCCAGCCGGTAGAAATACACTCCATCAGCAAAGCCACGCGTTGTGAAATCAACGACATGTATACCCGTTTCATACAAGGTGTGATCGATCAGCATCGAGATCTCCAGACCATCTTTGTCGAACAGAGTGAGTGTAACATACGCCTCGAAAGGCAGATTGAACTCTATACCCGATGGCTCAAAAGGATTCGGATACGTAGGTCGCGATGTAAATTCAGTCTTGATAAGTGATACCCCTATAAGGTCAGTTTTAAACTGTTACCATAATACACGGTAATTGAAGAAAGGTCAATCGTGGAATCCATGATTTTGGGGTTTAAAATTCATGACTTCAGAAGATATGGGTGGAAGGAAGAAGGTAGGAGGGGAGTATACTCTGTCTGCTTCCGGCAGTCAGAGTCAAATGATCTCAGTTCACCCGCCGTAGTGGATTATTCCAGCGAGGTCAGACCTTCTCTGATAGCGTACTTCGTCAGCTCGGCGACTGTGAAGAGGTTGAGTTTTTCCATGATGTGTTGCCGATGTGTGTCGATTGTAGGGATACTGACATGCAGGATGGTGGCGATCTCTTTTGTCGATGTTCCCTCGGCGATGAGTTGCAATATCTCACGCTCTTTCGGCGTGAGGGGAGCCGACTCTGATGACTTTGCCGATGAGAGGTGACGCAGGTAATCCTGAATCACAACGCCGGCAACGTCAGGACTTACGAAGATCTTATTCGATAAGACTGTTTGGATTGCTTGGTGCAATTCATCGAGGGCACAGTGCTTCAATAAATATCCTGATGCACCTGCATTAAGCATCTCCGCGACGTATCGCTTGTCGGAGTGCATTGAGAGTGCAATCACCTTGATGTTTGGCAGTTCGCTGAGGATCTGACGTGTCGCCTCGATGCCATTGAGATCCGGCATTGTGATATCGATAATTACGATGTCAGGATGTAGCGTTTTCGCTAATTCAACACTTGTTCTTCCATTTTCTGCCTGACCCACGACGGTCATATGGAGTTCGTTCTCAAGGATACTCCGGAGTCCTTCGCGAACAATCTTGTGGTCGTCTGCCAAGAGAACACGCGTATTCATGAATGAATATCCCTTCTCGTATCTGGTTGCGGGTTCGATCTGTCGGTACTGACTCCATCAACGTTCAGCGGAGCTTTTATCGTCACAGTCGTTCCTGCATGGGGCCATGATGAGATCTCAACTTTTCCACCGAGATAGGCGAGTCGCTCGCGGATATTGAATAAGCCGAACCCACCACCGGCATCTGTGCTATTTGTTTGTGCCGAGCTGTCGAACCCTATGCCGTTGTCCTGAATATCTATTCTTATATTCGTATTCTCCTTCAAAACGCCCACGGTGACTCGTTGGGCATTAGCGTGCTTGATCACGTTCATAAATACCTCTCGCACTGCCTGGAACAAGACGATGCGTAGTTCGTCTACGACCGGTTTCGCCTGTTTGTCATCAATAAATCGGAATTCGATCTTGTGCTGTTGTTGCATTTGCTCGCTCAGCCATTCGATAGCTGCCTCGAGGCTAAGCTCATAAAGGATAGGTGGACAGAGCTCGAACGTCAATGATTGTGTATCATAAATCGATTGCTCGACCAGTTCGCGCAACTCCTGAAGTAAGGTAGTGCCGTTTCCTAAGGAAACAGACCGTTGTAATGAGCGAATCTTTATTTTGCAGAGGGCAAGTGTTTGTCCGATTACATCATGAAGATATGATGCCATTTGCCGACGTTCGCGTTCCTCGGTCAAAGAAAGTTCAGAAGCGAGTAGCCGTAGTTTCTCTTCGGCTTGTTTTCTCTCGGTGATATCCAGTGCTGTTCCGAGGCGCACCGGGATACCTTGGAACTTAATCCATCCCGAAGTGAAATCGACCCACCGGATATCGCCCCGTTTGGTCGTGATTTTGTATTCGTACCGACTGGGGACCGACGTGTTGCCTGAACGGTCCATCTCGCGTACTCGCAACAACTCTTGGTCAGACGGATGAACGATATCGAAAAGATCTTTACCGAGGAGCTCTGCTTTCGAATAACCGGTCAGGATTTCTGCACCCGAGTTCACGAAGAGAAGTTTCGATTTGTGGTACATCCAAATCGCCGTTGGAGTCATCTCCGCTACAGTCCGGAATTTTTCCTCACTCTTCCGAAGCTCAAGATCGTGCTGTCTTTTCCGGCTTAGAATCGTAAAACCAAGAACAATCACGATGAGTGTGAGGGCTCCCGTTGGGATGAGAAAGAAGGGACGGAGATGCAGAGGCAATGGGATCGAGAATGAACCTCGAGCACCTTCTTCATCGAAATTGCCGAACAATCCTTTTGCCTGCACTTGATAAACATAGTCTCCCGGCATGAGGTCGCGAAGTATGATTTCATATTTCTTCTCCCACGCGGACCAGGATCCGTCGTTAATTCTTATTCGTGTGAGAACGTCTGAGGGTGAAAGCTCACCCAAATACGCGAATGCTTTCCATCGCAATACAACATTCTTGCCTTCCATGAGCGGCTTGTCGAGTAAAATTCTCGGGTTTGGTGTCGTGCTCTCATCGCGGTGCAGGATCGCGACTCCTTTTCCCATTGTTCCAACGTACACTTCGTCTTTCAATGGGAGGACGGGCCACAATGAAAGTTGCCGTAATCCAGATTTCTCATCAAAAGTAGACCAAACCCCGTGATCGTAGCAAGAAAGTCCACCCCTTGTCGTGATCCAGAGTTTTCCAAAGTCATCTGCCTTTAAGTCCCATATCTTATCGTTGATCAAGCCGTCTGCAGTTGTCAGGTAACGAACAGAATCGTTTGGATCAATGAAGGCAAGCCCATTACGTTCGTTACGGTCACCGAACCAAACGGTGTTCTTGTCATCAATGTCAAGCGTAAAAACTCTCAAGGAGTGTAATCCCTGGTTCGTCGTCCAGTGTGTCCACTCGCCGTTCCGCCATCGACTCAGTCCCCCGAACGTGCCGAACCACCGTGTGCCGTCCTTCCCTTCTGCGAATGAATAGACTCTGCCGTTGATCAATCCTTCATCTGTTCCCCATCGAGTGAAATGACCCTTTTCCAAAACATAAGCACCCGGCTGTTTGTCTTCGAGAGGTGGATAGTACTTTCCGATGCCGAGGAACCATAATCTTCCCTTACGGTCTTTTCGAATCTTGTGGATTCTGATTCCGCCGGGATCGTCGCTCACATTGTAATGCTTCCACTGCGATCCGTCCCAGCGATACGCTCCAGAGAAGGATGATCCGCTTGAAACCCACATATTACCGTCAGCGTCTTCATTCAGACCAGTGATCACATACAAGGGTTTACGATTCATCGCGTTGATCATTTCAACCGTTCCATTGCTGTGATGGACTTCTATCCCATCACTTGTACCTACCCATAAGCTGCCATCGTGAGCTTTGAAAAGCTCATTAACAGAGTTTCGAAGATCGGGGGACTCATGTCTCCAATAGGTCCAGCGCGACGAAGATCGTTTGTACAGAAAGAGTCCGTGCTCCGTTGCAATCCACAGATCACCGTTGGCCCGAATTGTTACGGTGAGAATCTCTCGGATTTGTGATTGTCCGAGGATGAGGGGGTGCCATATACCTTCACGTCGAATTCGCAGTTCGTCGGATTGATAAACAGCGATCGCCTCATCATTCGGTCCGATATCAAGTGACTTGATATTGTCAACCTTCTCGCTGCGGTCGTGAAGTAGGGGAGAGTTCTTCTGCCATTCCCACAAGCCTCTCTTCTCGGACGGGAAATTAACCCATGCGATCCCACTTCCTCGTGCGTTTTCCACCACGCCCATTACTCCGATGATTGTGGAATCTGCTTTCATCTTGCATTTCCACGACCCATCTTCCCGCTTGTATAATCCATCAACAAAGCTTGCCCAGATTCCTCCCCCGAGAGTTCTCCAGAGGCTCATGCTTTTTCCTTCGGTGAGAGCGCTCCCTGGCTCAAAAGGTTTCAGGTGGTTGTTCTCATATTGAAAGAGGCTGGCGTTTTCTTGGGCGAGGATTGATCGTCCTGAAAAGGGAATTGCTCCCATGACTTGTTGGAGTTCAGTGATCTGTCGAAATCCGGTCTTCGTCCCGAGATAGTACTGACCGCATTTAATGAATAGGCTGTCGCCCACCTGATCAAAGATATTGACTGAACGGTTCTGAGGGAGACCATACATACTGTCGGTTGTCACCCATTGGAATCCGTCGTACCAAGCCAAACCCGCTGCGGTTGCAGCCCATACCGTTCCATCGGTCGCTTCAAACACTTGAGAGACGTAATTCGATGGGAGACCCGATTCGACAGTGAAATGCACCCATCGCCACGGCTCATCGAAGGTCTCCGATTGACTGCACAACTTGCTCAGAGTCGCTCCAAGTAGGAGAAGAAAGATCGCGATATCTCTTATCAGCAGTTTCATGATGGTGAACAAGGCATTGATCAATAAGCGTCAGGCTTGTAGAACAGAACATGCTATCTAGAGATAGCGATAGTTAGAGATTAATGTATAGCAAAACTTCCCGAATATCAAGGCAGCTTATCCGAAACTCAAGGTGGAATTATTTCCGTTTTTCCGACGTTGGATAAGGCACGAGACGACCCCCGACGACCGGAGGCATATCGGAAGACATGGTATTTTTACAGACTGTTGCATTTCCGGCAATTATTATGTATGTTTACAGTGTTCGCAAGTTCATGGTGCCGATGACATTTTCCCATAGACATTCCTTTTTAAACCGCAAGACTCTCTTCAAAATTTGCGCTTTCGCCTTCATCACTTTGTTCCCTAGTTGTTCAACGTATCAGAATATCACTAGCTATTTCAATACCTACTACAACGCGAGCAAGCTGTTCGATGACGCGGTGACGGAGATAGAGAAGGCTCCGCAAAAAGATCGGGATACGAATTACTTCGCCGCCTACACCATCTCAAAAGGGGTGGAGGACAAGCTGGATAAAGTGATTGAGAAATGTTCCAAACTTATCCAATTCTACCCTCAAAGTAAGCTCATTGATGATGCGATCCTGATGATCGGCAAAGCCTACGTTTATAAAGGCGAGAGCGAATCCGCTTTGCGAAAGTTTAATGAGTTGTTACAGAATTTCCCTTTGAGTGATCAGCGCTTTGCAGCGAAGTTATGGTCGGCGAAGGCGCACTACCATGCAAAGCAGGATGATGAAGTATTAAAGATTGTCAAGGAATTATTTCCCGAGGCTCGAGCTGAAGGGAAGAACGATATCCTGCTCGAAACGCTGATGCTCGAGGCGCAAACCTTTTTCGACAGAAACGAATATGACCAGGCTGCCGCGACATATAGCCTTGCCATTGAAGTTTCAGGAGACGATCACCTTCGCGCAATTGCTGCATATCAACTCGGGTTATGTTATGAACGGCTCAGAGAGTACGAGAAAGCTGGTGAAGCGTATGGCAGGGTAAAGAAATTCAGCCCTGAATTTGCCGTGGAGTTTCGCGCCCGGCTCAAGCAGGGATCGATGTTGTCTACGAACGGTCATTACGATAGTGCTCTTAAAAGATTTGATGAGCTCAAGGATGAGGCACTCAAGAATGATGAGTTAGGCTTGGTCGAGTTGGAAATTGCCAACACGTTCAGACGGATGGGCGATACCTCGCGAGCGTTTGCAATTTACAATAACATCGACACGACGTTTAAACACACCGAAGCATCCGCTAAAAGTTTTTATCAAAGAGCTCGGGTCTTCGAGACCGAGTATCTCGATTTCCAAACCGCACGGATGTACTATGACAAAGCAAAATCCGAATTTCCGACGGCAGAGATCACTCCGCTCGCCCAACAAAAGGCTGCCAGTTTCTCCAGCTATTTTACGTCCTACGACAATCTTCACAGATACGATAGCATACTCTTTATCACGCTTCACCCCGAGTCCATCAAGGTAAAGCACGATTCATTAAAAGTCGCGATTGATTCGTTACACTCAAAAGCTGACTCAGGGAAATCAAACACTGCTACGCTTCGTTTGCCTGATTCTCTCGACAGCAAAGTTGATTCGTTGAAATCTCAAAAATCGCCGGTGGTTCATGAACAACGAGCGCCAAATTACCGTCCACCCGATATTCCCAATGAACTGATGGCGCCACCTGTGGAAAAGACCGGAGGTAAGATTACTCGAGAAAGCTCTCCAGATACAGTTGGTGAAGACTCTCTCGTTCAATCGGGATCCGTCACTGATAGTTTGAGGGCATTAGCGCGTGGTCATCGACCGAGGGTCGATTCACTTGCACGTGGGGTGGATTCACTCAAGCGGGCGGCAACATTCCGTACCGCCCCGGCTCAAGAAAAGTTATCGCCAGATTCGCTTCGGGCGCTCATTGTCCGAACAAAGTTTGAACTTGCAGGGCTATTCTTGCTCGAGTTGAATCATCCAGATTCGGCACTGTTCTGGTATCGAGAGGTGGTACGGAGCGATTCGTCCTCTCGATTGGTTCCTCGTGCGTTATATGCAATGGCGGAGATTTACCGGGAAAACAATGACTCATCTAACGTTGATTCGCTATACACAATCATTCTAGATCAATATAATCGCACGGACTATGCGGCTCAGGTGAGAAAAGTCAAGGGGATGGATACCGTCAAGACAGAAGTAGATCCCGCGATAGCGCAATACGAGATAGCAGAAAATCTTCTCCAATCCGGCAAGGCTAAGGAGGGGTTGGACCATCTTAGATTACTTGTTGATACGTACCCGACATCTTCCATAGCTCCAAAAGCGCTTTATGCTGTTGGATGGATTTATGAAAGTATTCTTGTGCAGCAAGACAGCGTGTACAATGATAGTGCTGCCGTGTGGTACAAGAAACTCATCAAGGCATTCCCTTCGAGTGTGTACGCGACGGTGGCACAGCCAAAGGTGGCTGTGAAGGATGATCCAAAGAGTCTTTCACAGTATGTAAAAATTAAAGAAATACCAACCTTTGGAAAACAAGAACCAGCAACACGTCAGCGGCAGAATATCCAGAGCGATTCGAACAAGAATCAAGGGCAGGAAGAAGACCTCCAACGCAACAGGCGTCTGAACAGAGATGAAGAAGACGATGAGAAGGATGACGAAGAGGAAGAGCCACCAGACCCTGATGACAATAACTGACCCGTATTGCCAGACTTCCTCTAAACCTCATGCTCCAATCCTTTTGTCCTATTACCTCACGGCAGACTGTCGGAGCGAATATCTATGTGCTGAGCTTTCGGTCACCTCAGATTGCCTCCACACTGCAGCCGGGTCAATTTGTTAATATTAAAGTGAGTGAAAGCGGTATCCCGTTACTGAGACGCCCATTTAGCGTGTACCACACCGACGGCGATGATATCAAGATTATTTTTAATGTGATTGGAGTGGGCACGAAGGTATTGGCATCAAAGAACGTGGGGGACGTACTTGATGTTCTTGGTCCGTTAGGACGTTCATACAATGTTAGTGACGGATATGAGACCGCCGTGCTGGTCGCCGGCGGGCTGGGTGTTGCACCTCTTCCGATGATTACGAAGTCCCTTGATCGGAGGTCGAAGGTACTGGTCACGTTTCTCGGTGCCCGCAGTCGCGATCACTTGGTGACAACCTTTCTTGAGAATGTCCACACTGCGACCGATGATGGCAGCGAGGGTTTCCGCGGCACGGTCGTCGAGTTACTCCGATCAATCCTTTCAGCCAATAGTTTTCCACAGCCTAAGATATTTGGCTGTGGACCAAACGTAATGTTGAGCAACCTCTCACGGCTCGCGGAAGAGCTCAGTATTCCCTGCGAGGTTTCCATCGAATGTGCGATGGCGTGCGGCATCGGAATCTGTCAGGGGTGCCCGATAGAGAAAGTGAATGGTGAACAGAAGTACGCGCTCGTTTGCAAGGAAGGACCCGTGTTCAATTCACGATCAGTTCTCATAGTGTAGATTCTATGGTCGATACTCAAACTGTCATAGGAGACCTTATCCTAAAGAATCCCGTACTCGTCGCTTCGGGAACGTTTGGTTACGGAGATGACTGCAAAGACGTCGTCAACATCAACCAACTGGGCGGCATTGTAACAAAGTCACTCTCATTGAAACCACGAGATGGAAATCCCCCACCGCGAATTGTCGAGACCGCCAGCGGTATGCTCAACTCCATTGGTCTGGCGAATATCGGTGTCAGGAAGTTTATCGTGGAAAAACTTCCATACCTTCGGACAACACAAACGAAGATCATCGCGAATATTGCCGCAAGCACGATCGAAGAATACTGTATTGTCCTTTCGATGCTGGACGAGGAGGAGGGTATTGATGGCTATGAAATTAACGTGTCTTGTCCGAATGTAAAGGAAGGCGGACTGAGTTTCGGTACGAGCTGTGAGATGACCGCAGAGATTACGCGTCGGCTGCGCACGCTCACGAAGAAAACTCTCATTATCAAACTTACTCCGAATGTTACACACATCTCAGAGTTTGCGCGGGCTGTCGCCGACGCCGGGGCTGACGCTGTTTCGGTCATCAATACGCTTGTTGGAATGGCAGTTGATATTCGAATTCGAAAACCAAAACTCTCTACTGTTACTGGCGGACTGTCCGGCCCTGCAATCAAGCCGATTGCACTGGCGAAAGTGTACGAAGTTGCTCAATCGGTGAACATACCTGTTATCGGCATCGGCGGGATCATGACAGCGGAAGACGCCATTGAGTTTCTTCTCGTAGGCGCTTCAGCGGTCCAGATTGGTACGGCAAATTTCATTGACCCGGCTGCCAGTGTGAACGTCGCTGATGGAATCGTACGATACTGTGAACAGAACAAGATCGAGAGCGTCAGGTCGATTGTTGGTACACTTCAGGCTTCTAAGGAACTCTCGGTAGTACGAAGCTGGCAATAGTTCCCTCTCTACTATTTCTTTTCCGTGACTCAGTTCGATAAGACGCTACAGTTTCTGTATGATCTTCAGTTGTTCGGCATCAAGGTCGGATTACATAATATTCGCACGTTACTCCGTTATCTTGGACATCCTGAGCGACAATTTCCTTCCATCCATATCGCAGGAACAAATGGCAAAGGGTCTACCGCGGCGATGCTCGCAGCAATCCTTTGTGCATCCGGATACAAGACCGGGTTATACACTTCTCCCCATTTGGTGCATTTCTCGGAGAGGATCAGGATTAATGGAAAGAAAATCTCTGAAGAGGAAATCGTTAGATATACGCGATATCTCCAGCCAGCAATTAGGAAAACTAAAGCAACGTTCTTTGAAGCAACGACGGCGATCGCCTTTCAATATTTTGCAGATCAGCGTGTCGATGTTGCAGTCATCGAGACCGGTCTCGGTGGGCGTCTCGACGCGACAAATGTCCTAACCCCCATTCTGAGCATCATTACAAACGTCGGGCTTGATCACATGGAGTATCTCGGGTCGACGTATTCAAGTGTAGCTTTTGAGAAAGGGGGGATCATTAAACCTTCGATCCCGTGTCTGGTTGGCGATATGAACACTGACGCGCTGACACTCTTGCAAAGGATTGCAAGAAAGATGAATGCATCTCTATTCAGGTGCAATAAGCTTTCCACTGTCAGGATCAACGATAATACATTGGCGGGGCTACGCGTTGCCTTGGAGACGGATCGAGATCACTATAATGATGTATTTCTCCCATTGGCTGGTGAACATCAATCGAAGAACCTGCAACTTGCTGTGCTTGCCGTTGAGCGTGTACGGGAATCGCTCGGGTTCTATCGTATTACTAAGGAAACGATCACTGCGGGGTTATGTAGTCTTCAGCGATACTCAGGACTGAGGGGGAGGATCGACGTGTTGAGTACGAAACCTCTGGTCGTAGCCGATGTGGCTCATAATCCAGCCGCAATAAAAACGCTGCTCCGTTCGTTGAAAGATTTGCTGGTGGGGAGAGTGGTGATAGTGTTTGGAGTTATGAAGGATAAGTCATATGGGGAGATGATTGATCTTCTCGCACCGATGACCAGGCTTGCCATAACCGTTGAGCCACACACGGACCGCGCACTCGGTAGTGATGCCATCATGACTGAATTTCATCATCGATCGACCCGAGCCATTGACGGCGGAGACGTCAATCAAGGATTTGCCCGTGCGTTGGATGAGCAAAGGAATCTTGAAACCGTCCTCGTTACGGGCTCGCATTATGTGGTGGGCGAGGTATTAAATTTCCTTAATATGATCGCATAAAACTTGACTTTCAGGGATAAAGCTTTTATATTACCGATGAACTTACAGAGGAAGCACGACATTTCGTGCGATCGTAACGTAATCTACCGCTTAGCACATCATTTTTTTATCCTCGATTTTGTAATATTGTAACAGAGCATCGCCAAGCATTTAAGACTGTTGCTGGAGGATATTCACACATCATTATTTATTAATCTTTCAAGAAGGTGAATTCATCATGCCCATGGACATTGCGGAGCTGAAATCTAAAAAGATTTCTGAGCTCTCAAAAATTGCCAAGGATCTGAATATCACGGGCTATACCGACCTGCGTAAACAGGATCTGATATTCAAGATTCTCGAGGCACAAACGGAAAAAGACGGCCTCACATTCAGCAAGGGAGTACTCGAAGTGTTACCAGATGGATACGGCTTCCTGCGTTCCGTCGACTATAACTATCTACCCTCACCTGATGACATCTACGTATCACCGTCGCAAATAAAAAAGTTCAATCTCCGAACCGGTGACACCGTGAGCGGCCAAGTTCGCCCGCCGAAAGAGGGCGAACGCTTTTTTGCGCTCTTGCGTGTTGAAGCTGTCAACGACGAAAATCCTGATGCAATCCGCGATCGTGTTCTATTCGACAATCTCACGCCTCTCTATCCTAACAATCCCATTAAGCTTGAAACCTCTCCCGGCGAATACTCAATGCGAATTATGGATTTGCTGACTCCCCTCGGGAAGGGGCAACGTGGCATGATCGTATCGCCACCCAAAGCTGGCAAGACTATTCTCCTCCAAAAAATTGCCAACAGCATTCTCCGTAATCACCCCGAGGTGTTCCTCATTGTTCTCTTGATTGATGAGCGTCCGGAAGAAGTGACCGACATGGAGCGATCAGTCAATGCCGAAGTTGTCAGCTCCACGTTTGATGAACCACCTGAACGTCACGTCCAAGTTGCGGACATGGTTCAGGAAAAGGCAAAGCGGCTTGTGGAAGCCAAAAAGGATGTCGTTATTTTGTTGGATAGCATTACGCGTCTTGCTCGTGCGCATAACACTGTCGTGCCTCATAGTGGCAAGATCCTTTCTGGTGGTGTTGATGCAAATGCACTCCATCGACCAAAACGGTTCTTCGGTGGAGCCAGAAACGTTGAAGAGGGTGGAAGTCTTACCATTATTGCAACAGCATTAATCGAGACCGGCAGCAGAATGGACGAAGTCATTTTTGAGGAGTTCAAAGGAACAGGGAATATGGAAATTATCCTCGACCGGAAGTTGAGCGATAAACGTATGTTTCCCGCCATTGATGTGAACCGGTCCGGCACGCGAAAAGAGGAACTGCTTCTGGAGTCGGAAGAACTTAACCGCGTCTGGATCTTACGAAAGTTCCTCAGCGATTTCTCGACGGTTGAGGCGATGGAATTCCTCACCGAAAAAATGCGTGGAACCAAGACGAATAAAGAATTTCTCCGCGTCATGAATACGTAAGCCTACTCAATTCAATCATTTTCATTTGATTTGAGGGTCTGGTGAATTCAGGCTTGACTTTATCGCTCCCAACTCTTACATTGGCTTAGCATTTCTATCTCTGCACCACCGCATGATTAAGCCCATACATTTCCTGTATCTAACAATACTATGTGGTATTGTTATATCCAGTGGCATCGCCCAAGACAAAACCGATGCATTTGGTGTCGGTGCGTCGTTCGGCAATGCTTATCCAAAAACCGACATCAACCAATCTAAAGATTCACCTTTCGCACGAGCCTTTTTTCGCTACTACCCCACAGAGAATTTTGCGATTGAAACTGGAGTCGGAGTCGGAACACTCTCATCGGAAGTAGGTAGCCAGTTTTTCTCCTCCTACATCTACCCGGTTGATGTGCGTTTTATGGTCCAACCTGTCATTGAGGGAGCCTTCATTCCGTATCTTTTCGGTGGGGCTGGTTTTTTGTTTTTTAACCCCAAAGATAAATATGATCAGGAATTACCGCGGAACGCACGGAATGACTATAAACGAGTCGCCCCCTATTTTCCGGTTGGGTTGGGTGGGAATGTTTCTGTTACAAAAAACACTCTCCTTGGTATAAGCGGCAGCTACAATCTGACAGCAACTGAGAATCTGGACGATATAAAGTCCGGGTCAAAGGATGCTTATTGGAGTATTACCCTTAATGTGTTTGCATTTCTCAGAGCGGAGAACGATGATCTTGATGGTGATGGGCTGAAGAATGACGAAGAGAAATTAATAGGCACAGATCCGCTCAACCCCGACACCGATGGAGACGGACTCCGAGACGGCGAGGAAGTTCGCACGTACAAGACCGATCCACTAAATCCTGATACTGATGGTGATGGGTTGCGCGATGGAGAAGAGGTGGTCAAGTATCATACCGATCCATTGAAGAAAGACACCGATGGCGATCAGCTCACCGATGGCGAGGAAGTGCTGACGTACCACACTGATCCACTGAAGACGGATACAGATGGAGACGGATTAAGCGATGGTGATGAAGTATTGAAATATCATACCGATCCGTTAAAGATCGACACAGATGGTGACTCTCTCAGCGATGGTGACGAAGTGCGGAAATATCGCACCGACCCGTTGAAGATCGACACCGATGGGGATGGCTTAAGTGATGGAGACGAACTGAAAAAGTACAAAACCGATCCTCTAAAGGTGGATACCGATGCTGGTGGCATGCCCGATGGAAAGGAAATCCAGCTTAGTTTGAATCCCCTTGATCCAGCTGATGACGTTCCCATCATCAAAGTTGGCGAGAGGATTATTCTTGAAGGTGTCAATTTCGAGACAGCCAAGACGACTCTGCTGCCCGGAGCAAAGGGTATTCTCGACCAGGTTGCGTCGAGTTTAGCGAACTATCCATCGGCAGAGGTTGCGATTCATGGACATACCGATAATGTCGGCGGCGCCAAGTTCAACATGACACTATCCCTCGGTCGTGCGGAAGCCGTAAAAGCGTATCTGGTGAGTAAAGGTATCTCACCGAATCGCGTCACGACGAAGGGGTTCGGCTTCACCAAGCCGATCGGTGATAATTCAACACAGGCAGGTAAGGCGCGGAATAGACGTATTGAATTCGTTCGGCTGAAGTAACATCTTTCACGATCAGTATTATTCGTACGCATCCCGATGAAGAGTTTTTTTTATCGGGATTTTTTTTTGCATTTCGGTTCTAATTATTGTAAATTCCGACCGATATAACCTATAACCCTCTGAGTTCGTAAATGAATAAAGAAGTTGTGATCGTAAGTGCCTGCCGGACACCGATTGGATCCTTTGGTGGTGTGCTCAGTACTCTCCCTGCACCGAAGCTTGGTTCCATCGTCATCGAAGAAGCACTCAAGCGAGCGCGGGTGGCGAAAGATCAAGTCAACGAAGTCATCATGGGATGTGTTCTTACTGCCGGTGTGGGCCAAGCGCCTGCACGCCAGGCAGCGATCTTTGCGGGTCTCCCAACGTCAGTCGAGTGTATGACTGTCAACAAAGTCTGTGGCTCAGGGTTGAAAGCAATCATGCTCGGGACGCAGGCGATCTTGCTTGGGGACGCAGAGATTGTTGTAGCAGGAGGAATGGAGAGCATGTCTAACTCTCCGTACCTTCTCGAGAAAGCACGCACTGGGTACAGAATGGGAAACGCCCAGCTCGTTGACTCGATGGTTAAAGATGGCTTGTGGGATGTCTACAATGATTTCCATATGGGAAACGCAGCAGAATTGTGTGCGAAAGAGTGCAACGTCCCGAGAGACGTGCAGGATGAATTTTCAATTATGAGTTACAAAAAGGCTCTTGAGGCGCAAAAAAATTGTTCCTTCAAAGATGAACTTGTCCCTGTGACCATCCCACAGAAAAGTGGTGACCCGATCATCGTCACGGAGGATGAAGAGCCAAAGAAAGTGAAGTTTGATAAGATCGGCACACTGAAACCTGCATTTCAGAAGGATGGTACGGTTACTGCGGCGAACGCGTCCAAGATTAATGACGGGGCAGCCGCCGTTGTGCTCATGTCAGTGGAGAGAGCACATCAGATGGGAATACCACCCCTTGCGCGGATCGTCTCCTATGGGTCGGCTGCGAAGAGGCCAGAACAGTTCACCACTGCTCCGGCAGATGTCATTCCCAAAATCTTAGGGCGCGCAAGTCTCAAGAAAGAAGACATAGATCTGTTTGAAATTAATGAGGCTTTCGCGGTTGTAAATCTTGCTGTCAATAAAATACTCGGATTGGATCAAAGCAAGGTAAACGTAAATGGCGGTGCAGTGGCTCTCGGTCATCCGATCGGGGCGAGTGGCGCACGCATTCTCGTGACACTGTTGCACGCGATGCGCGCTCGGCAAGCGAAGCGCGGCATGGCGGCAATCTGTATCGGAGGTGGAGAAGCAAGCGGAATGATTGTAGAACGCTGAACATGCAGGCAGATGGATATTAAGAATGTAACAGTCATCGGCGCAGGGACCATGGGCAACGGTATCGCGCATGTGTTTGCACAATATGGATTTTCGGTTACTCTCAATGACATCAAACAGGATTTCATCGACCGTGGCTTGAAAACGATCTCATCGAATCTGGATCGGCAAGTAAAAAAAGCGATTATCACGGAGCAACAGAAACAAGAGACTCTTTCCCGCATTTGTTCTACAACTTCCCTTGAAGAATCCGTGAAGGTTGCAGACATTGTTGTAGAGGCGGCTACGGAAGACCAATCCATCAAGAAACAGATCTTCAAGACTATTGATGCCGCGTCTCCACAACGATCTCTTTTGGCATCCAACACCTCGTCGATCTCCATCACCGAACTTGCTGCTTCAACCAAACGACCCGGGAACGTCATCGGAATGCATTTCATGAATCCGGTGCCTCTCATGAAATTGGTGGAAATTATTCGTGGTTTGGCGACTACCGATGAAACGCTTCACGCTGTTACGGCACTCGCGCAGAGGTTAGAAAAAGTCCCAATCGAAGTGCACGATTATCCTGGATTTATTTCAAATCGGATTTTACTGCCGATGATCAACGAAGCAATCTACTGTGTGATGGAAGGAGTTGCAACCCCGGAGGCGATTGATACTGTCATGAAATTAGGTATGAATCACCCGATGGGACCGCTCGCGCTTGCTGATTTCATCGGTTTGGATGTTTGCCTCTCGATCATGAAAGTTCTCCACGAAGGGCTTGGAGACGCAAAATATCGCCCGTGTCCTCTCCTGAAAAAGATGGTTGCAGCGGGTCATTTGGGAAGGAAAACAGGACGAGGATTCTATGAGTATAAACCATAGCAAGCCGTTGGCTCGAATAACGGCTATATCTCTCATCTTCCTTGATCAGCATACGTATGAATTTTGACTTTAGTGAAACACAGCTCATGATTAGGGAGACAGCTCGAAAGTTCGCGGAGGAAGAGATCGCTCCTTCGGCATCAGAGCGTGATGAAAAAGAAGAGTTTCCCACCGAAGCTGTCAAGAAACTCGGTGAGCTTGGGTTTATGGGTATGATGGTCCCAGAACAGTATGGTGGTTCATCGCTCGATACGGTTAGCTATGTTCTTGCCATTGAAGAGGTCTCCAAAGTTGATGCTTCGTGCGGTGTCATCATGTCGGTGAACAATTCGTTGGTCTGCTTTGGATTAAATCAGTGGGGATCGGAAGAACAGAAGCAAAAGTATTTGGCTCCATTGGCGGTTGGCAAGAAACTGGGAGCCTTTGCACTTTCTGAACCGGAGGCAGGGAGCGATGCGTCAAATCAGCGGACGAGGGCAACGCGCGACGGCGACTATTATGTCTTAAATGGGACTAAGAACTTTATTACAAATGGCGCGAATGCTGATGTTGTGCTCGTAATGGCGACAACTGATAAATCGAAAGGTGCCAATGGTGTCAGCACCTTTATTGTGGAAAAGGAAACACCCGGCTTCTCAGTTGCAAAGAAGGAAAAGAAGCTTGGCATCAGAAGTTCAGATACGGTTTCTCTTGCCTTTCAGGATTGCCGTGTTCCGGTCGCGAATCGAATTGGAGAGGAAGGGTTTGGTTTCAAATTCGCGATGAAGACGCTTGATGGAGGTCGAATCGGGATTGCCGCACAGGCATCGGGAATCGCCAAGGCGTCATTGGAAGCGTCAATCAGATATGCAAAGCAACGAAAGGCATTCGGTAAATACATCGCTGAATTTCAGGCAATCCAGTTCAAGCTCGCTGATATGGCGACGAACATCGACGCTGCCCGGATGTTGATCTTCAAAGCTGCTGCATTAAAAGATGCTGGACAACCGTACGCTCTGGTCGCAGCGATGGCGAAGTTGTATGCTTCCAAGGTCGCGGTCGGATCCGCTCTTGAGGCAATCCAAATTCATGGCGGATATGGATATATTAAAGATTACTCAGTCGAGCGGTATTTACGAGATGCAAAGATTACTGAAATCTATGAGGGAACGTCAGAGGTGCAGCGGATTGTCATTTCACGCGCATTATTGAGAGATTAGAAATAGGTAACATATACTCACTCATGAGGGAGTTCCAATGAATCGACCCGTACACCTTTTGCTTTTGTTTTCTCTTCTTCTTTTTACACAAATTGTCTGCTCGCAGACCTTATCTATCGGAGGTAGGGCTGGACTTTCGATTTTTAGTTACGGGGGGTCGTCTGCTGGGATCCAACTGGGTCCCACCTTTGACTATGAGTTCTCTAAAGGGATGTTAGTCGGCTCCGATCTTCTTCTCAATACTCAGGATGGCACTCCCATCGAATGGTCTAACTATTACAAATATTTCATTGATATTCCCAAAACCGATATTAAACCTTATGTGAATGGAGGTTTCGGCCTTTGGTTTTATTCAGGGGGATCAGCGTTCGGATTACAAATAGGTGGCGGGTCTTATTTTAGAATCGCCCCGAATCTTTATGTGCCGGCAGATATTCAGTTTGGACCCGTCTTCACTTCTGGGTCATCGACATTTTTCTTCGCTATGTCATCAGGGATTCGGTATATTCTCCCAAATAAATGACGTTATAGTACGGTTTATAGAGGTTCGCTTTACTCTTGGTCAGATTTTTTGATGAGAATTCCACTCGAGTTTCAAGCTAATGAAAGCCAGGGAGCTTCTGCTGTCGGATAATATTTCGGGATCTCGAACAGGTATAGTTCATTGAATTTTTGTTGAAAGATTATCATTTTTGCCTCTTTCAGATGCCTAAAGCTCTTATCTGATTCACTTCAAGCAAGAGGTGAAAATAACACTTGACAAATGTTTAAATTTTTACTATACTCTAACCGTTCTTTTAGAAATGGTATATAATTCACTAATTCCAAATATTTTCTTGGAAGGATTACTCATGAGAAAACTTTTTTTACTTCTTGTAGCCGCAATACTAGTGCTTAATTTACCCATGTTCGGTCAGGATGCAACGACTGGCGGATGGACCTTGACGGTAGGCGCTGGTGGTGGGGTTCCAGTAGGCGATTTCAATAATGCCTCGAATTTTGGAATCGGTGGGGTAGCATCGTTGGGTTATGTCGCTGATCCAAACTTCACAGTTTCCGCTACGTCTGGGTATCTGCATTTTAGTGGGAAGGATGTTACGTCAGGCGGCTATACTTTTTCAACAGCAGTGAACATTGTTCCCATCTTGGTTGGTGGTCAGTACTTCTTCATGCCACCGGGAGATGTTCGTGTTTATGGTGCCGCCAATGCTGGGCTTTATCTCTTGAGCTACAGTGCGAGTACGAATGTCAGCGGGGTAAGTGTTAGTGGAAGCACCAGCGAATCAAAGTTCGGAGTTTCACCAACATTAGGTGCCCAATTCAAGGCTGGCGACAAGATGAACGTTGATGTGAACGCAAACTACACGGCAGTGTTCACTGACAACACAACTACAAGCTGGGTCGGGTTTGGCATCGGTTTGGAGTTTGGATTGTAAAAATATATAGTTAAAAGCTATTGTTGAAGGCGGCCTTTTGGTCGCCTTCTATGTATAAAGATCATGGTAAGTCGAGATATACAAATAACTAATTTTCCACATTTTCAGAGGAGTCGTATGAAACAATTTGCTATCGTAGCAGTGCTTGTGGTGGCAATGGGAAGCATTGCGTTATCACAAGCGAAGCCCGGTGGTATTGCGCGCCAGGTCGCTATGGGTGGTTCTCAAGCTGGTACAGGGCTTGTCCTCAATCCCTTCATTATGGATGACCCTGCAGTCATGCTCGTAAACCCCGCGTACCAGGCGATGTATAAAGACTATGGGTGGTCAAACGTTGCGGGAGGTGGTCTGACCGGACTTTCAACGGCTGGTGGTCCGATCGGTAACGATGGTTATGGCCATCAGTCTGCTGGAATTGCTTTCGGACTAAACAGTGATTGGAATCTCGGGGCAATTCTGAGCTATGACCCATCAGCAGTGAATTTTGTTAACACGCTGATTTCTAATTCCAGTGGTTTATTCCCTGCTTCGATCGTGAGAAGTACCAATGGTCGATTTCCTCAGGGTATTCCTCCAGTCGCAAACGTTTGGGAAGTAGTTATATCGAATCATATGAGTTCAGCGGATTGGGGATTCGGAGTGATGTATGGTTGGTCGAACACGGATACAAAAGCTACCGCTGCTGGTCCACCAGCCTCCTCTGGGAGTTCAGAAGCCTCTTCAAACGTGTGGGGATTCAGGGCTGGTGTGAATGTTCCTTTTGGATCTGGTAATTCTTTTGACGCGAGTGCATCGCTTCGATTGGATAAGGCAAATGACAAGAAGTCTACTTCGCCAATTGTCGCTGCGAACACCGGTGATTTTTCAGCGTCAGGAACTGAATTTCAGGTTAACGCTCGTGCCAAGTTCAATGTATCCAGCAAGTTTAATTTCATCCCCTACGGAACTCTCGTCACGGTTTCTGCGGAGCCGAAGGAGGATGTTCCCCCAAGTGGATTGACGGCAACAACCGTGAGTGAGAAGGCAAGTGTGTTAGCGTACGCGGTAGGTGCGGGGGGTGAATATAAGACCTCTACATTCTACTTCGCCGGTGGAGTCAGTTGGCAGTCTGCACGGATCAAAGCTGAGTCTACAGCCCCGCCGACACCAACTGCCACCACTACTGCTACCTACACCGCACTTCCCGTGTTCAACCTGGGCGGCGAGTGGTGGTTTACAGATTGGCTTGCTGGGCGTGCGGGGTATTACCGATCGATCGGGAATTTCAATTTAAAAACCGAATCAGCCTCGGGGACGTTCGAAGGGAATCTCACTGTCCCGAACAGTGCCATTGCAATCGGCGCGATCAGCCCTACCAATTTCGATGGTCTGGTTACGTTGGGTCTCGGCTTTAAGTTCGGTGGTGCCGCAATTGATGCCACGGTAAGCGAAGAAGCCCTTCGTCGCGGTCTCGGGCTCATCGGTGCATCGGATAATATCAACACGTTTGGTTACATGACTGCAAGCTATTATTTCGGCGAGTAATTTTGTACGCCTCGCTGTTTCTTGGGCGACCGCGTTTCTCGGTCGCCCTTTTTATTTTCTGTTTGTGCACGAGGTGAATTATTTGTACATTTTATTGAAGTAGGTTATCTTTAGTACATGTCTTTCTGATGGCAACGAGACGGTTCTCGACAGGTCTTCCAAAGCTTGACAACTATATAGGTGGACTCCTTCCCGGCGATGCCTTACTCACCTTTGTCTCTCAGAACGCTCACGGCAATGATCTCATCTCGTCAATCATAGGTTATGCAAGCGCTTCACATATTCCCCTTCTGTACATTTCACTGGATGATTGCTATAAGAGGGAGATCGGTCAATATTCAAAGCTAAAATACATCAACATCTCGCCGACACTAAAGCCGCCCACCATCGTTAAGACTGTCAAGCGCTTTCTCTCGAAATATGCCAGAGACGGATATCTTATTACGGATGATCTTTCCTCGTGGAAGAAATACCTACACAGCGATCGAAAGGTGAACGATCTTTACACTGTTCTGACAGCATTTGCTGAACAGAGGCGCATAGTTCTCGCGTGCACTGCCTCCCGTGGGGCTTTTTCAAGGGAGACCCTTGCGAATCTCAAGGATGTATCCACAATCTGCCTTGACTTCATTAGATACGGAGGCAACGAATATTGCGTTCCACTTTCATTGAGAGGAAGATACATTTCCCATGGAATCCTTCCGCTCCGTTTTCAGCTATACGAGCTGACGAGTCCCGTTCGAGAGAATCCATCCTCTGAAGTGGAATTGTCCTCCTTGCTCACCGAAAAACAATCCAAAGAGCTTGATGCGCTCTTGATGAATGATGAGCGAAAATACCTGCAGATATTTCATGGGTCTGCCGAGGCGATGGTCTTATTTGATCTCGATGGAGATTATCGAGAGATCAATAAACAGATGGAAACCATTTTGGGATATTCGAGTGCGGAATTTCGCCTCATTCCACCGACATCTATTGTGCTTCCGTCAGAACGCATCCGATTTCTTCGAAAGATCGTTGAGCTTCAGCGACGAAAGCGGGGTTTCATCACTCTTACAGTTGCAAAGAAAAATGGGAAGCATCTTCCCATAGAGTTTCATGCGTCGAATATCTCTGATGATTTATACCTCGGTATCCTACACGACATCACCGAATCTCAGCAAAGAGAGATGGCTCTCCTCCAACGAGAAGAAGAATATCAAAGGCTCGTCGAAGGTCTCCCATTCCCGATCATTGTATCTCACAATCGGAAGATACTTTTTGTGAACAGCGCGTTTTTCAAGATGTTCGGATACTCGAAAGACGATGGTATGGGAGTGTGGGCAATAAACGATCTGCTCACTCCCGAATCGATGAGAACATATCAGAAGACACTTCGAGAGCGAACTTCATTTGTTGAACCGTTCACCTTCGAGGTCCATTGCTTACGCCGTGATGGGACCGTATTCGAAAGCGAACTGACGCTGACAGACATTCCATTTCGCGGGAAGAAGTGCCTTCACCATAGCCTGGTCGATATCTCCACGACGAAAGGTCTTGTCGAGAAATTAACCGCTTCGGAGGAACGATATAGAACACTTGTGGAAACATCGAGCCAACCGGTGACGATAATCCGCGAAGGGAAATTTATTTTTGCGAATAAAGCATTCTATGAATTGTTTGGATTTGAAACAGATCAACAAGTCATCGACCATGACATCTCACTTGTTGTGGCTGATGATGAGCGTGAACGATTTGCTGAGACAATGCGCAAACGCTTATCTTCCAAGGGATTGTCGACGATTGAGTTTGGAGGAGTTCGCACTGATGGAAAGAACATCACCATAGAGCTTGTTTTGCATCCGGTGCAAGAGCACGAGAGCCCAGTTCTTCTTGGATTTTATTATGATCGGACCACGGATCAGCAGATCAAGAGAGAACTTCACCAACGGACAAGTGAGATGGCTCTTCTCAAGGAAGTCCTGCCGGCTCTTCAAAGTTCCTTGGATGCTCACCGCCTTGAGCAGGCGGCAATGCATAGGATTATGGATGTATTGTCGTGGGCGAGTGGTGGAATCTATACCATCGATGAGAAGAGCAAACAGTTCGTCTTGGGATATCATCGAAACATGTCTGACGTGCTTGTACGAAAGCTCTCTTCCATGAGTGTTGATGAAGGGATAGGCGGCTATCTCTACAAGACACTTGAGCCACGAGTGTTTTCCACGGACCACTATCCCAGTTATCTACCGCATCGTTCCAGTTTCCGCGATGCGGGATTCCAGAAGGTATGCTTTCTTCCTTTGGTCTCTCACGAGAAGCTTGTGGGGTTGATCATCCTAGGGGCAAAAAAGGACACTCCCGCTCTTGCGTCAGAGTCAGTAGATCTTCTCACGGCGATTGGCAACTATTTGGGAAACGCACTCGCGACGGCTAAGGCACATCGCGAGATCAGCGAATCAGAAAAGAAGAAACACCGACTCATTGACTCAAGTCCGAATGTGTTGTATATCGCTTTACCAACCGGGTCTTTCGTCAGCGTCAACGCGGGAATCGAACGGCTTGTGGGATATTCACCAAAAGATTTCTCTCGTAATCCCTCCCTATGGTTAAAAGTTGTTCACCCGGATGACAAGAAGATTCTTCTGGAGCGTACTACTCAACTACATGGCTTGGGTGAACGCTCTGTGACTGAATACCGCGTTCTTCCAAAAGGGAAGGCATTGTACCGTTGGGTTCAAGATGTCGTTTCGATTGTTCGCGATGACTCAGGGAACGTCACGGAATTACTTGGAGAGATCTGTGACATCACGGAACAAAAGGTGTTGATCGATCAACTGAGAGATGAAAGCGTGCTTCATACGAATATTCTCTTCAGCGTCCCTGAAGGTGTGGTTGTGTTTGATCGCAGTCTCAAATGCTTGAAGTGGAACAATGCGATGGAAAACATCACGAGTATCCGAGAGGAAGACGTTCTGGGGAAAGATGTCGTGAAGTCTCTCCCAGGTGTTGATGGGCAGGAATTCGAGCAAATGATTCGCACGGTGATGCGCGGGGAAGTTGTAACTTCGCGCGATCTCCCCTACACCGTCTCCGGAACGAAGAATGTCGGCTACCTTTGGGGTAGATTTTCCCCTTTGCACAACGCCGAAGGCAACATCACGGGTATCATTGGTGTGTTCACTGACATTAGTGCGCGGAAGAGCCTTGAGACTGAGATGCGAGAATCGGAACAAGTCCTCACCAATGTCATCGACACGATGGGTGATATTTTGGTCGTCACGGACCTACGAGGCAAGGTTCTCCAGGTCAATCGTGCATTCCTTCGGACTCTCGGTTATGCGAGAGCTGATGCAGTAGGAGTAGAGTTTCCGTATCCATGGTTGATTGAAGAGGAGATGGGTCGCTTCGTCCTTTGGATTTCCAACCTTCGGGAACGGAATTGGCTCCATGATTTTGACATGACCTGGAAAGCGATGGACGGTCGCCTCATTTCGATGAGCTTGAGCACAACGCTCTTGAGGAATTCACTCGGAGAGCCAATCGCGATGCTCAATATTGCTCGAGATATCACCGAACGCACCCTCCTCACCAAAGACTTGGAAAAGCGGACCAAGCAAATTGAGATGATCAATCGGATCATTAGCAAGGCGAACCAAACGTTGGATTTCGATGAGATTTTTGGTGTCATCGCCAAGGAGATCATGACGATTATCCCTGCCGACGTCATTAGTGTGGGCGTATTAAACGACGATCATGTGTCGCTTCGGGTTCGCGCACTCACAGGGCATAATTTGTTCTGGAACCGGGATGTTATTCCGGTTGACCAGAGCATCTCACAGTATGCAATCCGGGATCAGAAACCGGTGATCATCCACGATTTGTTGACTCATTCTTACCACACACGTTTTGTCTCTCTCGATAAGGGATTAAGGTCCCACGTCTCCCTTCCAATTCTCTTGAAAGGAAAAGCATTCGGCACGCTCAATGTGGGAAGCAAAGAGCCACATTCCTTCTCCGATGACCATGTCAAAATTCTGGCGCCAATAGCACAACAGATTGGTGCTATCATTGACCGGATAAGTTTGTTTAATCAAGTGACGGAAGATGCCTCCTATATCCACAATCTTCTGGATTCGATCGATAGCATCGTGTACACTGTTGATACGCATTTAAGTATCCGGGAGGTCAATAAGGCGTGGGATGTGTTCATGCATGAGCAGGGTGTTCAGAGGTTGGTTGAGTATCACGGGAAACATCTCTTCGATATGTTGCCCAGCGAGACACTCAAGGTCACATATCAGAATGTGGTCGATCGGTTATTGAATGGAACGCTGCACATTTTTTCCCAGGAATACGTGCACCGAGGTCCTTCCGGCGAACGAGTCTATCAGCTTACAATCAATCCCATGATCATCGACACGAAAATCACGGGCTTGGTGTTTACCCATACTGATATTACAGCATTGAAGAAGTCTGAGGAGGAGCTCAAGAAAGGAAACGAACAACTCCTCGCGCTCAATGAAATTTCTTCCCTCATCAGCACATCGTTTGATCTGGATGAAATGCTCCATGCCGCACTCCCGTTAATCAGAAAAGTCATTGACGCAACAGCGGTAATTGTCTATCTTCAAGAATCCGTCGGTGATCTCGTCTGCGCGCATCAGGTCGGATTCAGCACGGAACGGCTTGAGATGATTCGCCGCCTGAGTCCAACAGAGTCGGCGACCGGTGAGGTCATAAGAACCAAACAACCCCTCTACATTTCAGAACAGGTGTACATTGATTACCGCATCCTCCCACAAAACCGGGCTGTATTGAAGGAGGATCACCTTGAAGCGATGGCCGTGATACCGCTCATTTCGAAGGATAAGGTACTTGGCGCGCTTGATATCTTCTTCGATAGCCGGCATGTATTCACCGCGCATGAGCAGCAGCTCCTCACACTCATCGGGAATCAGCTTGGCGCCGCGATCGAAAATGTGCAGCTTTACTCTGAGTTACGCTTTCAGATCGATCGGTTGACCGTGCTCTTTGAATTTAGCCAGCAGTTGACCTCAACGCTGAACATCGATGAGATTTTCCGTGTTGTGTACGAGAATGTTCATCACATCATCCCCTATGAGCGATTCTCTATTGATCTCTACGACGACGCGGCAAAAACAAAGAGCCCCGCGTTCTGCATCGAGTCAAGAGATGGCGAGCAGATTTTCATCACCACACTCTCTGAGCCAACTGTCATCGTGACCAAAAGCCCTGAGTGGAATGTTGTCTCGAGGAAACACTCATTTCAGTCGGGAGACAAACGAGCAATGTATGTCCCGATGCTTTCAAAGGGGAGTATCATCGGTATCATGTCGGTGCGTGCCGGTCAGCAGACTACGTATACCGATATTCATCTGAAGTTGCTAGAAAGTATCAGCAATCTTGCCGCAATCGCTCTCGAAAAAGGAAAGCTGTATGAAGAGACAGTTCAGAAATCTCTCGAGATCCAACGACGCAATAAGGAGCTTGATGACTTCACCTACGTCGTCTCACACGATCTGAAAGAACCTCTCATCAGCATCGAAGGGTTCAGTCGGATACTACAAGCCGATTATCACGAGATCATTCAACCTGAAGGTAAAGAGTACTTCGACTCGATTGTCGGCGCCACGACGCGAATGAAGGGCTTGATTGACGACTTGCTCTTGCTCTCTCGTATCAGTCGGCCCTCGGAATCGTTCAAGCCGGTCGATCTCAAGACTGTTATCAACGACATCGCGACCGACCTAGAGTTCACGATACGGCAAAAAGGCGCCCAAATCGTCATTCCAGATGAATTACCAACAATTTTCGGCAATGAAACTCACCTGAAAATCGTGTTCCGAAACTTGATTGGGAATGCAATCAAATTCAATGACAAACCCAATCCCCGCGTCGAGATCGGATTTCAAAATGCGGAAAATAATTCTTATCTTTTCACTATAAAGGACAATGGCATAGGCATTGACAAAGACTTTCACGAGAAAATCTTCGTGATCTTTCAACGCCTCCATCGTCGAGAAGAGTATGAAGGAAGTGGGGCTGGTTTAGCTATTGTTAAGAAAATCATCGAATTACATAAAGGGAGCATTTGGGTTGATTCAGAACCGGGCAAAGGCTCAACGTTCTCCTTCACGCTGCCGAAATTGCAATCACATGAATCATAGGATCGTACATGGAAAATAATAAAATTCGCATCCTTCTTGTTGAAGACAACAAAGACTTTGCAAAACTTGTTCAGGTCTACCTCCAGCGATTCGAAAAAGATCGGTTCGAGGTGACGTGGAAAGAGAATTATGCTGAAACGATGGCAGAGTTGAAGTCACACCAAAACAATTTCGATATTATTCTTATGGACTACTTTCTCCCGGGCAAGAACGGCTTGGAGATCACACGGGAATTGTTGGAAAAAAGATTCCGGATACCAGTCGTCTTTCTGACTGTGAACAAAGATTTCGATCTCGCGCTCGACGTGATGAAGCTTGGAGTGGATGACTATTTGGTGAAAGAGGAAATCTCGTCGCCAGTCCTTCCGAAGACAGTCTTGAATGTCGTAGAGAAACATCGTCTGAAGACTCAACTGGCTGAACTGGAGATTAGTCAACAGCGGTTAAAAGCAATCCGTGATACACTCTCCGGCATGGTACATGATTTTGAAGTTCCACTGAGAGAAATGAAGTCGCTGGCAGTAGAGTTCAAAGAACGTTTTGAATCGGATGAGCTGAAAAACTACACAAGGATTATCGATGAGAACGTCGACCGCATTATGGATAAATTGGAAAAGCTCAAGACGCTCAAAGTCGACAAGACTGTTCGGTACATTAAAGACATCAAGATGCTTGACCTTTCATGACACTGGATGTTACGCTGCTCATACTACCATGTCCTTCGAACCTGTAGCGGGAGATCGGCAAACCCTACAAATAGTGCGTGGTGATCTCATTTAATCCGTATATTTTCATATTATTGGGTTTAGTACAATTGGGAGACCGCTTATGACCAAAGCGCTAAGATGGATTGCATTTGGCATACCTATCATGATAGGTGGGAGATGTCTTATCATTTGGATTCATCGGATCGAAGAACCGGCTTGGATTACCTTTTTGCTCTGGCTTTTTATTTCCTCCCTCGCGCTCATCGAGATCGCGTGGTCGCGATCGCGATTCCAAAAGCTAGAACAGGTTATCTGTTCGTTCATCAGACAGCCTGAAAAGGCTGTTGTGCATCGATGGTACCTAAGGTCGGTGGATCAGATGTATAACTTACGAAAATCTGCCGTGACGGGAAGCCTCTTCTCTCTACTTGTGGCGGGGATCCTGTGGTATACGCAGTGGAATTCTTGGGAAGACGACGCCTTACTTCGCTGGTATGATAACATTGTGATTATTTGCGTGATGTCGATGGCAGCGGCGTCACAATGGCCCTTTGCCAACATCAGCATTTTTGTTTCTAGGCTGGCGAGAAAAAATCTATCAATCAATTTTTATGCACATCATCATGATAATCTTATGTCGGTAGGATCGTTCCTTATGAAAATTGATCTCGGTGGAGTGCTTCTCACATTCTTGGTGGGGTTGAATTTATATCTAGCACCAACTTTGATCCCAATGACCGTCTACATTGTTCTGCTCATCGTATTCATATGGGCGATCATATGGTTCTTTCTGACACAGTACAATGTCCATCTCTGTATGATGAACGAGAAACGGGATAAGCTTAACACGATTTCGAAGCGCATGATGGTTGCGCTAGAGATCCTCTTGAAGGAACCTGACGAGGTGAATATGGCAACGTTCGATCGCATGAAGAAAACGTTTGACGAAGTCGCTGTGTTGCCCGAGTGGCCCTTCAACACTCAGAATCTTGTGACATTGCTGACGGGGATCATTGTCCCAATCACTTTAACGCTTCTTCAGCTCTTAATGGTGAAAAAATGAGAATCTTCGGCCACGTTGGAAACTACAAACGCCGAAGAAAGTCTAATTGGTTCCATCTATTACTTCACCATCTTGTATATCCTCTTGCGGCCGGTATCGCATGAAATTTACCATCGCTCTTGCTCAAGTCGATAATGTCCTCGGTGATCTTCACCGCAACATCAAGCATCACCTCGATTTTGTCCGACGGGCAAAGGATGGTGGAGCCGATCTCGTCGTTTTCCCTGAGCTGAGCCTTAGCGGTTACTCTATTCGCGACATCAATTGGGAAGTTGCCATCCGTCCCGATGACGAAAAGCTTCTGGCAGAGCTGATCAAAGAGAGTCGTGAGATTTCCATTCTCCTCGGATGTGTAGAAGAATCGAAAGAATACAACATTCACAATGCGGCGTTCTTGTTTGAGAAGGGAAGCGTGCGATCCGTCCATCGCAAGATCTATCCACCGACGTACGGCATGTTCGAGGAATTGCGCTACTTCAGTCCTGGCGGCAGTGTGCGAGCGGTTGATGCGAATGTTGGACGACTCGGCGTCCTTATCTGTGAAGACCTCTGGCATCTTCCGTTGCCGTATATCTTAGCGCAGGATGGTGCACAGGTTATCATCGGCATGTCGGCAAGCCCGACACGGCTGACAGGAGAGAAGGCAATTCAGATCGCGAAAATAAACTCCGAGCAGCACAGAGCATTTGCCCGACTGCTGAGCTCATACGTGATCTTCTGCAACCGGGTTGGCTTCGAGGATGGCGTAAATTTCTGGGGTGGCTCGGAGATCGTTGGACCGGATGGCGAGGTGATTGTCCAGGCGAAATTGTTTGAAGAAGACTTGGTCTTCGCCGAGATCGACGGCAACGAGGTGCGCCGCGCGCGACGATTCTCGCGGCATTTCTTGGATGACGATGTGCGATTGGTGATTGCGGAGTTGGAGAGGGTGAGTCGCCGGGACAAGGGCTGATTCTCTGATCTCGTTCTGCCGCTCTTGCAACGGAACGTAATCCCTGTCGACCGCTTCCACGCTGAGCGTGGGAGCGAGGAGGGTTACTCTGAACTCGAAGGCTCATCTGCTTTTCTCCTCGTTCCGATGGTCTCCGTTAGAATGGATAAGGTGTTCCGATGCAGAGCGTAGGGGGAGCGGAGCCCATCCTTTTTGTACATTCCCTTTTTCTTTCATATATTTTCACCGTTTCAACCATCAACTCACATTCAGATATGGCACGCGTTTACATCGAAGAGCTTTCAAAGCATGTTGGTGAAGAAGTAGCAATCCGAGGATGGGTGTATAACAAGCGCTCCAGCGGAAAGATTCGCTTCATCGTCGTGCGCGATGGTACCGGATTGCTGCAGTGTGTGATGGTCAAGGGAATGATTCCCGATGATGTGTTCAATCATTTTGATAGTCTCACCCAGGAATCGTCATTGACTGTCATCGGCAAGATCAAGAAGGACGATCGCGCTCCGGGCGGATACGAGATGGAGCTCTCGAATCTTCAGGTCATCAGCATTGCGAAAGAGTATCCCATTACTCCGAAAGAACACGGCGTCGATTTCCTCATGGATCATCGTCATCTCTGGCTGCGTTCTTCACGGCAACATGCTATCCTCCGGATCCGACATCAAATTATCACTGCGATCAGGGAATTTTTTGATAACCACGGCTTTATCCTGATGGACGCGCCGATTTTCACTCCCGCCGCTTGCGAAGGCACAAGTACGCTGTTTGAAACGGATTACTTCGATCTCGGCAAGGCGTATCTCACCCAATCAGGACAGCTGTATGGTGAAGCCGGAGCTATCGCACTCGGTAAGATTTATGTGTTCGGTCCAACCTTTCGTGCGGAGAAATCGAAGACCCGCAGGCATCTCACCGAGTTCTGGATGGTGGAACCGGAAGTTGCCTTCAACGATCTGAACGATAACATGGAACTCGCTGAAGAATTCCTCGAACATGTTGTTGCATCGGTCCTCAAGTATCGTTCCCAGGAGCTGAAGACTCTCGAACGCAATACAAAGTTTTTGGAAAACGTGAAGAAGCCCCTCCCGAAGATCTCATACACGGAGGCAGTTGATATCCTTAAGAAGAAGGGAATCAGTTTCGAATGGGGAAACGACTTCGGAGGGACGGATGAAACGGTCATCTCAGAACAATTCGATCGACCTGTCATCGTGCACCGCTATCCGGCACAGGTGAAAGCTTTTTACATGAAGCGGGACCCTCAAAATGAAGCTCTTGCATTGGCGATGGATGTGCTCGCGCCGGAGGGATACGGCGAGATCATCGGCGGCAGCCAGCGCGAAGACGATTATGATACGCTGGTGAAAAGAATTCACGAGCATGGTCTTCCTCAGTCAGCCTTTGAGTGGTATCTTGATCTGCGGCGATATGGTTCTGTGCCGCATGCAGGCTTCGGTCTTGGTGTCGAGAGGACGGTGGGATGGATCTGCGGTCTCGACCATGTGCGAGAGACGATTCCATTCCCACGCATGATCTATCGTCTCACACCGTAGTCGAAATTCATGCTCACGGTTTCTCACCTCCGCAAACAGTATTCAACAGTTCTTGCCGTTGATGATGTCTCATTAGCCGTAAACCGCGGAGCAATTCTGGGTTTGCTCGGTCCCAATGGCGCGGGAAAGACAACCACGATCCGGATGATTCTCAACATCATTCAGCCAGATGCAGGATCGATTACATTCGATGGGAAACCGTTCGAGGAACAGACCCGCAACCTGATCGGCTATCTACCGGAGGAGAGGGGGTTGTACAGGAAGAACAAACTGCTGAATGCCATTCTCTACTTTGCAAGCCTGAAGGGGATTGAACGAGCTGAGGCGAAGCGTCGCGCGTACGATTGGTTGAAGCGATTTGATTTACTCACCTACTACGAACGAAAGCTCGAAGAGCTTTCGAAAGGGAACCAACAAAAAGTGCAGTTCATCATTTCCATACTGCACGATCCACAGTTGGTGATTCTCGATGAACCGTTTTCCGGTCTTGATCCCCTGAATCAAATTCTCCTCAAAGATATTTTGATGGAGCTGAAGCAACGCGGCAAAGCAATTATCTTTTCAACGCATCAGATGGATCAAGCAGAGAAGCTTTGTGATGCGATCTGTTTAATCAACAAAGGAAGAGTGGTCCTCGAGGGAGGAATTACCGAGGTGAAGAGTCGGTACGGGAAAAATACCGTCCATCTTGAATATGAGGGTGACGGCAACTTCCTTCCAACACATCCTGCTGTGAAAACGGCACACATCTATGAAAACTTTGCCGAGTTAATTCTCAATAGCCATAGTAAACCGCATGAAGTGTTACGGGATTTGTCTCAGCGACTCGACATCAGGAAGTTCGAGACGCTTCAGCCGTCCCTGAATGCAATCTTCCTCGATCTGGTAGGCGGAGAAAAGAAACTCACCGAGGCAATGGAGCCAGTGAAATGATGAAAGCCTTTGCAGTCGCGAAGTGGGAATATCTGGAGAAAATCAAATCGAAAGCTTTTCTTATCTCCCTCTTTCTCACGCCGACGATTATGGTGGCAGTGAGTGTTCTCCCGACCTTGCTGGCAACACGAGCGGACACGGAGAGCAAAGTCATCGGTGTTATTGATCAATCCGGCGAATTGGTTCAGCCGTTGTCAAAGGCGATAGAGGAGAAGTATAAGCTCCCCAACGGTCAGCCGAATTATATTCTTCGCACCATCGCGGCCGGATCAAGCGGCGATCTTGCGGTGGGTAAGGTCCAAGCCGATTCACTGGTCATTACAGATGTGATTGAGGGATATATTGTTATCGGCAAGTCGATCGCGACGGACACGCTGGTCGAGTATCGCTCGCAAAACATCGGCGACTTTAAGGTTCAGGAGAGATTCACGAGCACGATTCGAGACATCGTGGTGGATAAGAAGCTCCGTTCACGTGGATTTGATCCTACCATCGTGAAGGACCTGACGGCGCAGATCGAGATGAAAACGATCAAGCTTTCAAAAACCGGCAAAGAGGAGGAGTCGGGCTTCGAGCAAGTGTTTCTCTCGGCGTATGGTTTCATGATGATGATGTTTTTTCTTGTCGTCACATCGGGACAGTTACTTGTGCGCAGTATGCTCGAAGAGAAATCCAATCGGGTTGTTGAAGTGCTCATGTCATCATGTTCGGCAAACGATCTCATGGCGGGAAAGATTATGGGTCTCAGTCTCCTCGGGCTCACGCAGATGGCGTTTTGGGTAGTGATCGGTGTTGCGATCAGTATAAAGTTCGCCGTGACGCTTATCTCGCTTCCAAGTGCGCTCCTCATGCTGGCGTACTTCATCCTCGGCTATCTGCTGTATGCAGCTATCTTCGTCGCGGCGGGATCGCCCGTCTCAACTGAACAAGAAGCGCAACAGATGAACGGCTACCTTATGATCATACTCGTCGTACCGATCATCTTCGCAATGTCGGTCATACAAAACCCCAACTCTACCCTGGCAAAAGTGCTATCGTTCATTCCGCTCCTCACGCCATCCATGATGGCGATACGTATTCCAATTCAGATGCCCGGCACCCTGGAGATTGTTGGTAGTCTTGCAATGGTCGCGGTCTCGGCTCTCGCGGCAATATGGATTGCAGGAAAGATATTCCGAACGACAATATTGATGTACGGGAAGCGCCCGAATCTCCGGGACCTCCTCACACTCATCCGCGCTCATTGATGCAAACAATGATATGAAACGTGTGTTATTAATGATCTGTGTTGTTCTCGTGGTCAGCTCATCTCACGCGCAAGTATCAAAGCCCAAAGAAGGCTCTAACCAAATTGATCGCTCTGTTTTCGGTTTGGGATTCTCCGCGGGCCTCGCGAGTGGATTTGGGCTCAGCTTTCGTCATCATCTGCCGGGTGACGTCTCATATCAGGTCGTCGGTGGAATCATCAAAGTCGATCGCAAACTTCATTATAACCTTGGCGTGGAACTCCAATATGATCTTGTCCGGGGTGAATCGACACGGTTTTTAATCGCCGGGGCTCTCGGATATTTTTACTCGGGAGAGGATGGAAAAAACGATCTTGCTGCACCATTCCGAATCGGATTTGGAATCGGTGGGGAATGGAAGAATTTGGAATCGTTTCATGTTGCCGGAGAATTCCTCTTCACGTATTTCAGCGACGGGACGATCTTGCCACTTCCGCAACTGAGCGCGCACTACTACTTCTTTTGAAAGTTTCAGATTTTATTGGTATCTTTAGGCGACTTTTTTCGAACATCCTGAATGAATGTTGAGATAATTTTCTTTTTCCTCGTCGCCGCACTTGCGATTGTTTCTGCTGTATTCATGATTACCCGCCGCAATCCCGTCAAAAGCGTGTTGTTCCTCATCGTGAATTTCTTTTGTCTCGCGGTCGTGTACCTCATCCTGCACGCCCAGTTCATCGCCATCATCCAAATTCTCGTGTATGCAGGCGCGATCATGGTACTCTTTCTCTTTGTGATCATGCTGCTCAATCTTGGAGATGAAAGCCGTCTCGCTGAAAAGACGACATATAGGTACTGGATCGCCGCTATCGCGGCAGGCGCCGCTCTGGTGGAGATTGCTCTGGGGGTGGGCGTCTCTCTCGGTGGAACTCATGGTTCATTTCATCCGGCAGCAGCAGAGATAGGAACAGTGGAATTCATCGGACGGTCGCTGTATTCAGAGTATCTGTTTCCGTTCGAGGTCACGTCGTTGATTCTTCTTGCAGCGATGGTCGGCGTGATTGTGCTAGCGAAGAAAAAATTTCACTAGGGATGAAGATGAGCGGTATTCCACTAAATTATTTTGTCTTCTTAAGTGCTATCCTGTTCACGATCGGTGTCGTAGGTGTGCTTACCCGCCGCAATGCAATCATCGTGTTTATGTGCATCGAACTGATGTTGAACTCCGTCAACCTTTCCCTTGTCGCGTTTTCGGCATTTCACGGAAACACAAGGGGGCAAATTCTTGTCTTCTTTGTCATGGCTGTTGCTGCTGCCGAAGCTGCCGTAGGGTTGGCGATCATCATTGCACTGTTCCGAAATAAACAGACAGTGAACATCGATGAAATCAACATCATGAAATGGTGAAAAGTCTGGGAATCGTCAGTGTATAATCTTGTCAGCTATATAACGCTTCTGCCCCTGCTCGGCTTCCTCATCAACGGGTTGTTCGGCAAGAAGCTGCATTCGGAAAGACTGAGCGGTCTTATCGGAAGCGGAGTCATAGGGGCGTCATTTACGATCGCCGCGATGATGTTTCTGGAGATGCTTCGGACGCCCGTCGAGGATCGTTCTCATGTCATTACCGTCTTCAACTGGATGAGTGCCGGTTCACTCTCAATCAATGTGGCATATCAGGTCGACCAGCTTTCCATCCTGATGACGTTGATCGTCACGGGCGTCGGGTTTCTTATTCATGTATACTCCATCGGCTACATGCATGGTGATCCGGCTTTCTGGCGGTTTTTTGCTTATTTGAATCTCTTCATCTTCATGATGCTTAACCTTGTCCTGGCAAACAATTTCCTTCTAATGTTTCTGGGATGGGAGGGTGTGGGATTATGTTCCTACCTGTTGATAGGATTCTGGCACGACAAGAAATTTGATACAGGAGGATATAAGACCGGCAGTGCAACGACAAGCGACGCGGCGAAGAAAGCATTCGTGGTTAATCGCATCGGCGATTTCGGATTTCTCATTGCAATGTTCTTGATCTTCAACCTCTTCGGGAGTCTGACCTTCGAAGATGTCTTCTCCCGCGCATCTGCACTCGTTACTGCCGGCGATAAAACAATATTCTGGATAACGCTTCTCCTTTTTGTCGGTGCCACTGGAAAATCTGCACAGATCCCACTGTTCGTTTGGTTGCCCGATGCCATGGCAGGACCGACGCCAGTGAGTGCTCTCATCCACGCGGCAACGATGGTAACTGCCGGCGTGTATATGGTTGCACGATGTTCCATACTGTATGCTCTCGCGCCTGCCACGATGGAAATTGTTGCCATCATCGGTGTTGCTACCGCGCTGTTTGCAGCAACAATGGGCTTGGTGCAAAACGACATCAAGAAGGTGCTTGCGTATTCGACCATCAGTCAGCTTGGATACATGTTTCTCGGACTTGGTGTGGGCGGCTTTGCATCCGGTATCTTTCATGTCATGACTCATGCGTTCTTTAAAGCACTTCTGTTCCTCGGTGCCGGCGCTGTCATCCATGCAATGCATGAAGAGCAAGACATCCAGAACATGGGGGGCTTGAAATCGAAAATGCCTACGACGTACAAAACATTTCTCGTCGCTGCCCTTGCGATTGCCGGTATCCCGCCGCTATCAGGATTTTTCAGCAAGGATGAAATCTTGTTTCGAGCCTTCACTCAAGGATCAGTGGTGTTCTGGCTGATCGGATGGGTGACGGCTGGGCTTACGGCATTCTACATGTTCCGGCTCGTTTCCTTAACGTTCGAAGGTGAGGAACGATGGGGACATGACAAGCATCCACACGAAGCCCCGCGCGTAATGACAGTTCCTCTGATTGTTCTTGCAGTGCTTTCAATCGTCGGTGGATTGGTCGGCATACCGGTGAGTCTCGGCGGGGGCAATGCCATTGAGCATTGGCTTGAACCGGTGTTCGAGAGGGCGCAGACTCATCTCTCAACTGCTACTGAAATAAGCTCTTCATTGGAGTACATCCTCATGGCTGCTTCGGTGATTGCAGGCATCGCCGGAATATACCTTGCTCGATTACTCTATCTCAAGAGAACCGAAGTTGCGACGAAACTTTCTACATCGTTCAAAGGTATCTATCGCTTGCTTTGGAACAAGTACTATGTCGATGAGGTCTATGATGTTACGGTTGTGACGCCAACGGTTAAGATCTCGGATAAACTCTTGTGGAAAGGTGTTGACGTCAATGTAATTGATGGGATGGTCAATGTCACGGCAAAACTCACAGCGGGTGCGAGCGGATGGCTGAGACGAATTCAGGGAGGTGTTGCGCAAGGTTACGCCCTGGCATTTGTGGTCGGGGTTATTGTTATCCTGGGAATTCTCATACTCCGATGAAGTGATGTCCAACATTCTTACATACGTGATCTTCCTGCCGCTTGTTGGCAGCGCGCTTCTCTTATTTGCAGGAGGGGAGTGGAAAACCGCGATCAAAACAGCCGGTCTTGCGATCAGCCTTCTTACATTCTTTCTCTCATTGTTTCTCTATTTTGGGTTTGATCCAACGAAATCCGACATGCAGTTCACGCACAAGGTCATGTGGATACCGGCATTCAATGTTTCTTACAATGTCGGGATCGATGGACTCTCATTACTTCTCGCTCTCCTGACAACCTTTCTTACTCCGATTGCGATGCTTTCCTCCTGGGCATCGATTGAGAAGCGCGTGAAAGAATACACCATCATGTTGTTGCTGCTTGAGACGGGGATGCTCGGTGTTTTCTGTTCGCTCGATATGTTCCTGTTCTACATCTTCTGGGAAGCGATGCTCATCCCTATGTACTTCATCATCGGAATCTGGGGTGGGCAAAACCGGATTTATGCCGCCATCAAGTTTTTTCTGTATACGATGTTCGGCAGTCTCTTGATGTTGGTTGCAATCATCTGGTTAGGGTATTATGCTTCCACTCAACCCAACGGTCGGTTCACGACAGATCTGCTGCAGCTCTACGCAATTGGTCCGAGTGTTCCTTTGGCAATCCAGACGTGGATGTTCCTCGCGTTTGCACTGAGTTTCGCGATCAAGGTACCGCTCTTCCCGTTTCACACATGGCTTCCAGACGCACACGTCGAGGCGCCGACTGCCGGCAGTGTGATCCTCGCCGGCGTTCTCCTCAAGATGGGAACGTATGGGCTTCTCAGATTTTGCATTCCGCTGTTTCCCCAAGCGACGGTGATTTTCCTTCCATACATCTCAGCGCTCGCGGTCATTGGAATTATTTATGGAGCGCTCGTCTCAATGGTGCAGACAGATATCAAGAAGCTGGTCGCGTATTCATCGGTGAGCCACTTGGGATTTGTCGTTCTCGGAATTTTTGCTCTTACTGAGGAGGGAATTCAGGGAGCGATCATCCAGATGGTGAATCATGGATTATCCACTGGTGCGCTCTTCTTGATCGTGGGGATGCTTTACGATCGCCGACACACGAGGATGATCGATGAGTTCGGCGGTCTGGCAAAGGTGATGCCGCTGTTCGCCACGTTTTTCATGATTGTTTCGCTCTCGTCAATCGGATTGCCTGGTCTCAACGGGTTTGTCGGTGAGTTTTTGATCCTTCTCGGTGCGTTTCATTCCGTGATGATGAGTCACTGGTTCGCAATCTTCGCGGCAACGGGGGTCATTCTTGCTGCGGTCTATCTTCTCTGGATGTACCAGCGTGTCATCTTCGGTAAGATTACCAACCCGGTGAATCAGGGACTTGCCGATCTCTCTCCACGTGAGATTGCCGTGCTTGTTCCCGTGCTCGTGTTCATCGTTTGGATCGGCGTCTATCCCGGAACATTCCTCAAGCAATCCGCATCTACGACACAACACATCGTCTCGACTGTACGGTCCGAAGTGAAACCATCGTTACCCTTTGCTCACCGTGTTGAGTTAACGCAGCCTGCCAGATGACAAGTCGAAGGCTGTCGCGTTTCCTTCTTCCTGTTCTTGGATTATTACTTCTGGCGGCAACTCCTGCGTTGGCGAATGAGGGAAATATGACAGTCCCCGTTAGTCCGCTGATGATTATTCCTTTTATCCTGCTCTTACTCTCAATCGCCGTAATACCCTTTTTGAGCAAGCGCTGGTGGGAGAAGTACTATCCTGCCGTTTCAGTCGTTCTGGGGGCAATTACGGTGGTTTATTACCTCTTTTTCCTCGACAATACGGAACGAATGGTGCACACGGGGATCGAATATCTCAGTTTCATCATCCTCATCGGATCGCTGTTTGTGGTTGCAGGAGGGATCCACATCCGGCTCAAAGGGAAGTCCACCCCGATTGCAAACGTCATCGTTCTTGCGATCGGTGCGGTGGCGTCGAACTTTCTCGGGACGACCGGCGCATCGATGATCATGATTCGTCCGTACCTCCGCGTGAACAAGTATCGCTTGCGCGGTTTCCACGTCGTGTTTTTTATTTTCATCGTCAGCAATATTGGCGGCGCGCTCACGCCGATCGGCGATCCGCCGCTGTTCCTCGGCTATCTGAAGGGGGTTCCATTTTTCTGGGTGTTGGAATACGTCTGGCATATCTGGTCAATCGCGGTCGCGAGCGTGCTCGTGATATTTTTTGTGATTGATTATCTGAGCTTCAAGAAATTTGAGGCAAGCAAGAAACACGTTCCTGAAACGGAGCTGCATGAGAAGGCGGAGGTGAGCGGTTTGCACAATATCTTTTTCCTCGCCGTGATTCTCCTGGCGGTGTTTATCGAGCATCCCGTGATGCTGCGTGAATTGTTAATGGTGATTGCGGCTACCGGCTCATATGTCACGACGAAGAAAGAGATCCACAATAAAAATAATTTTAACTTCGTGCCGATCAAGGAGGTGGCGATTCTGTTTTTGGGAATCTTTGCCACAATGGTCCCCGCGCTCGATTGGCTGGAACTGAACGCGACAACAATCGGCATTACCTCAGCGGGACAGTTCTACTGGGGGACGGGGATCCTGTCAAGCGTTCTCGACAACGCACCGACCTATCTCAACTTCCTCAGTGCCTCAATTGGACTCTTTGTCGATCAGAACATTGTGAGTCAGGTGCAGCATTTGATCTCGACACATGGTTCAGACATTGCAAACATCGGCGGCGCGCATGCCGAAGAGGTTCGAAACACGTTTGCAACGTTGATGAAGTACCACTCCGATCTTGTCGCGACGGGACAAGTGCCCGTTGATGACATCCAGATTTCTTATCTGATTGGCAACCACAACATCTACCTGAAGGCGATCTCCATTGCTGCCGTGTTCTTCGGGGCGAACACCTACATCGGTAACGGACCGAATTTTATGGTGAAGTCGATTGCCGAGCAATCCGGCGCCGAGTGCCCGAGTTTCGGCGGCTACATCGCCAAGTACTCCCTTCCGATTTTGATTCCGGTGTTTGCGGTGGTGTGGTGGATATTTTTTACAGGGTGAGCTCAACCAGGCGGTCACAGCTTGTCCCGCTGAAAGCGGGAAACCATTTCATGACCGAAGGATGGATGCAGCTTGCTCAGCTACCCGCAGCTATCGCCCCCCCGAGGGGCGGCTACTGGAACGCGATGGACCTGTAAAGCGTTTGAACGAGCCGTCTTGCGGTTTGTACCACCCCATTCGGTGCATTTGGATCTTTCGGGGCCATGGCGGCCGCAAACCCGTTCGGCTGCACGAAGAGATTGTAGAGAAAGCCCCCTTTGATGAACACCAAATGTCCGAAGCCGACATCCAGATGTTTACCGGTGGCCATGTCGACGTTTTCCGAGCCTTCCGGAGACACTGCCACGGTAAAAACCATGAGCGTCGAGTCGAGAACTACGGGTTCCCGGCTTATGAGGCGCGCGTCGTAATGGGCCATAAGTTGTTGCTGAACATTGGCAATGAAGCCATACAAGAGCGCGGCTAACTCTATGATAATCGAGTCCGGGGCTGGGGGGCGCTGGTGCGCAATGTCTATGTTCGTGCGCGGGAGTTGCTGAACGATATGCGTGAGAAGTGAATCGCGGGACAAGGAGTCGAGGCCAGCAACGATGTTACGAAGCATCGCGCGGGATAAGGAATCGAGTCCGGCAAGTGCCGCACGGGACAACGCGATCAGGGAGTCGGGATTGCCAACGGAGGGTGGGGGGTCAAGTCGCTGGTAACCGATGCGAGCCGCATCGCCGGCACCACCTTTAAAGCCGACCCACCCGTGAATTTTGTCGTTCGACTCCTCAACCTTTGTTCCGAGGGGATAGCTCGGAACCGTGATGCTGAAGTTACGCAGCGGTGAGGTGTATTTCTCGCCAGGGTCCTGGCGGGCCAATGCACCCGAATTGTAAAAAGCTGCTGTCGCGAGAAATAAAACCAGAAAGTATGCTGCGCGTATCGTCATAGTGTAGCTCCTTTCTTTATTGGTTAGGAATTATTGAGTGGGCATTGCGCTTAACGTCCGTTGCGCGGGAAGTACGAAGCAGGAGCCAAGCCGACATGCTTCACCTTTTGGGAGGCTCGGCTTGGTGGGTGTTTGCCGTGTTCCGCAGCCATTCGTTCGCGAGTGGTTGCGCAGCCTCCTCGACGAGTCGAGTCGTCGACCCCGAAGTTTGAGGAGACAGTTGGTCAATAGTATTTTGAATTGCTTGTTTGAATGAATCTGTTCATCGAACACATGCGCAACCACAAAAGATTCGCTCACTCATGAGAGCGCTGCGGAACGTTGCGCGGGCGGTGCCCTC